>NZ_CP094469.1:0-332753 GCF_023347295.1 Faecalibacterium sp. I3-3-33
ATGGATTCTTTCAAGGACGTTTTAGAAGCGGCCCAGATGTACTGCAAGGCGCAGATGGCCGAGCCAACGTACAATCTCTATATCGACGGGTTGGAGCCCATCAGCTTTGAGGACTCCAGCCATATCACCCTGTCGGTGCGCAACGATTTTATCTGCAAGATCGTCACCGACCGGTACCTCGGCCTGCTCAAGGAGGCCTTCAAGTCCGTGCTGGGTTTTGATGTGGACATCACCCTTGTGGTGCCCAGCACCCCGCCCCACGAGGTGGTGCTGGCCCAGCAGTACGAGGCAAACCCCGCCTCTCCGCAGGGCAACTACGAATTCACCTTTGAAAACTTCATCAAGGGGCCGTCCAACCAGTTTGCGTTTGCTGCTGCGCAGGCTGTGGCGGCAAACCCTTCCGGGGCCTATAACCCCCTGTTCATCTACGGCGGCTCCGGTCTGGGCAAGACCCATCTGCTGACCGCCATTCAGACCGAGATCAAGCGCACCCACCCCGATTTTGTCATCATGTATGTCACCTGCGAGCAGTTCACCAACGAGCTGATCGCCGCCATCCGCGCCGGCAGCACCGAGGACTTCCGCATGAAGTACCGCGTGGCAGACCTTTTGCTGGTGGACGATATCCAGTTCATCGCGGGCAAGGAGTCCACGCAGGAAGAGTTCTTCCACACCTTCAACTCCCTGCATGATGCCCACAAGCAGATCGTCATCGCTTCCGATCGCCCCGCCAAGGAGATCAAGAGCTTGGAGGAGCGTCTGCGCACCCGCTTTGAGTGGGGTCTGACCGCCGATGTGCAGCCGCCGGATTTTGAGACCCGCGTTGCCATCGTGAAGCGCAAGGCAGAGCTTTTGCATCTGGACCTGCCCGAGGACGTGGCAGAGTTCATTGCCAACCACCTGAAAAACAACATCCGCCAGCTGGAAGGCGCGGTGAAAAAGCTGAACGCCTATTATATGCTGGAGGGCATCCAGCCGGTGATCAGCGTGGCGCAGAACGCCATCAAGGATATCCTCAACGAGACCCAGCCGGTGCCGGTGACCATCGAAAAGATCATCGGCGAGGTGTCCCGCACCTTCAACGTGTCCCCTGCCGACATCCGGGGCACCAAGCGCAACGCCAATGTGGCTTCCGCCCGGCGCGTGGCCATCTATATCCTGCGGGAGGTCACCGGCATGAGCATGGAGGAGATCGGGCGGGAATTCTCCGGCCGCGACCACTCCACCATCGTCTACTCCCTCAAGACCATGGAGCGGGACATGAAGAACGACCAGCATCTGAGGGAGACTGTGAGCGATATCATCAAGAACGTGAAGGCGTAAACCGGGGAAAACCGGGCAAAAGTCATACTCATTTCAGGGTGTGACCCCAAAATATGGGGAGAAAACGGAACAAAAAGGGGAAAATAAGCCTATATCTTGTGGCAAAAAGGCGAAGCTTTCCACACTTTCCACTTAGTTTTCAACATTCAACATCAGTTGTTCACATCGGCTGTGGAAAGAAACACCGTTCCCCACCTTTCAACATTTCCTTCACGAGCCTTCCACAACCCTGTGGAAAGCCAAAGCCCCGCATCCCGGCAAGACATTTCCGGGTTTTCAACATCTTCCCCACCCCCTACTACGGTTACTACAACAAGTTCAATATATTACTGCCTTCCGGCAGCAGCCCAAAGGGCAGGGATCAAGCCGGAAGTGTGAAAAAAGGAGAGATACTGTTTTGAACATCGTCTGCGATAAAACACTGCTCAGTGCAGCCATCGACGGCGTTTCCAAAGCTGTCACCATGCGCTCGTCCATCCCGGTGCTGGAGGGCATTCTGCTGAAGGCCGAGGGCTTTCAGCTCACCCTGACCGGCTACGATCTGGAAATGGGCATCGTGACTACCATCGAAGCCAACATCAAGGAGCCGGGCGAGATCGTGCTGAACGCAAAGCTGCTCAGCAGCATGATCAGCCGGATGCCGGCAGGTCAGATCAGCATCGTGGCTGCCGATAACGGCAAGACCACCATCCAGAGCGGCGTGGCACAGTTCGAGATCCAGTCCATGCCGGCCACCGATTTCCCGGATCTGCCCAACACCGGCGCGGAGCAGACCCTGACCATCAAGACCGGCGTGCTGCGGGATATGATCGACCGCACCCTGTACGCCGTCAGTCAGGACGAGAAAAAACCCGCCCACACCGGCGAACTGTTCGAGATCGAGCTGGACAAGCTGACCATCGTGGCGCTGGACGGCTACCGTCTTGCCATCGTGGAGCGCCCCATCACTGCCGTGAAGGACATCCGCATCATCGTGCCCAGCAAAACCATGACCGAGGTCTCCCACCTGCTGGCCAACGATGACGAAGAGGACGTGCACATCAGTGCCAACCGCCGCTATGTGGTGTTCACCACCGCCGGTTACACCATCATGAGCCGCCTGATCGAGGGCGAATTCCTGAATTACCGCAACGTCATCCCCGCCGGAAGCCGCACCCGTGTGACCATCGACACCAAGGATTTTATCTCCACCATCGAGCGCGCCTCTCTGATTATTACAGAACGTTTAAAAAATCCTCTCCGCATCTCCTTTACAGAGGGTAAAGTCGTGGTGCGCTGCCAGACCAACCTCGGCCGCGTGGTGGACGAGTTCAGCGCCGCCTGCGAGGGCGACGAGGTAGAGATCGGCTTCAATAACCGCTATCTGCTGGATGCTTTGCGCAACGCCCGCACCGAGCAGGTGCGCATGGAGATCAGCGGCCCGTTGAGCCCGGTGAAGGTGCTGCCGGTAGAGGGCAACGACTTTTTGTATCTGGTACTGCCGGTACGCTTTAAAAACGACTAAGGAGCGCGTTTTATGCAGAAGATTCTCATTCATACCGAGTTTATCAAGCTGGATGCCCTGCTCAAATTTGCCGGCCTGTGCGAGACCGGCGGTGAAGCCAAAGAGCTGGTGCAGGGCGGTGCTGTGAAGGTGAACGGCGAGGTGTGCACCATGCGGGGCAAAAAGTGCCGCGCCGGGGACATCATCGAGCTGGACGGGCAGAGCGTAGAGATCGGGCAGGGTCAGTAAATGCGTCTGCTTTCGCTGGAAGTACAGAACTATCGCAATATTTGTGCGGCACGGCTGGAGCCCGGCCGGGAGCTTACCGTCATCTGCGGCAACAACGGTCAGGGCAAGACGAACCTTCTGGAAGCCATCTGGCTGCTGACCGGCGGCAAAAGCTTCCGGGGCGGCAAGGACGCCGAGCTTGTGCGCCGGGGAGAAGCATTCGCGGTGCTGGAAGCCGACACCCAGCGGGACCGGCCGGAAGGCTGCGAGCCCGCTGAGCCTGCCCACATCCGCATGACCGTGGGCACCCCGGAGGCCGCAAAGCCCGGCCGCTATGCGGCGGTGAACGGCGCAGCGCCCAAGCGGGCGGCGGCACTGGCGGGCAGCTTTCCGGCGGTGGTGTTCGACCCCGGCCACCTGAGCCTTGTCAAGGGGGCACCGGAGGGGCGGCGCAAGTTTCTGGACGCTGCGCTGTGCCAGCTGTACCCCGGGTATCTGGCAAGCTACCGCCGCTATGTGCGGGTTTTGCAGCAAAAAAATGCGCTGCTGCGCCACTCCGCAAACGGGCAGGAGCGCCCCTACGCGGAAAAGCGCACCCTGCTGGAAGTGCTCAACACCGAGCTTGCCGCGCAGGGCGAAGCCTTGCAGCAGCGGCGGCGGGAGTATCTGGAACTGCTGGCTCCCCGCGCCTGTGCCAACTACGCGGAGCTTTCCCACGGGGCGGAGCGGATGAGCATCCGCTATGCCGCCCAGTTTGCGCCGGGCGGGCTTGCCGCACTGCTGCGTCAGCGGCAGGAGGAGGAGCTGCGCGCCGGGCAGAGCCTGTGCGGCATCCACCGCGAGGACTTGGAGCTGCTGCTGGACGACCAGCCTGCCCGGGTGTATGCCAGTCAGGGACAGCAGCGCAGCGTGGTGCTGAGCCTGAAAATGGCCGAAGCCGCCGCAGCCGCGCAGATCACCGGGGAGCACCCGGTACTGCTGCTGGATGATGTGCTGAGCGAGCTGGACGAAGGGCGCAAACAGTACCTGCTTACCTGCATGAAGGAAAAGCAGACCTTTGTGACCAGCTGCGATGACACGGACTTTTTAAAGACCGACGGCGAGGTGTACCGCATGGACGGCGGGGTGCTGAACCGGGTCTGACGGCATGGAGAAATGTTGCAAAGAATGTTGCATAAAAGCTGCATTTTCGCGGGTTTTATGCAAACAAAAGACACGGGAGAAAATACAGTATGTATATTCATCTGGGGCGGGACTATGTCCTGAACGACCGTGACATCATCGGGATCTTTGATCTGGAAACCACCACCACCTCCCCCCGGGGGCGGGAGTTTCTGAACTACGCCCAGAAGAACGGGGCGGTGGTCAGCCTTTCGGACGAGCTGCCCCAGTGCTATGTGCTGGCAGACGGCGGGCTTGTGGATGCAGTGTATCTTTCGGAGCTGTCCAGCGCCGCCATGCGCCGCAGAGCGCAAAAGATGGTGGAGTGAAATTTGCGGAAAACGGGCGGAAGATCCACAGAAAAAAGAGGGATGGGAAAGCCCCGGAACTGCCCGGAAAGCCGCACCGTGCCGGCCGGAACGCCCTCTGCGGGCAGCGCGTGAAAACACAACAAAACGGCGAGAAAAAAGTACACCATGGTGTACCGGTTCCCGCTTTGCTATAATTTGAAAAAAACGCAAAAACGAACAAAAGGGAGAAAGGATATGGCAGAAGAAATCATTACCAGTACAAATGCCGATACCGCCACCGACCACGAGTATAACGCCAGCGAGATCCAGGTGCTGAAGGGTCTGGAGGCGGTGCGCAAGCGCCCGGGTATGTATATCGGCTCCACCGGTGAGCGCGGTCTGCATCATCTGGTGTACGAGATCGTGGACAACGCCATTGACGAGGCGCTGGCCGGTTACTGCGACCACATCGAGGTCAAGATCCTGAAGGATAACATCATTCAGGTCACCGATAACGGACGCGGCATCCCCGTGGACATTCAGGCCGATACCGGTCTGCCCGCCGTCACCGTGGTGTACACCATCCTGCACGCCGGCGGCAAGTTCGGCGGCGAGAACTCCGGCTACAAGGTGGCCGGCGGTCTGCACGGCGTGGGTGCCTCGGTGGTCAACGCCTGCTCCGAGTGGCTTACCGTCAACGTGCGCCGCGACGGCAAGGAGTACGAGCAGACCTTCCGTCGGGGCGACCCGGACGGCGCCCTGAAGTGCATCGGCACGGTAGCCGAGGGCGTCACCGGCACCCGGGTCACCTTCAAGCCCGACCCGGAAATGTTCAAGGATACCACCGTCTACGACTTCGACACGCTGGAAAAGCGCCTGCGGGAGGAAAGCTTCCTGAACGCCGGTGTCAAGATCACCCTGACCGATGAGCGTCAGCTGTACACCCCCGTGCTGGAGGATGGGCAGGAGGGCGACCCCTGCTACCGCTCCGAGGTCATGTGCTACGAGGGCGGCATCAAGAGCTTTGTCACCTATCTGGGCGAAAAGCGCAAGCTGGAAGTGCTGCACCCCAACGTCATCTACCTCAAGGGACAGACCGACCGCGGCGTGGCAGAGATCGCTTTGCAGTACAATTCCAGCTACAACGAGCTGCTTCTGAGCTTTGCCAACAACGTCAACACCCCGGACGGCGGCACCCACGAAGAGGGCTTTAAAGCCAGCCTGACCCGCGTGTTCAACGACTACGGCCGCAGCCACGGCCTGCTGAAGGACAAGGACGAGAACCTGTCCGGCGCAGACGTGCGCGAGGGCCTGATCTGCGTCATCTCGGTCAAGCTGCAGGAGGCCGAATTTGAAGGCCAGACCAAGGCAAAGCTGGGCAATACGGAAATTCGTACCCTCGTTTCCAACATGGTCTACTCCAAGCTGATGGAGTTCTTTGAGGAGAACCCCGGCGTGGCAAAGGCTATTTTTGAAAAGGCCACCCAGGCCGCCCGCGCCCGCGCCGCCGCCAAAAAGGCCCGCGAGCTGGTGCGCCGCAAGAGCGCGCTGGAGACCAGCCGGATGCCCGGCAAGCTGGCAGACTGCCGCGAAAAAGACCCCAGCCGCACCGAAATTTTCATCGTCGAGGGCGACTCTGCAGGCGGCTCTGCCAAGATGGGACGCGACTCTGCCATTCAGGCCATCCTGCCGCTGTGGGGCAAGATGCTGAACGTGGAAAAGGCCCGCGCCGATAAAATTTACGGCAACGACAAGCTGATGCCGGTGGTGCTGGCACTGGGCTGCGGCATCGGGGACGAGTTCGATATCTCCAAGCTGCGGTACGACAAGGTGTTCATCATGGCCGATGCGGATGTGGACGGCTCCCACATCTGCACCCTGATGCTGACCTTCTTCTTCCGCTATATGCGCCCGCTGATCGAGCAGGGTCATGTGTATGTGGCACAGCCGCCCCTGTTCAAGGTGCAGAAGGGCAACACCATCAAGTACGCCTACAACGACGCGGAAATGGCGATTCTCTCGCAGGAGATGCCCGGCGCAAAGGTGAACCGCTACAAGGGCCTTGGTGAGATGAACCCCGATCAGCTGTGGGAGACTACCATGAACCCGGACAACCGGGTCATCGTGCAGATCACCATCGAGGATGCCGAAAAGGCTGACGAAGCTTTTACCATCCTGATGGGCGATCAGGTGGAGCCCCGCCGCCGCTTTATCGAGACCAACGCCCAGTACGCAAAGCTGGACGTGTAAGACACGGAGGAACAAATGGAAGAAGATTATGTGATGATACCGGGCAGCGGAACCAAAAAGATCATCCGCGATGTCAAAAAGGAGATCGAGACGGCCTTCCTGGATTATTCCATGTCGGTCATCGTGTCCCGCGCCCTGCCCGATGTGCGGGACGGCTTGAAACCTGTCCACCGCCGCATTCTGTACACCATGCACGAGCGCGGCAACGACCCCAGCCACGCATACCGCAAATCCGCCGATACCGTCGGTGCAGTGCTGGGCTCTTACCACCCCCACGGCGATGCATCGGTCTACGATGCCATGGTACGTCTGGCACAGGACTTCTCGCTGCGCTATCCGCTGGTGGATGGTCAGGGTAACTTTGGTTCTGTGGACGGCGACCCCCCGGCTGCCTACCGTTACACTGAGGCCCGCATGAGCCGCATGGCGGTGGAGATGCTGACCGATATCGAAAAAGATACCATCGACTGGGACCCCAACTTTGACGAGACCAAAAAGGAGCCCAGCGTGCTGCCCTGCCGCTTCCCGAACCTGCTGGTCAACGGCAGTCAGGGTATCGCGGTCGGTATGGCGACAAACATCCCGCCCCACAACCTGAGCGAGGTCATTGACGGCTGCATCGCCTATATCGACGACCCGGACATCGACCTGCCCGGCCTGATGGAGCACATCAAGGGCCCGGACTTCCCCACTGCCGGCATCATCATGGGCCGCAGCGGCATCCGCGCCGCCTACGCCACCGGCCGCGGCAAGATCACCCTGCGCGGTCGTGCCACCATTGAGGAGACCAAGAACGGCCGTACCCAGATCGTCATTACCGAAATTCCCTATATGGTCAACAAGGCGCGCCTCATCGAGCACATGGCAGACCTTGTCAAGGAAAAGCGCATCGAGGGCATTACCGGCCTGAACGATGAGACCAACCGCAAGGGTATGCGCATCGTGGTGGATATCCGCAAGGACGCCAATGCACAGGTCATCCTGAACCAGCTGTACCAGTACACCCAGCTGCAGGATACCGTGGGCGTCATTATGCTGGCTATCGACCACAAGGTGCCCAAGGTGCTCACCCTGAAGCAGATGCTGCAGAAGTATGTGGAGTTTCAGGACGAAGTGGTGCGCCGCCGCACCCAGTACGACCTGAAAAAGGCCAAGGAGCGCGCCCACATTCTGGAAGGTCTGAAAAAGGCTACCGACATCGTGGACGAGCTCATCGCCACCATCCGCGCCTGCAAGGGCGGCATGGCAGAAGCCAAAGCTGCCATCATGGAGCAGTTCGGCTTTGACGACCCGCAGGCAGACGCCATCGTCAAATTGCAGCTGGGTCGTCTGGCCGGTCTGGAGATCTTGAAGATCGAGGAAGAACTGGCCAGCCTGCAGGCCAAGATCGAGGACTGGGAAGCCATTCTGGCCGATGACGCCCGGGTGCTTGCCATCGTCAAGGACGAGCTGCTGGAAATGAAGAAGCGCTTCGGCGACGAGCGCCGCACCGAGATCCAGTCCGTGACCGGTGAGGTGGATATCGAGGATCTGATCGCCGAGGAGCAGTGCGTCTACACCCTGACCGAGGCCGGTTATATCAAGCGTCAGCTCAAGGCCACCTATCAGGCACAGCGCCGTGGCGGACGCGGTATCTCCGGCATGACCCGCAAGGAAGAGGACATCGTGCAGGAGATGTTCGTAGGTTCCACCCACGACTATGTGCTCTTTGTCACCGACCGTGGCCGCCTGTTCCGCATCAAGGGCTACACCATTGCCGAGGGCAGCCGCACCAGCAAGGGCATGAATATCGTCAACCTGCTGCAGCTGGCTGAGGGCGAAAAGGTCACCAACATGATCTGCCAGAGCAAGGATGCCGAGCAGTCGGGCGGCTATGTGACCATGGTCACCAAGCAGGGTCTGATCAAGCGCACCCCGCTGGAACAGTACGCCAACATCCGCAAGAGCGGCCTGATCGGCATTGCCCTGAACGAGGGCGACGCCTTGGCATGGACCCGCCTGACCTCCGGCCACGATATGCTCATCGTTGCCACCCGCAACGGTCAGGCCATCCGCTTCAACGAGGAGAACGCCCGCCCGATGGGCCGTAACGGCCATGGCGTGCGCGCCATCCGTCTGGCAGAGGGTGACGAAGTTGTCGGCGTGTGCATCTGCCGCGAGGGCGGCACGGTGCTGACCGTGACCGAGAACGGCAAGGGACGCCGCTCAGATATCGACACCTACCGCATCACCGCCCGCGGCGGCAAGGGCATCCGCAACTACGATGTGAGCCGCGACAAGGTAGCCGCTGTGAAGATCGTGGATGACGTGGACGATGTGCTGCTGAGCAGTCAGGAGGGCATCATCATCCGTCTGCACGCCAACGAGATCCCGCTGCAGAGCCGCTACGGCTCCGGCGTGCGGGTGATGCGTCTGGGTGAGAACGACAAGGTGATGGTGCTGGCACGCACCGACCACGACGATGAGGCACAGACCGAGAAGATCGACGCTTCCGAAGCCGATGCCGAGCCCACCGCCGAGCAGCTGGCGGAGATGGAAGCTGCCGACGCAGCTGCCGCCACCGAAGCCCCGGAGGCAGACCCCGAAGAGAAGGAATAATAGATCAGCGCACGCGGAAATTCTTTTTCCGCTGAATCGCTGCAAAGCCCACGCAGGCCGTATGCTTGCCCGCGTGGGCTTTTTTGCAGCACCGGCACAGCGGACGAAACGAAAAGTGAGGAAGGCAGATGGCAGAGAAAAAATGCCCGGAGATCAGTGTGATCGTTCCGGTGTACAAGGTGGAAAAATACCTGAACGAGTGCATAAACTCGATCCTTGCGCAGACGTTTGCACAGTTTGAGCTGATCCTTGTGGACGATGGCTCTCCGGACGGCTGCCCTGCCCTGTGCGATGCTGCCGCTTTGCGGGACGACCGTGTGCGGGTGATCCATCAGAAGAACGGCGGTGTGGGGGCTGCGCGCAATACCGGTCTGGATGCCGCAAAGGGAAAGTGGATCACCTTTGTGGACTCGGACGATACCGTTGCGCCGCGCTATCTGGAAGCGATGTATCGAAAAGCAGTAGCAGAGCAGGCGGATGCAGCCGTCTGCGATTTTCGGCTGACGGACGAAAGCGGCAAAGACAAGCACCGCGTGGAACGCTTGATAAAAGACGAAACGCTGACCCGGCACGAAGTGCTCAGCAAGATGATGCTGGCACCGTTTCCGGGAATGTGCTGCAAGCTGTACCGCACGGAACTGATCGGCGCACATCGTTTTGGAAACAGAACGATCGGCGAGGATGCGACCTTTCAGGTCGAGGTCTTTTCGGAGGCAAATAAAGTGGTCTGCATTGCACAGGCTCTGTATGACTACCGGCAGGTCACGGAAAGCGCTATGCACAGCAAGCGCACCGTGCGGAATTTGGAAGATCAGGTGGCGGCGAACTATGCCATGTTCACCTGTGCCCGGGAGCAGGGACTGACGGACGTGCTGTGCGTATATTACTGGCTCATCGTAAAGTATTTTGTACAGAACTGGCGCGCCATCACCCCGGCAGAGCGCAAAAGCCCGCAGGCACAAAGGGCACTGGAATGCCGCCGCACCGCATGGCAGCAGCTGAAGCAGAGCGGCGCAGTGACCCCTGCACACGTCTTTCAGGCAGCGGTGCACCGTGTCGCACCGGCGCTGTACCTCAAGTTGAAGCACTGAGTGGAAACCCCTCCTGTGAAAATGGGTTTCAGGAAAGTCCGCAGACTTTCCTGAAACCCGAAATTATAAATAATTCTTCCGCTATTGATGTGCAGCAACGACGACGACCGCCGCCAGCGGCGGAAGCAGGGAGGAGTTGTTGGGGCAGCGGCCAGCAAGACGCGAGTGCCGCCCAAGGCACGAAGCGGATGCTGGGTGCCGCAACCCGGAAGCAGCGGAGCACATTTAAAATCGTTTCACCGTCAGGTTTGTCTGGACTTCCCCTTAAAACTGTGCTAGAATAAACAAAATCACAATACCCGTGGGGGAGTAGCAGGCGCTTTGCAGAGCGCAGCAAGTCAACATAATGGCCGCTTTCCGGTCTGGCTTGCTTTCATTTGCGAGACTCATGTGTTTTGGTGCGTGTTTGCTGCGCCCGTGCACATGGAGTGGATCTCAAAAAATCACCCGGTCCCGGACGTACAACGCGCCCGGGGCCGGGTTTTGTTTTGGTTTGGAATACGGTCAACAAACAGGAGGCAGACAGAATGGAATGGAGTTTTGTGTTTTTTCTCAACAGCGTTTTGCTGGGCGTGGGGCTTGCGATGGATGCGTTTTCGGTGTCTATGGCAAACGGTCTGCATGACCCTAAGATGACGAAAAGCACCATGGTGAAGATCGCGGGCACTTTCGGCCTTTTTCAGGCCGCGATGCCCATGATCGGCTGGGTATGCGTGCACACCATCGTGGAGCTGTTCGCGTCCTTTGAAAGCCTGATCCCGTGGATCGCGCTGGCGCTGCTGGGCTACATCGGCGGCAAGATGCTGCTGGACGGCATCCATGGCGAAGAAGCCGAGGAGGCGGCAGAACTCAGCGCCGGGGCACTGTTCATGCAGGGCGTGGCTACCAGCATCGATGCCCTCTCGGTGGGCTTCACCATCTCGGAATACGGCTGGCTGATGGCGCTTACCGCTGCCGTTATCATTGCGGTGGTCACCTTTTTTATCTGCATGGTGGGTCTGCGTATCGGTAAAAAGTTCGGCACACAGCTTTCCGGCAAGGCCAGTATTCTGGGCGGTGTCATCCTTATCGGCATCGGGCTGGAAATTTTTATCACCGGGGTGTTCTGAATATCAAAAGCCCGGAGCGTCTGCGGACACTCCGGGCTTTTTAACTCGTCTTTGTTCCCCGTGGAACAATTTTGCATTATTTCACGGTCTCCGGCTCAAAAAAGTCGGCGTATTCCTTGGTCAGCTTGCTGCCAAGGCGGCGGATGCCGCCGTACAGGTGCCGCTCCACCAGCGGCTCAAAGGCGGCAAGGTCGCACCGCTCGATGGCGTTCAGCAGGTTGCGGTGGTCGGCGATCACCTCGTCCAGCCCGCCGGTGGTCATGGTGTCCAGCATACGAAACCGGCTGTAATCGGCGTGAGCGTTCTGTAAGGTGCTCCACAGGTACATCTTGTCCATGGCGGCAAACCATGTTTCGTGCAGGCGGCAGTCGGCCTCGTACAGCTTGTTGAAGTCCGGGGTCTCGGCGCGGGCAAGGGCTTCGTAGGCGTCCACCCGTGCGCGGATCTGCGCCCGCTGCGCCGGGGTGGCGATGGGGGCAAAGTCCCGCAGAATGCGCCCCTCCACGGCGGTGCGCTCGTAGATCAGCTCGTCCACGATGCGCCGGTTCAGCCGGGTGACGGTGGTGCCCTTGTAGGGCACGATGCGCACCAGCCCGTTTTCCTGCAATTTTTGCAGCACCACCCGGATCAGGGAGCGCGGCGCACCGAACCGGGCGCACAGCGGGTTCTCGCTCAGCGAAGAGCCGGGACGGATGGTCAGGTCGATGATCTCCCGTTCCAGCACGGCGTAAATTTCGGCATCAGTCTTGTATTGCTGTTCCATATCACTCACCTAGTTGAAATGATGTATTTGCTGCGCAAATATGATGTTGTCCTACGGACAAATGATGTTTTGCTGCTTTGCAGCAAAAATGATGTGTGTCCTGCGGACACAATGCTGGAACGATGCTGCCCGCAGGGCAGCAATTGCCGCCGCAGGCGGCTGCATCATTTCCGGCGAAGCCGGAACATCATTTGTCCCATCGGGACAACATCATATCGCCGCAAGGCGATACATCATTTAAAAAACTCCTTCCACGGTGCGGCGGCGGGCAGGGGCAGAGAAAAGGCCATGGGCTTGCCGGTGTCCGGGTGCACAAAGCGCAGGCCGCAGCTTTGCAGGGCGATGCTGCCCTTCTGGCGGCTGCCGTATTTGCCGTCGCCGTACAGCGGGTGCTTGCGGGAAGCAAACTGCACCCGGATCTGATGGGTGCGCCCGGTGTGCAGGGTGATTTCGGCAAGGCTGCTCTCCCCTGCCGTGGCAAGGATGCGGTATTCCAGCACCGCCTCCCGCACTCCTTTGCGGGGACGGCTGACCGGGAACACCCTGCCCTTGCGGCTGTCCTTGAACAGGTAGTCCCGCAGCACTCCGGCGGCGGGCAGCTGCGCGTCCGGCGCACCGGCGATGACGGCGCGGTACTGCTTGACGAACTGCGGCGCAGCAGCTTTGCCCTCGGCGCGGCCATCCTGCACGGCATAGGCGTCCTGACTTTGGGTCACCTGACGGCTCAGGGCGGCTGCCGCCGCCGGGGTGCGGGCATAGACCATCAACCCGGACACTCCGGTGTCCAGCCGGTGCACCACCCCCACAAAGGCATCAGGTGCGTTCCAGTGCGCCCGCAGCGCGGCGGGCACGCCCTCCTCGCTGGAAAGCCCGGCAGGCTTGTCCAGCACCACAAGGGCGGCGTCCTCGTATAAGATCACAGCTTGCCCTCGGCCAGCAGAGCCTTCAGTTTCAGGATGCCTGCAATGGTTTTGCCGTCCTTGATCTCGCCGCTCATGACCATCTGATATGCCTTTTCCAGCGGCACCCGGTCGGGGGTCAGGAACTCGTCCGCATCAAGGTGCATCTTGGTCTCGTGCAGGCCGGTGGCCACCCAAGTATAGATGACCTCGGTATCGTAGCCCACGGTGGGGTAGAATTCGCCCAGCGAGATGTAGTTGTCGGCGGTCAGGCCGCACTCCTCTTCCAGTTCCCGCTTGGCGGCTGCAAAGGGGTCCTCGCCCTTTTCCAGCTTACCGGCGGGCAGCTCCCACAGCTGCTGCTGCATGGCATAGCGGAACTGCCGCACCATGCAGATGGTGCCGTCCGCAAAATAAGGCAGGATGCAGGCGCCGCCGTGGTGATGCACCACCTCGCGGGTAGCGGTCTTGCCGTTTTCCAGCAGCGCGGTGTCCTTGGTCAGGGTGATGACCCGCCCCTCGAACAGGGTCTCGCTGGAGAGAGTTTTTTCAAAGTGTACAGTATCGTTCATTTACCTTACGCCCCTTTTCCGGCGCTGCGCCGGTTTTATGCTCTCAGTTTACGGCAAAGTGCGGTTTGTTGTCAATAAAGATATGATAAATACAAGAGGGCGGGAGGATTTGGAATGGCCTCCGCTTGCGCTCTGGCCATGTTCAGCGGAAAGAATATTTATAATTTCGCAATTCTGGAAAATCTGCGGATTTTCCAGAATTGCCTTTTCACGGGAGGGGTCGTAACGGGAAACGGCAGCTGCCGCGCTCGCTCCCCCTTGGGGGAGCTGTCGCGCAGCGACTGAGGGGTTATAGATGGAGAAGCGAAAAAAGCGTTAAAGCGCTAGCGCCGACTGGCGCAGCGCTAGCTTTTTTGTGCTTCGACTTCTTCTTCAGGATTGTCAAGGGCGTGTAGCCCTTGGCCCGTTGCGGGGTGGGTGGAGTCCAGAGGTAGGGAGGGGGGAGTCGGAACACCCCTCCCTGCCTCTGGCCCAGCGGAGCGTCCCTGCACGCTTGCGACAAGTAGGAACTTCCCGGCTAAAGTGCAAAGCTTGCGCACGCGCCAGAGGCTCCCTCTTGCGAAAAAAATCACAATTTCTGGAAGCGACGGTGGGCAAAAACCGAAAATCTGCATCACTGCTTGCTTTAGCGCACTAAAGAAAGTACAAAACCGCTAAAAAATTTCTTAATTTTTGGTGCGTTTGTCGGGCGGTTTGCGTTTACTTTATTGCCGGAATCTGCTATTATAGTATACAAGCAATAGTGCCTTTTATGGGGTTCTCCGGTCCCAGCGGGCATATTGCCCCGCGCAAAAGGTACCAAATTCTGAATAATGGAGGAAGAAAAATGCCTAGAGCAAAGCAAACTATGGATGGCAATACCGCTGCCGCCCATGTAGCGTATGCCTACACGGACGTGGCTGCCATCTACCCCATTACCCCGTCTTCTCCGATGGCTGACTCTGTGGACCAGTGGTCTGCAGCCGGCCAGAAGAACATCTTCGGCAATCAGGTCAAGGTCGTTGAGATGGAGTCCGAGGCCGGCGCCGCTGGTGCTGTCCACGGCTCTCTGGGTGCAGGTGCTGTTACCACCACCTTCACCGCTTCTCAGGGCCTGCTGCTGATGATCCCCAATATGTACAAGATCGCTGCTGAGCAGCTGCCCTGCGTGTTCGATGTTTCTGCACGTACCGTTGCTACCCAGTCCCTGAACATCTTCGGTGATCACAGCGACGTTATGGCTTGCCGCCAGACCGGCTTTGCAATGCTGGTCGAGAGCAGCGTGCAGGAAGTTATGGATCTGTCCCCTGTCGCACATCTGTGCGCCATCGAGGGCAAGGTTCCCTTCCTGAACTTCTTCGATGGCTTCCGTACCTCTCACGAGTACCAGAAGATCGAGAAGTGGGACTACGCTGATCTGAAGGAAATGTGCAACATGGAGGCTGTCGAGGAGTTCCGCAAGAAGGCTCTGAACCCCGAGAACCCCAAGATGCGCGGCTCCCACGAGAACGGCGACGTGTTCTTCCAGCACCGCGAGGCCTGCAACAGCGTTTACGACGCTCTGCCGGCTGTTGTTGAGAAGTACATGGCCAAGATCAACGCAAAGCTGGGCACCAACTACGATCTGTTCAACTACTACGGCGCAGCCGATGCTGACCGTGTGATCGTGGCTATGGGCTCCATCTGCGACGTTGCTGACGAGGTCATCGACTACCTGAACGCCAAGGGCGAGAAGGTCGGTATCATCAAGGTCCGCCTGTACCGTCCCTGGGTGTCCTCCGCTCTGCTGAAGGTCCTGCCCAAGACCGCCAAGAAGGTGGCTGTGCTGGACCGCACCAAGGAGCCCGGCTCTCTGGGCGAGCCCCTGTATCTGGATGTTGCCGCTACCCTGCGTGAGGCTGGCCTGAACGATGTCGTTCTGACCGGCGGCCGCTACGGTCTGGGCAGCAAGGACACTCCCCCGTCCTCCATCTTCGCTCTGTTCAAGGAGCTGGAGAAGGATCAGCCGAAGGAGCGTTTCACTCTGGGTATCACCGATGACGTCACCTTCCTGTCCCTGCCCGAGGTCAAGCCCGCTCCCATCACCGCAGCTGCTGGCACCAAGGAGTGCAAGTTCTGGGGTCTGGGCGGCGACGGCACCGTCGGCGCAAACAAGAACTCCGTCAAGATCATTGGCGACCATACCGACAAGTATGTTCAGGCATACTTCCAGTATGACTCCAAGAAGACCGGCGGCGTGACCATCAGCCACCTGCGTTTCGGCGACAAGCCCATCCGCAGCCCCTACTACATCAACCAGGCTGACTTCGTGGCCTGCCACAACCCCGCTTACATCCACATGGGCATGAAGATGGTCCAGGATGTCAAGCCCGGCGGTGTGTTCATGATCAACTGCCAGTGGTCCGATGAGGAGCTGGGCCAGCACCTGAACGCCGAGGCAAAGAAGTATATCGCTGACAACAACATCCAGCTGTATACCATCAATGCTATCGATAAGGCTATCGAGATCGGCATGGGCAAGCGCACCAACACCATCCTGCAGTCTGCATTCTTCAAGCTGGCTGACGTCATGCCTATCGATGACGCCATCAACTTCATGAAGCAGGCCGCTCAGAAGAGCTACGGCAAGAAGGGCCAGGACGTCGTTGAGATGAACTGGAAGGCCATTGACGCAGGCGTTGACGCTATCCACAAGGTAGACGTGCCCGCATCCTGGTCCAACCCCGAGGCTGATCCCGCACCCAAGGCTCTGGCTGGCCGTCCGGAACTGGTCAAGCAGATCCGCGACGTCATGGAGCCCATTGCCCGTATGGACGGCGACAGCCTGCCTGTCTCCTCCTTCGTGGCAAATGCAAACGGCGAGTGGGAGCAGGGCGCTTCTGCATACGAGAAGCGCGGCACCGCTGTCAACGTCCCCGAGTGGGATGCTGCAAAGTGCGTTGGCTGCAACCAGTGTGCATTCGTGTGCTCTCATGCAACCATCCGTCCCTTCCTGCTGACCGCTGACGAGCTGGCAGCTGCTCCTGCCCAGACCAAGAGCCGCGATAACAAGCTGACCCCCGAGTACAAGTTTGTTATGGCTGTTTCTCCGCTGGACTGCATGGGCTGCGGCGAGTGCGTCACCGTCTGCCCCACCAAGGCTATCACCATGGTTCCTCAGGACAGCCAGGCCGATCAGCAGGCAGTCTTTGACTACTGCGTGGCCAACATCTCCAAGAAGGCTACCAAGATGGCTGATGACACCGTTATGGGCTCTCAGTTCAACCAGCCCCTGCTGGAGTTCTCTGGTTCCTGCGCAGGCTGTGCCGAGACCTCTTACGCTCGCCTGATCACTCAGCTGTTCGGCGAGAAGATGTACATCTCCAACGCTACCGGCTGCTCCTCTATCTGGGGCGGCACCGCTTCCATCTCTCCGTACACCGTCAACAAGGACAGCGGCCATGGTCCTGCATGGTGCAACTCCCTGTTCGAGGATAACGCAGAGCATGGTCTGGGCCTGTACATCGGCCAGAAGACCGTCCGCGAGAACCTGATCAAGGAGATCGCAGAGGTTGCTGGTTCCGACAAGGCTTCTGCTGAGCTGAAGGCTGCTTACGAGCAGTTCATCGCAACCAAGAACAACACCAAGGCCAACGACGAGCCCGCAAAGGCCCTGATCGCTGAGCTGGAGAAGGCTGCTGCTGCTGGCTGCGAGAAGTCTGCAGAGATCCTGAAGAGCAAGCAGTACATCGCCAAGAAGTCCGTCTGGATCTTCGGCGGCGACGGCTGGGCATACGACATCGGCTTCGGCGGTCTGGATCACGTTCTGGCTTCCGGCGAGGATGTCAACGTGATGGTCTTCGATACTGAGATGTACTCCAACACCGGTGGACAGGCTTCCAAGGCCTCCAACATCGGCGAGGTCTGCCAGTTCGCTGCTGCAGGTAAGGAGATCAGCAAGAAGAGCCTGTCCGAGATCGCAATGACCTACGGCTACATCTATGTTGCTCAGATCGCTCTGGGCGCTAACATGAACCAGGCTGTCAAGGCGATTGCCGAGGCTGAGGCTTACCCCGGCCCCTCTCTGATCATCGGCTACGCTCCCTGCGAGCTGCACGGTGTCAAGGGCGGCATGACCAACTGCCAGAACGAGATGAAGAAGGCAGTCGAGGCTGGCTACTGGAACCTGTTCACCTTCAACCCCGCCAACAAGGCACAGGGCAAGAACCCCTTCACCCTGACCTCCAAGGCTGTGGACAACGAGAAGTATCAGGCTCTGCTGGCAAACGAGACCCGTTACAGCCGTCTGACCCGCGCCTTCCCCGACCGTGCTAAGGAGCTGTTCGCTCGCAACCAGGAGGTTGCAAACGACCGCTACGAGCACCTGACCCGTCTGGTCGAGCTGTACAAGTAAGCTGTTTCAAAGCAGCGGCAGAGACATCAAATGAACCAGCGGCCCCTGCTCTTTCCCGTGTGAAGAGCGGCAGCCCCGCATCGGCGGTTACTGCGCAATGCAGCGGTGCGGAACTGTGGAATTTGCCTTTGCCGTGCACAGAACAGGCTGAACGTTTTGCCCTGTACCTGACAGAACGGTCGAAAAACCTGATTTCATTCCCCGCCTTTTGCGCAGGGGCTTGAGATACCAAAGCGCCCGCGAGGGCCCTTGAGAGCACACCCCGCGTGTGTCAGGAGCATAAGGTCTGCGTGCAGATACCTTGCTCCGCCTGCGGCATAAGACCTGCTGTGCAGGGATCTTGCCCCAGTGAAAAAACTGCATCAGTTTTTAGCGCCCCGTTCACCGCAAGGTGACCGGGGCGTATTTTTGTGCGCGTCAACCAAGAAGCTTATCACAAAATCTTCCAGAATTTTCCGCTTCCTTTTTACAGTTTCTTCATAGCTTCTTAACGAAATGAATTGTAAAAGCTGTTATACTTTTGCCATGGGAAGCGGGGCCGCAACCACTTCCCAAGTAACATGATTCCTCCTCACACCAAGGCAATATCCAAGCAAAACACCCTTCTCTGTGCGCCGCAACACGGAGAAGGGTGTTTTGTTTCTGTAAGACGTTGCAAAAATCTTTGCAAAACTTCGCTTTAGGGTTGACCCTATTTTTTTGCGGCGCTATAATAAAAAAGGATATAGCCAGTGCAGCGCCCGGCGCGGGTGCTGCGGCTGCGGAATTTACGAAAATTGGGAGGTGAACGCAGGACAATGGACCCTGATCATAGTCGAAGTAGATCCACCGATGCGGTAGATCGGACAACAAAAAGTACTGCGTTCGCCTTTTTGCATCCGGCGGCTTAAAAAGCCCCCGGTATAGGAAAGGCGCGGCTTTGCGTGCGCGGAAATGGCTGCATTTGCGGCATTCCGGCACCGGGCGGCGCGTTTTTTGTTTCCCGACCTGCTGCATCCTCCGGCGCGGAGAAAGCGCTCCGTGCCGTATAGTACCCAGAGGAGGTAGCCCATGGATATGGAAGAAAAGAAGCTGGAAACCAACACGGAACAGAACCTGCCGGTGCAGGAGCTGCCCGCCGATATCCCCGCCGAGGTGCGTCAGAAGCTGGCGGAGGATCTGAACGAGGAAGCCACCGAGGATCTGAAGCAGGATATGCGGGAGGCAGAGCGGGAGGAAGCCAATGACGAAGAGGTCAAGGCAAACCCCGAGATGCTGACCAAGAGCCGTCTGCTGAAGCTGCTGATCAAAAAGCAGTACGTCAAGCTGCGCGAGGTGACTGAGGAAGAGCAGCCCGCCGACTTAGCCGAGCTGCTGGAGGAACTGGACGAGAACAACCGTCTGGTGGTGTTCCGTCTGCTGAAAAAGGAAGTTGCCACCGAAGCTTTTGCCTATATGTCCGACGAAGCCCGGGACGATCTGGTAAACGCCTTCTCGGACGTGGAGTTGGTGAGCGCCATCGAGGAGATGAGCCTTGACGATGCCGCCGACCTGCTGGAAGATATGCCCGCGGGCGTGGTCAAGCGGGTGCTGGAAAAATCCTCCCGGGAGACCCGCGAGAGCCTGAACAAGCTGCTGAACTACCCGGAAAGCTCTGCCGGCAGCCTGATGACCCCGGAATATGTGCGTCTGCGCAGGGATATGACGGTGGAACAGGCCTTTGCCGCCATCCGCAAGCAGGGCGAGAACGCCGAGACCGTCTACACCTGCTATGTGGTAGAGAGCAACCGGCTGCAGGGCGTTGTCTCTGCCCGCAATCTGCTGCTGGCAGACCCCAAGACCCCCATCACGGAGATCATGGATGATAATCTGGTCACCGTGAAGGTCACCGACGATCAGGAGTTCGTGGCGCGTGAGATGCAGCGCTACGACTTTACCGCCATGCCCGTTCTGGACAACGAGGGCATGTTCGTGGGTATCATCACCATCGACGATGCCATCGACGTTCTGACCGACGAGAGCACCGAGGATATGCAGAAGATGGCCGCCATTCTCCCGGATGACGACGCCACCACCTACTTCGGCACCAGTGTGTGGACCCACGCCAAGCAGCGCATCCCTTGGCTGCTGATCCTGATGCTGTCCGCTACCTTTACCGGCATGGTCACCACCCACTACGAGGAAGCCTTTGTCAGCCTGCCGCTGCTGGTCTCCTTCATGCCCATGCTGATGGATACCGCCGGTAACTGCGGCAACCAGATCAGCACCCTGATGGTGCGCGGTCTGGCACTGGGCGAGGTAGAGCCTGCCGACTTTATGCGGGTGCTGGGCAAGGAGCTGCGGGTGTCTGCCATCGTGGGCGCAGTGCTGGGCATCGTGAACGGCCTGCGCATCTACCTGATGTACACCTTCCTCTTCCCCGGCCAGTACGCCAACGTGATAGGCTACGCCATCGTGGTCAGCGTGTCGCTGTTCTTCAGCGTCATTCTGGCAAAGCTGGTGGGCGGTATGCTGCCGCTTGCCGCCAAAAAGCTGGGTGCCGACCCCGCCATCATGGCTACCCCCTTCATCACCACCATTGTGGACGCTTGCAGCCTGATCCTCTATTTCCAGATCGCACAGCTGGTGTTCCGCAATATGATGTAAAGAAAAAAGCAATGCCGGACGGTCTGCGGACCGCCCGGCATTTTTTGCGGGGAGTTCAGGCAAGTACCCCCTCAGGCGCTGCGCGCCAGCTCCCCCAAGGGGACGCCTTTGCGCTATGCCGGAAACTTTATCGTCACCACCAAAAGCCGTCCCCTTGGGGAAGGTGGCATCGCCGCAGGCGATGACGGAAGGGGTAACTCCCCCGCCGCGCCTGCGGGATAAAAACAGTGTGGAAAACCACCGTTTGCGTCCGTTTTCCACACCGGGTTTTTCTCCCCGGCGGTTTGTGGAAAACTGCCCGGGGTAAGATTCCAGATTGGAGAAAAGCAAACCCGTAAGCCGGAGTAAACTGTAAAAACAAAAGAAAAACCTTCGACTTTCTTTTTTATAAAAGGCAGAATGCCCACATTTTAGCCCACAAATTTCCAGAATGCGGCGGCATCCATTACGGCTTGTATAGGACTTTCCTCTATTGGATGTGGAAAACTATGTGGAAAAGGTGGAAAACATCGTTGGAAACTGCGCCTCTTTTTCACAAAAACGGTGGAAAACCCGGTGGAAAAAGTGAAAAGTTCATTCCAGACCGGATAATCCATACAATTTTCGGTTGTCGTTTTGGGACTTGAAACCCGCATGAATGCTGTGCTTTTCCCGCCTTTTCCACACCCCGGCGGTTTCGGGGTGAAAAAACTGCGCGTGCAGTCTGTCTGCCGGGAAAGAAAGCACAGTTTCACCGCCTTCCGCGTGGATTTTCTTGAATGCGGGGGACTGTCATGGTAAAATAGGGGTAACATGAAACTGGCGGGGCATCCCGCAACGGAGGCGAAACACATGAACAACTGGCTGAATAAGCTGGAGCGCAAGTATGGCCGCTACGGAATCCCGAATCTGACCAATATTCTGGTGGCGGGGCAGATTCTGGTATTGGCCATCGAGCTGTTTATTGACCGCACCATCCCCTACTGGCTGGGGCTCAGCCGCAGCCTGCTGCTGCAGGGGCAGGTCTGGCGGGTGATCAGCTTTATCTTCATCCCCTTTTCCGGCGGCAGCATCCTCAGCGTGGTGTTGGGCATCTACTTCACATGGTTCATCGGCACGGCGCTGGAACGGGAGTGGGGCGATTTCCGCTACACGGTGTATCTGCTGTCCGGTGTGCTGGGCACGGTGCTGGGCTGTCTGCTCACCGGCGTGACCGCCAGCACCTACTGCCTGTCCCTCTCGCTGCTGCTGGCCTTTGCCATGCTGTACCCGGAGGTGCAGCTGCTGCTCTTCTTCGTCATCCCCATCCGGGTGAAGTATTTCGGCGTTTTTGCAGCGGTGCTGTGGGTATTCAGCTTTCTGGGCGCTTCCCTGCCCGGCAAGCTGGACTACCTGCTGTCCATGCTCAACGTCTGGCTCTTCTTTGTCCCCATGGCCTACCGCTCTCTCCGCGCATGGATGCGCCGGGAGCAGTGGAAGAGAAAAAATAGGAGATAAGAACCCTCCCGTGAAAATGGAATACCGGAGCGTCCGCAGACGCTCCGGTATTCCGAAATTAAAAATAAATCTTCCGCTATTCATGCGCAGAGCGAAGCGGAGCGCATTCTAAATCGTTTTACGACCGTCTCACAAAAGGAGTACCCTCATCATGATGCTGGACCGCATGGAAGGCAACGCAGAACTGAAAACCAGTGTGCAGCAGATGCTGGCCACCCGGCGGCTGACCCACAGCGTGCTGCTGGTGGGCGAAGCCGGACTTGGTACCGGCTTTGCCGCCCGCTGCATCGCCGCCGACTACCTCTACCCGGCGGGCGGTGCCGCCGCCGAGGCGCTGCTGCGGGGCGAGTGCTGCCGCGCCGTGGCAAAGGCCGGTAAGCGCGACAGCGGCACGGTGGAGACCGGCATCGTGCGGGAAGCCATCTCGGTGTCCGGTATGGGCAGCGGCGGAAAGTATCTGGTGGGTCAGGTCACCGCCATGCGCAGCGAGATTTTCAACACCAGCCTTTCCGCCGAGGGGCGCGCCGTGCTTTTGTACCATGTGGAGCGGATGAACGAGGAATCCGCCAACGCCCTGCTGAAGGTGATGGAGGAGCCGCCGGAGGGGGTGCTGTTCCTGCTCACGGCGGATTCTCTGGCCAGTGTGCTGCCCACCATCCGCAGCCGCTGCGTCAGCTTTGCGGTGGCACCGGTGTCCCCCGCCGACTGCACCCGCTACTGCGCGGCGCAGGGGGTGGACAAAAAAACAGCCGCACTGTACAGTGAGCTGTTCGATGGTCATATCGGCACGGTGCTGGCTGCCGCCCGGGACGAAGCCCGCGCTGCACAGGTGGAAAAAGCGCTGGAGCTTGCCCGCGCCGCTGCCGCCCGGGACAGCTACACCGCCGCCGTGCTGCTTGCCGCCTTTGAAAAGGATAAAGCTGCTGCCGCCGCCCTGCTGACCGATTTTCGCGCCGTGGCAGCGGCGGGACTGCGCAGCAGCCCCCGCGCCCCGGTGCAGGGCACACAGGCGCGGCAGGCGGTGCGTCTGGCAGACGCCGCCTTGCAGCGGCTGGGCGCACAGGTGAACCCCAAGGTGGTGCTTTCGGTGTTCGCGGCAAAGCTGCGCACCCTTTAAAAAATAACAGAACAACAAGAACCCCCTCCGGCGCTTGCGGTACACCGGAGGGGGTTCTTGTTTGGGGTATTGCTTTGGTGTGAGGAGGAATCATGTGCGGGGAAGTGGTTGCGGCCCCACTGTCCCTGCAAGATACAGTATACCCGATTTTACGAAAAAAGTCATTACATTTCTGTGAAAAATCAAAAAAGTTCTTGAAACTTTGTACCGCAGTGCGAAAAAAATACAAAATGAAACGTTTAAGAAGAAAAACGAACCCCCTCAGTCTCGCTGCGCTCGCCAGCTCCCCCAAGGGGGCGCCTTTTGAGGTGGAGGTAAAGTTTCCGGCTAAACCGCAAAGTTTGCGAGCGCAGCCGCTCCCCCGGGGGGAGCTGTCGCGCAGCGACTGAGGGGCTATAAATGGAGAAGCGAAAAAAGCGTTAAAGCGATAGCGCCGACTGGCGCAGCGCTAGCTTTTTTGTGCTTCGACTTCTTCTTTAGGATTGTTAAGGGCGTGCAGCCCTTGACCCGTTGCGGGGTGGGTGGAGTCCAGAGGTAGGGAGGGGGGAGTCGGAACACCCCTCCCTGCCTCTGGCCCAGCGGAGCGTTCCAGCCCGCTGCTGGCAAGCAGTAACTTCCCCCGCGCAGCGCCGCACGCTCACCCGTTTTTCATCTGCTCCGCGTGCAGCTTTCCGTGCTCCACATAGTGCACGGCGTTGTGCAGGTTGGCTTCCACCTGCGCGGCGCTCACCTGCTTGATGACCCGGGCGGGCACGCCCACTGCCACCGAGTTGTCTGGGATGACCATGCCTTCCGGCACAAGCGCCCCTGCCCCGATGATGCAGTTTTTGCCCACCACGCAATGGTTCAGCAGGGTGGCGTGCATCCCGATGAGACTGCCGTCCCCTACGGTGCAGCCGTGCACCAGGGCGCAGTGCCCTACCGTGACGTTTTCGCCAAGGGTCACGCAGCCGCCGATGTCGCAGTGCAGCACCGCGTTGTCCTGCACGTTGCTGTTTTTGCCGATGGTCAGCGTGCCGTCATCCCCGCGCAGCACCGCACCGTACCAGACGGTGGAGCCGGGTTTTAAAACCACATCTCCCTGCACCGTAGCGCTGGGGGCTACAAAAGCTGCGCCCTCATCGCGGGGCGTTTTTCCACAAAAGGATAAGAACATTGTTAAAAACCACCTTTCTCTTTTGGTTCTTTTATGGTATTCTTATAAGTAAGGAACAAAAATGTGCGCGCCGGTTTTGCCGGAGCGGGATTCAAGGGGGTACCTTCATGCTTCACAACACGTTCTGCCGCCGGTTGGCGGCACTGGTGCTCACGCTGGCGGTCGCCGTCAGTGCAGTGCTGCCGGTATTTGCAGTATACCCCATGCCCATCCAGACTGCAACAGAGACCGAGGCAGTGTATCTGTTCAACGCGGACACCGGCAAGACCATCCTGAGCCAGAACGCCGACCAGCAGAAATATGTCGCCAGCCTGACCAAGCTGATGACCGCCCTGCTGCTGGTGGAAAGCGGCAAGGACCTGAACGGTGAAGTGACCGTGCCCACCGATTTAACGCAGGAGTTCAAGGATATCCAGAACGCCAACGGCACCACCATAGGGCTGCGCATCGGTGAGACCGTGCGCCGCATCGACCTGCTGAACGCGATGCTCATCGTCAGCGCCAACGACGCCGCCAGCGTCATTGCGTGGGACGTGGGGGGCAGCGTGGTGGGCTTTGTGCAGCAGATGAACGCCAAGGCAGCAGAGCTGGGCTGCACCGGCACAAACTTTACCTGCGCCCACGGCCTGTTTGACTACGGCAACGTGTCCACCGCACAGGATCTGGCAAAGATCGCCGCCGCCTGCGCCCAGAACCAGACCTTTGCACAGGTGGCGGGCACCGCCAGCTATGTGCTGCCGGCCACCAATCTGCGCAAGGCAGAGCACACCATCAGCAGCTCCAACAGCCTGATGAACAGCGAAAGCACCAACTACCGGGAGTATGTCCAGTGGGTCAAGGGCGGCTTTACCACGCTGGCAGGCCGCTGTACCGTGGCCTTTGCCCAGCAGGACGGCCACAACTACGGGCTGGTGATCCTTGGCTGCGACACGCTGGATCATCTTTTTACCGAGTGCGACGACCTGTTCGACTGGGCCTTTGCCAGCTTTGCCGACCGGCCGCTGGTGGATACCAAGACCGTGCTGACCACGGTAGACCTGAACAAGTGCCGCACCGAGCCGGTTGTGGAGCTGTACGCCGCCGCCCCGGTCAGCGGCTACGGCCACAGTGACGATAAGGTGAGTTATTCCTTCGACCTGCCCGAGCGCGTTTCCGCTACCGTCAAGGAGGGGCAGAAGCTGGGCACCGCCACCGTCTATCTGGATGGCTACGAGGTGGGACAGGTAGACCTTGTGACCCACCGGGAGTATGTGTCGGACTTCCGCACCGATATCAAGGCCACCCTGCTGCTGCTCTGCGCCCTGATTTTGATCCTGTGCGCTTTGGGCTTTGTCACCCTGCGCTGCGGCGGCGGGCTGACCCTCAACCAGCGCCGCCGTCAAATGAAGCGGAGAAGATAACCCCTCTCGTGAAAAGGCAATTCTGGAAAATCCGCAGATTTTCCAGAATTGCGAATTATAAAATATGCTTTCCGCTGATTATGCGCAAAGCGAACGCGGCGCGCATTCCAAATCGTCAAAGATAAAAGGGGCAGATGCACGGTTGTGCATCTGCCCCTTTTATAATTATACTGCTCCGTAGATGCCGTGCACCGACACTTCCCCGGTGAAAACGTGCTGTTCCCCGGCATCGGTGCGCACCACTAAACGCCCCTCGGCGTCCACGTCCACGGCTTCGCCTGCGCCCTGACTGCCGTCCGGCAGGTCAAAGGTGACCCGGCGGCCCAGATTGATGCAGGCGGCCTTGTATTCCTCCCGGAAGGGCGCAAAGCCGTCCCGGGCAAAGGTGTACAGGCTGCGGTCAAAGCCAAAATCGGTCAGCCCCTCCGCCAGCCATGCGGGGTCGGTGGCAAGATCCACCGCAGCGCCCTGCAGCGCCAGCGAGGTGCCGTGGGGCAGGTCGGCGGCGTCAAAATAGCTCTGGGGCTGGGCAAGGTTGATGCCGATGCCGCACAGGATACCGCGCCCCTGCTGCTGATAGCCGTAGCTCACGCTTTCGCACAGGATGCCCACCAGCTTTTTGCCGTTCAGCAAAAGGTCGTTGGGCCACTTGATCTGGCAGTCCACGCCGTAGCGCAGCTGCAACTGGCGGCGCACCGCAAGGCTTGCCAGCAGCGGCAGGGTGGCGGGCTGCGCCAGCGGCTCCTTGATGGCGACCGTGTAGTACAGCGCCTTGCCCTCGGCGTTTACCCAGCTGCGGCCAAGCCGCCCGCGCCCGGCGGTCTGGTTTTCGGTATACACCGCCGCAACGGGGCCGAACTCCTCGAAATGTTCCTTTACATAGGCGTTGGTGCTGCCGCATTCCGGCAGATAGCGCACCTCGTTGATGCTCATTGCTTGGGTACCTCTTTGTGCTCATAGGCGGTCACTGCGCCGTTTTCCAGCGTCAGCAGACCGTAGGTGTCCGGGCCGGTGTAGCAGCGCCCGCAGGAGCCGGGGTTGAACAAAAACACATTGCCCCGCTGCTCCGCGTGGGGAATATGGGAGTGGCCGAACAGCGCCACCTCTGCCCCGCGGGCGGCGGCGGCGTCTGCCAGCGTATCCAGATCGTATTTCACGCCATACATGTGACCGTGTGTATAGAAAACCACCGTCTGATCAAAGCCCGCAAGGCCGTCCAGCGGCTCCAGCGCACCGTAATCGCAGTTGCCGGCCACGGAATACACCCGCAGATGAGGGAAAAAGGCCAGCGCCTGTTCCAGATCCCGCAGGCCGTCCCCCAAAAAGATCACAGCATCCACGTTGTTCTGCTCTTTGTTCAAAATGCGCTTAATGGCGTCACGCGCGCCGTGGCTGTCGCTCAGGACCAGTAGTTTTGTCACGGAACAATATCCTCCTCTAACCTCATTCGGCAGTCTGCTGCAACAGCAGCAGCTGCTTGTACACTTCGCTCTTGGAATAGGCCGTGCCCTGCGCAGCAGCCTTGGCGGCGGCAGAAGCGCTGAAACCCTCGCTGGTCAGCGCAAAAGCGCGCTGCGCCGCCTGTTCCAGCGTGAGCTCCTCTTCCTCGGCGGCACCGGCGGGCGCACCCGCCATCACCAGCACATACTCGCCCCGGGGCTCGGCGGCGCGGTAGTGCTCCACGGCCTCGCCCAGGGTGGTTTTCCAGATCTCCTCATGGAGCTTGGTCAGCTCCCGGCAAAGGGTAATGCTGCGGTCTGCGCCAAAGGCGGCGGTCAGATCGTCCAGCGTGGTGCGCAGCTTGTGGGGCGCTTCGTAAAAGATGACGGTGCGCTTTTCCTGTAAAAGCTCGGCCAGACGCTCCTTTTTCTGCTTGCGGTTCACCGGCAGAAAGCCCTCGAACACCCAGCGGGAGGTGTCCTGCCCGGAGACTGCCAGCGCTGTGACGCAGGCCGATGCGGCCGGGATGGGCACTACTTTAATGCCCCGCGCCAGTGCGTCCCGCACGATGACCTCGCCCGGGTCGGACACGCAGGGCATTCCGGCGTCACTGCACAAGGCGCAGCTCTCCCCTGCCTCGATGCGCTGCAAAATGGCTTCGCCCTTCTGCAAAGCGTGCTCGTAGTAGCTGACCATGGGCTTTTTCAGCCCCAGATAATTCAGCAGCTTCATGGTCACACGGGTGTCCTCGGCGGCAATAAAGTCGGCTGCGCCAAAGGTGGCAGCCACCCGGGGCGGCATATCCTCCAGATTGCCGATGGGGGTCGCCACAATGTAGAGAGTTCCTGCCATAATTACCTCCTGAATTTATCGTCCGTACAGCGCCGCTCCGGCGCGGATGAGCACGTCCGGCTCCACCCGCAGGCCGGTTTTACGGTTCTTCTGGGCTTCCACAAGGAACAGCCACGGGGCGTTTTCCGGGGCGTTCTTCACAAAGGCCAGCCGCTTGGGTTCCAGCCGGTGGGCGCGCAGCACAGCCAGCACCTCAGCCAGCCGCTCGGGGCGGTGACACAGCGCCAGACGCCCGCCGTCCTTCAAAAGCCGGAAGCCGCAGGCACAGACATCCTCCAAAGCGCAGGTGTTTTCGTGCCGGGCAAGGGCGTGGGCGGCGTTCTGGCTCTGCGGCCCCTCGGTAAAATAAGGGGGATTGCACGCGCACACGTCAAATTGCCCCTCGTCCTGCCGCCATGTGCGCAGGTCGGCACAGACGGGGGTGATATGCCCCAGCTGCTGCTCTTCCACCGCTGCCGCCAGCAGGGCGCTGCCCTCGGGCTGCAATTCCAGCGCGGTGCAGGGGCCGCGGTGCCCCCGGTCGTGCCATTCCAGCGCCACGATGCCGCAGCCGGAGCACAGGTCTGCGGCTTTCTGGCTGTGTTTTGGCTCACAGAAGCGTGCCAGCAGCAGCGCATCCGAGCCGAACCGGTGCTCCGGGGTGCAATAGACCATAGTTCTATTATACAAAACTTCCGTAGAATGTTCCATAGAGAGTGTGCCGTTTCCCTTCCAAAAAATGCAGGGTATTTTCCTGCGGAATTTGTGCATGAAACAAAAAGCGGGGCGGCTGCGCAGCATTTTGTGCAGTGCCTCTTTTGCGGTGGACGATCAGGAATGGCCGCCGCATGTGCTTTGGCCATGTGCAGCGGAAAAATATTTTTTGATTCAGCAGTTCGGCGCGTCTGCGGACGCGCCGAACTGCGTTTTTCATGAGTTTACTTTATGATACCACAAAAAAGGACTGCTGCACAGATGTGCAGCAGTCCTTTTTGATGCGTTTTCAGCAAAAACTACTGATTATTCAGCAGCGATTGCACCAGTGGGGCAAGCACCCTCGCAAGCACCGCAATCGATGCAGGAATCAGCGTTCACAACTGCAGCGCCGTTCTCGATGGTGATAGCGCCAACCGGGCAAGCGCCCTCGCAAGCGCCGCAGCCAACACATGCGTCAGAAACCTTGTGTGCCATAATAAACTCTCCTTTTTTATCCCGTGCCGATGTAATTATGAAGAAACGTACCTTGGCACGGCCACGCACGCCCCCCGGAATTTGTATCCTTGTCTGCATTCTAACAAAGCAGGCCGGAAAAGGCAAGACTAACCGTGCTGCCACAACAACAAAATAAAATATTTTGTGGGGTTGCACAAAAGCACGGCCTAACTTATAGCCAAAATTGCCGGAGATTTTTAGCGAAAATCACGAAGTCTAGTTAGTTTTATGATACTAACCGCCCGGACACTCATTCCTTTTCGTTTGCGCGGCGGCGGGGGCAGGCGGGGCGCTTTTCGTCGTCGGAGCTTGCCACCACCGGGGCGGGGTTGCGCACGCCGGAGTAATCATCGTCCGGGTCGGGACGGCGGGGCGGGCGCTTGCCGCCGCTCACATACTCGCACACGCCCACCTTGTAGTACCGGGGTGCAAGGCTTTCGGTGCCGCAGCGCACCCGCAGGTAGCCGGATACCGGGTTCACCTCCAGCACGGTGCCCAGACCGTCCGGGGTGCGCACCGTGCTGCCCACCATGGGCATGATGCTGTTCAGGTATTCGTAGGCGCTTTCCTCGTAGGCAAGGCAGCACATCAGGCGGCCGCAGGCACCGCTGATCTTGGTGGGGTTCAGCGAAAGTCCCTGCTCCTTGGCCATCTTGATGGAAACGGGCTGGAAATCCTTTAAGAAGCGGCTGCAGCAGAAGGGCTGGCCGCAGATGCCCAGACCGCCGATCATCTTGCTTTCGTCGCGCACGCCGATCTGGCGCAGCTCGATGCGGGTGTGGAAGATGCCGGCCAGATCCTTGACCAGCTCCCGGAAGTCCACCCGTCCGTCGGCGGTGAAGTAGAACATGATCTTGGAGCGGTCCAGCGTGTACTCGGCCTCCACCAGCTTCATCTCCAGCCCGTGGCGGGCGATGCACTCCTGACAGGTGCGGTAGGCGCGCTTTTCGTCCTCGCGATTCTGGCGCATCCGGCGGATATCCACGCTGTCGGCCATGCGGGTGATGGGCTTCAGCGCCTTGGGCACGGCGGCATCTGCCAGCTCCCGCACGCCCTGCACCACCTCGCCGCACTCCACGCCGCGGGCAGTCTCCACGATCACGAACTCCCCGGTGTGGACGACAGCATCACCGGGATCAAAATAATAGCTCTTGCCGTTTTCCTTGAAACGGACCGAAATGACTTTTTTCATAGTGTTCCTCGTTTTTGTATCGGATAAGCCCCGCAAGGGGCAGCTTTTTCAGTCTGCTGTTAGTATACCATAATCAAAAGCACATTTCTATGCAAAAAGAAAAGTCTTTGGGAGACGGGCGCGCCCTCTCCGTCATCGCTGCGCGATGCCACCTCTCCCAAAGGGAGAGGCAAGACCACTACCGGGAACTTTCTCGTTTTTCCTAACACTTTAGCAACGGCTTTTAAATCTTGGCTCTCCCTTTGAGGAAAGACTTCCCCCGCTCCGGGGGAAGATGTCACCGTAGGTGACAAAAGGGGGAATCTGGCAAAGCCGTCAGGCTTTGACTGAGAGGGCGTGCGGAGCTAACGAGTGCTGCCCCTCATCCAGCGCTGCGCAGGCGATGACGGAAGGGGCATCCCCTAAAATTTCCCCTCCCCTGCAATGATTCCCCCCGCTCAACCGTATGCAGTATGGGAAAAAGTGTCGAAATTTTGTCCGGCGGCAGAGGGGAGGAAGGCAGGCAGACTGCCGGTTTTGGGGCGGCAAAGTTGTGCGTTTCGCAGATTTTGACACAACTTTCGCAAAAGATTCGCCGCCCCGCTATTGAAAGCACACGCCTTGCGTGTATAATAGGAATGTTAGGAACCCATTGCCCCACGAAGGTGGAAAAACTGCTGTGCCGGGCGGTGCTGCAGAGAAACGGTAGGATAAGATGGAAAAATTCAGTGTCAAAAAACCATTTACGGTGCTGGTTGCGGTCATCATGGTGCTGATGCTCGGCTTTGTGTCGATCACCAAGATGAAAACCAACCTGCTGCCGGATGTCAGCACACCGTATCTGATGGTGGTCACCGTGTATCCCGGTGCCAGCCCGGAGCGTGTGGAGACCGAGGTCTCGGATGTGCTGCAAAACGCGCTTACAGTGCCCGGTGTGGAAAATATCACCGCCACCTCGGCTGAAAATTACAGCCTGCTGCTGATGAAGTTCGTGGATGATACGGACATGAACAGCGCAATGGTGCAGGTGTCCAACAAGCTGGATCAGGCTAAGAGCGACCTGCCGGATACTGCCCTGACCCCTTCTGTGATACAGTACAGCGTGAACATGAACGCCTTTATGACCGTGGCTGTCAGCCGCGAGGGCAGTTCGGTGTACGAGCTTTCTGATTTTATCAAGAACACCATGACCCCCTACGTCCAGCGCAAGGGCGGCGTGTCCAGCGTATCTTCCAGCGGCCTTGTGGAGCAGCTGGTGCAGGTGCAGCTGAATCAGGAAAAGGTGGATGCCATCAACGAAAAGCTGATGGAGCTCATCGACACCCAGCTGGAAGCAGCGCACGCCCAGTTGGAGGATGCCGAGGCCAAGATCAAGGCCGGCCGCGCGGAATACGACAAGCAGTACCGGAACTTTGGCAACACGGTGTCCAACACTGTCATGGGCACCCTGAGCTCTGAGGTCGGCGACGCCGTAGAGGTGGTGCGCAAGCAGGCCGAGGCGCTGCTGCAAAGCGTCAACAACCTGATCGCCGTGGTCAAGGAGCCCGAGGTGCAGCAGGCACTGATCGAGGTGCAGGCCGGTTTGCAGCGGGTGCTGGACAAGTTCAACAGCACCGGTATGCGGGATATCGACTCCCTGATCGAGATCGTGTCCGAGCTGCGCGATATCACCGATAAACTCTCCTCTGCCTTGCAGACCCTGCAGAACCGCATCAATACCGAGACCGGCACGCAGGGCGAGGGCGCAGCAGACCTTGCAGACGAGCTGCAGCTGCAGGACAGCCTGAACGTCATCTACAAGACGCTGGAGGACACCATCAAAGCCATGGACAATGTGCCCGGCATGATGGCAGAGTTCTCCAAGGCGCTGGGCAACTTTACCCAGCAGCAGCTGGTTGCCTATATGCAGTTTACGGATGCCCGTGAGATGCTGAACGAGTACGAAAAGCAGCTCAGCGAGGCAAAGCTCCAGTATGAGGCCGCCAGAGAAAAAGCCCTTGCCAGCGCCGATGTGGCCAAGCAGCTGGATATCAAGACCCTTGCCACCCTCATCTACGCCCAGAACTTCTCCATGCCCGCCGGTTACGTCAAGGACGAAAGCGGCGAGTCGTGGCTACTGAAGGTGGGCGAGGAATACGACAGCGTGGAGGATATCCGCGGTGCCCTGCTGCTCCATGTGGAGGGCTACGGCGACGTGCGTCTTTCTGATGTGGCAGACGTGGAGATCATCGACAACGCCGCCGACAGCTATACCCGCCTGAACGGCGAGCAGGCTTCGGTGCTGAAAATTTACAAGGACGACAGTTCCAGCGCAGGTGACGTATCTGCCAACTGTCTGGACGCTTTCAAGGAGCTGGAAGCCCAGTACAAGGGCCTGCACGTTGTGGTGCTGTCCAATCAGGGCAACTACATCAGCATCCTGATCAAGAGCATCCTCACCAGTATGCTGGTGGGTGCCGCACTGGCCATCATCGTGCTGGCCATCTTCCTGAAGGACATCAAGCCCACGCTGGTGGTCGGCGTCAGTATCCCCCTGTCGGTGCTGTTTGCCGTGGTGCTGATGTACTTCACCGGGCTGGACCTGAACGTTATGACGCTGGCCGGCCTGTCGCTGGGCATCGGCATGCTGGTGGATAACTCGGTGGTCGTCATCGAGAACATCTACCGTCTGCGCGGCCGCGGCGTGCCCGCCGCCCGCGCGGCGGTGCAGGGCGCGCGTCAGGTGGGTATGTCCGTTGTGGCGTCTACCCTTACCTCGGTCTGCGTGTTCCTGCCGGCGGTGTTCTCTGCCAGCCTCATCCGCAGCCTGATGGGCCCCATGTCCCTGTGCATCGGCTACTGCCTGATGGCTTCTCTCATCGTGGCACTGACCGTGGTGCCCGCCGCCTCGGCTACCGTGCTGAAGAACGCCCAGCCCAAAAAGCTGGCATGGTTCGATAAGATCCAGAACGCCTACGGCCGCAGTCTGGAAAAGGCGCTGAAAAATCGCTTTGTACCGCTGGCAGCCGCAGTGCTGCTGCTGGTGTTCTGCTGCTGGCGGGTGGTCTCCATGGGCATCGTGCTGCTGCCCACCAGCACCAGCAACGAGGCCATGATCACCCTTTCTACCACCGACACCCTCTCGAAGGACGAGTCCTACGATGTGGCTGGTAAGGTGGTGCAGGCTGTGATGGCCGTGGACGGCGTGGAGGAGGTAGGCATTACTCCCGACAACACCGTGTCGGGCATGGATGTCTCCAACCTTGGCCTGCCCTCCACCATCACCGACCTGCTGAACGCCGCCAACGGCTACGGCAAGTACAAGATCAACGTCAAGCTCAACGAGGAGCTCTCCTCTTCCGAGATCGACACCGCCTGCAAAGCCATGGAAGAAGCCGTGGCCGGGGTGGCGGACTGCACCGCCACCGTCCAGCAGTACGGCATGACCGATGACCTGACCAGCCAGCTGTCCACCGGTCTGACCATCAAGATCTACGGCACCGATGCCGAGACCCTGACCGCCCTGTCCGAGAAGGTCATTGACATCGTGAACAGCACCGATGGCTTCCAGAACGCCACCAACGGTCTGGGCGCGGGCGATTCCACCATCATTTTGCAGGTGGACCGCGATAAGGTGCGCGCCAACGGCCTGACCGTTGCGCAGGTGTACCAGCAGATCGCGGCAAAGCTGACCACCACCACCACGGCACAGACCCCTGTTACCGTGGACGGCACCACCATGGACGTGCAGATCAGCAACAATCTGGACCCGCTGACCAAGGAAAACATGATGGACATGACCTTTGAGACCACCGTCATGTCCGCAGACGGCACCACCGCCACCGGAACCTGCAAGCTGTCGGATATCGCCAGCTGGACCACCGGCACCACGCCGGACTCCATCACCAGCGAGAACCAGAACCAGTTCGTTACCGTCACCGCCGAGACTGCCCCGGGCTACAACACCACGGTGCAGGCGCGTGCAGTGAAAAAGGCGCTGGACGCCTTTGCCCTCACCGATGAGATGCCGGAAGGCTGCTCCTTCTCCATGGGCGGCGAGAGCGACAGCGTCAACTATATGACCAATGAGATGATCCAGTGGATGGCACTGGCTCTGCCCTTTGTGTACCTTGTCATGGTGGCACAGTTCCAGAGCCTGCTGTCCCCCTTCATCGTGCTGTTTACCGTGCCGCTGGCCTTTACCGGCGGTCTGCTGGGCCTGCTGCTCACCGGCCAGCAGCTGACCATGATCTCCATGATGGGCTTCATCGTGCTGATGGGTACGGTCGTCAACAACGGCATCGTGTTCGTGGACTACGCCAACCAGCTGCGTATGGGCGGCATGGAGCGCCGCGCCGCGCTGGTGGCCACCGGCAAGACCCGTATGCGCCCCATCCTGATGACCACCCTGACCACCGTGCTGGCCATGCTGCAAATGGTGCTCAGCAACGATATGGCAAGCCAGCTGATGAGCGGCATGGCCATCGTCATCATCTGCGGCCTGAGCTACGCCACCCTGATGACCCTGTATATCGTGCCCATCCTGTACGATATCCTGTTCAAGAAGCCGCCGCTCAACGTGGACATCGGCAGCGACGAGGACTTGGACGACATCCCGGACGATGCCGCCGAATTCATTGCCGCCCAGTCCTCTGCGGCACAGCCCCAGCCGGAGGCATAAGGCATACAGCCCGTATCTCCAAAGCGCCCCGCATTTCCACCGGAAGTGCGGGGCGCTTTTTGGTATTGTAGGCACTTTCGATGATTCTAACAAAAAATCGCCGCAAAAATTGGATGGTAATTCTAAAATGAATCCAACACAAAATCGTAAAACTGTGATATAATCATAAATACAGACAAGATGCAAAGGGGGTAGTCTGCCCCCTTTTGCATTTCCGAAAAAAACTTTAGGAGGCGAGGCCCAATGGCACAGATCCGTTCCAAGCCCTTCGGTGTGACCAAAGAGGGCGCTAATGTTACCGAGTACATCCTCTCGAACCCCGGCGGTATGTCCGTCAGTGTGCTGGATTACGGCTGCGTGATCAAAAATATCATCGTCCCGGCCAAAAACGGCCCGGTGGATGTGGTGCTGGGTCACGACACCATGGCAGATTACGAAAACGACTTCACCTCGTCCGGCAGCACCTGCTGCGGTGCCTTTGTGGGGCGCTACGCAAACCGCATCGAAAACGCCGTCTTTACCTTGGGCGGCAAGACCTACCAGCTGGAAAAAAACTGCGGTGAGCACCATCTGCACGGCTGCTTTTCCCGGAAAATCTATGAGGTGAAATACTTCGGCGATACCCTGCTGATGGAGGCCGTAAGCCCCGACGGCGAGGACGGCTTTCCCGGTACGCTGAAGATCGCGGTGCGCTATACCCTCACCGATGACAACACCTTCCGCATGGACTACCGTGTGTCCTCGGACGCCGACACCCTTGTAAACCTGACCAACCACAGCTACTTCAATCTGGATGGCGGCGGCGATGTGCTGAACCAGAAGCTGCGCATCTACGCCTCCCGCTATCTGGAGGGCAACAATACCACCTGTCCCACCGGAAACATCCTGCCCGTGGCGAACACCCCCATGGACTTTACCGCCGGTAAGACCATCGGCAAGGAGATCGACACCGGCTTCTCCCAGACCACCATGGTAGGCGGCGGCTACGACCACTGCTATGTCATCGACCGCGCACGCGGTTCCAGCCAGAGCATCTGCGCATGGGCTACCAGCGATAAGACCGGCATCAGTATGAAGCTGTACACCACCCAGCCGGGCATCCAGCTGTACACCGGCAACTTTTTGCAGGATTGCCCCGCCCCGGGCAAGGGCGGCCAGCCTTTGCGCAAGTACGGCGGCTTTGCCTTGGAGACCCAGCACTATCCGTGCAGCCCCTCCCACCCGGAGTTCCCCTCCACGGTGCTGCGGGCGGGCAAGGTGTTCCGCGCCACCACCACCCTGCGGTTCTTCACCGGCAAACAGTGCGGAAAGCTTTAAAAATGATACATTACGCAAAAACGTCTGCTCCGGCAGACGTTTTTTGCGTGGCAGGATGTTCCCTGCGGGAAATGATGTTGTCCTGCGGACAAATGATGTGTGCCTTACGGCACAATGGCCGCCTGCGGCGGCTGCATCATTTCCGGCGCAGCCGGAACATCATTGCACAGCACGTCATTTGCCGCACAGCGGCAAACCTCATTGCGCAGCGCGCTATTTCTATGTTTTGCACAAACGGCGCATTCTCTCCATGTGAAAGGTGCAAAAAATCTCTGTCAATCAAAAGTGCACGGGAAAAAGCTGCAACAAAAATATATCTGAATAAAGAAAGCGCCCCTTGCAGTCGGCGGCAAAAAGCGGTATTCTTTAAGCAGACCGGGCAGCGCCCGGCGCAAAGAGATAAAAGTGATAATACTATGTGAGAGAGGTACTCGGCTATGGCAATTTTGGTTTCCGGCGGTGCCGGCTACATCGGCAGCCACACCTGCATCGAACTGTTGAACGCTGGCTACGATATCGTGGTGGCAGATAACTATTATAACGCTTCTCCTGTGGTTCTGGATCGGGTCAAGCAGATCACCGGCAAGGATTTCCGCTTCTATAAGGCAGACATGACCCGCCGCGAAGAAGTGGAAAAGATCTTCTCCGAGTGCCCGGATATCACCGCCGTCATCCAGTTTGCAGCCTACAAGGCTGTGGGCGAGAGCGTGTCCAAGCCCATCGAGTACTACTATAATAACCTCAACTGCACGCTGGTCATTCTGGACGTGATGCGTCATCATGACTGCCACAACTTCGTGTTCAGCTCCTCCGCTACCGTCTACGGCGACCCCGCCAGTGTGCCCATCACCGAGGACTTCCCCGTGGGCGCTACCACCAACCCCTACGGCACCACCAAGGCCTTCACCGAGCGCATCCTGCAGGACGTCTGCAAGGCTGACCCCAGCCTGAATGTGGCGCTGCTGCGCTATTTCAACCCCATCGGTGCCCACAAGAGCGGCCTGATCGGCGAGGACCCCAACGGCATCCCCAATAACCTGATGCCCTACATCGCCAAGGTGGCTGTGGGCAAGCTGGAAAAGGTGCACGTCTTTGGCAACGACTACCCCACCCCGGACGGCACCGGTGTGCGTGACTACATCCACGTTGTGGATCTGGCCCGGGGCCATGTGTGCGCCATCCGCAAGCTGGAGACCGGCTGCGGCCTCTTCATCTGCAATCTGGGCACCGGCAAGGGGTACAGCGTGCTGGATGTCATCCACGCCTTCTCCAAGGCCTGCGGCAAAGAGATCCCCTACGTCATCGACCCCCGCCGTCCCGGCGATATCGCCGAGTGCTACGCCGACCCCACCAAGGCCAAGAACGAGCTGGGCTGGGTGGCTGAGTACGGCATCGAGGAGATGTGCGCCGACAGCTGGAACTGGCAGAAGAACAACCCTGATGGCTACCACACCGTGAAGTAATAATGATTTGAACCGGAGCACCGCATATTCTCGCCTGAGAGTGTGCGGTGCTTTTTTTGTGTCTATATTCTCTATTGACATCCGCTGCCAGTTAGCCTATACTACATTTGTTAACACGGACTAACATATAAGAATGGTACATATAAAAGAAGGCAACGGATATGACGTTAAAAGAGTTACAGATCGGCAAAAGCGCCATAGTAGACGCTGTGGGCGGTGCGGGCGCACTGCGGCAGCATTTTCTGGATATGGGTCTGATCCCCGGGGTGGAGGTCACGCTGGTAAAGCTGGCACCCATGGGCGACCCCATGGAGCTGCGCATCCACGGTTATGAGTTGACCCTGCGTCTGGACGACGCGGCACAGATCACCGTGACCCCCACCGAAAAGACCCCGGCGGTGCACGCCCCGGTGGACGGGAAGATGGTGGAGCACCCGGGTCTTGGCGAGGGCGGCAAGTACCACACCAAGGAGGGGGAGCATCCCCTGCCGGAGGATAAGACCCTGACCTTTGCGCTGGCGGGCAACCAGAACTGCGGCAAGACCACCCTGTTCAACCAGCTCACCGGTTCCAACCAGCACGTCGGAAACTTCCCGGGTGTGACGGTGGACCGCAAGAGCGGCGCTATCAAGGGGCACCCGGAGACCGAGGTCACCGACCTGCCGGGCATCTACTCCATGTCCCCCTATTCCAGCGAGGAGATCGTCACCCGGCAGTTTATCATTGGCGAAAAGCCCACCGGCATCATCAATATCGTGGACGCCACCAACATCGAGCGCAACCTTTACCTGACCATGCAGCTGATGGAGCTGGATATCCCCATGGTGCTGGCGCTGAATATGATGGACGAAATGCGCGGCAACGGCGGCACGGTGCGCATCAACAAGATGGAAGCCATGCTGGGCATCCCGGTCATCCCCATCTCTGCCGCCAAGAACGAGGGCGTGGACGAGCTGGTAGACCACGCCGTCCATGTGGCAAAGTATCAGGAGCGCCCCGGGCGGATGGATTTTTGCAGCGAGGATGACCACGGCGGCGCGGTGCACCGCTGCATCCACGGCATTTTGCACCTCATTGAGGATCACGCCAAGGCGGCGGGCATCCCGGTGCGGTTTGCCGCCACCAAGCTGGTGGAGGGCGACCCCCGCATTGAGGAAGCGCTGAAGCTGGACCCCAACGAAAAAGAGATGATCGAACATATCATCGTGCAGATGGAGCAGGAGCGCGGGCTGGACCGCGCCGCCGCCATTGCAGATATGCGGTTCTCCTTTATTCAGGAACTGGTGGCGCAGACGGTGGTCAAGCCTCACGAAAGCAAGGAGCAGCTGCGCTCCAACCGCATCGACAAGTTCCTTACCGGCAAGTACACCGCCATCCCGGCGTTTATCGCTATCATGGGTCTGGTGTTCTTCCTTACCTTCAACGTCATCGGCCTGTTCTTCCAGAACCTCATGGAAATGGGCATCGACGCCCTGACCGGCATTGTGGACACCGCCCTGACCAGCTGGAACGTCAACGCGGCGGTGCACTCGTTGGTCATCGACGGCATCTTTACCGGCGTGGGCAGCGTGCTGAGCTTTCTGCCCATCATCGTGGTGCTGTTCTTCTTCCTCTCCATGCTGGAGGATACCGGCTACATGGCGCGTGTCGCCTTTGTGATGGATAAGCTGCTGCGCCGCATCGGCCTGTCCGGCCGCAGCATCGTGCCCATGCTCATCGGCTTTGGCTGCACCGTGCCCGGCGTGATGGCAAGCCGCACCCTGCCCTCGGAGCGCGACCGCAAAATGACCATCCTGCTCACCCCGTTCATGAGCTGCTCGGCAAAGCTGCCCATTTACAGCCTGTTCGCGGCGGCGTTCTTCCCCAAGTACGCGGGGCTTGTGATGGTGCTGCTGTACTTCACCGGCATTCTGGTGGGCGTGCTGGCGGCGCTGCTGCTCAAGAGCACCGTGTTCAAGGGCGAGGCCGTGCCCTTTGTCATGGAACTGCCCAACTATCGCCTGCCCGGCCTGAAAAACGTGGCGCAGCTGCTGTGGGAAAAGGCGCGGGACTTCTTGCAGAAGGCCTTTACGGTCATCTTTGCCGCTACCATCGTCATCTGGTTCCTGCAGAACTTTGATTTGCAGCTGCGGCTGACCGCTGACCCGCAGGCCAGCATTCTGGCGCGCATCGCGGGCGATATCGCCCCGCTGTTTGCCCCGCTGGGCTTTGCGGACTGGCGTATCTCCACCGCCCTCATCACCGGCTTTATGGCAAAGGAGAGCGTGGTGTCCTCGCTGCTCATCCTCTTCGGCTCTACGGCTGCCCTGACCGCAGCCCTCACCCCGGCACAGGCCGCACCGCTGCTGGTGTTCTGCCTGCTGTACACCCCCTGCATCGCGGCGGTGGCCTCGGTCAAGCGGGAGCTTGGCGGCAAGTGGGCTACCATCATGGTGGTGAACCAGTGCGCCGTGGCATGGCTGTGCGCCCTGCTGGTGCGTCTGGTCGCCGTGGCGGTGTTCTGAAATACTGGTTCGATTTTTGGGTCCTGAAAAGCCGCAGGCTTTTCAGGACCCTTTTTTCTCTTGACATCTTCCCTTATTTGAACTATAATACTTCAAAAATGAACTATCCATATAAGAACAAAAGGAGCGTCCCATGAACCCTACCATAGAGATCAGCTTCAAGACCGCGCAGGCGTACAGCGCCATGTGCAAGCCGTTGTGTCAGGAACTAAAGCTGCCTCAAACCGCTTTTGACATCCTGATGTTTCTGGCCAACAACCCGGACTGCACCACCGCCCGGGATATCGTGGAGATCCGCAAAATCAAGGCAAATCTCGTTTCGGTAAACGTGGACCGTCTGGTGCAGGAGGGGTATCTGGAGCGCCGCGCCGTGGCGGGCGACCGCCGCAAGACCCAGCTGCTGTGCACCGAAAAGGCGCAGCCGGTCATCGCACGGGGACGCGAGGTGCAGGAGCGCTTTTTTGCCCGCCTGCTGGACAACACGGACGCTCCCACCCGGGAGGCATTCTTCCGCACCATGGAGGTCATCGGGAAAAATCTGGACGAGATCTTAAAGGAGAATGGATAAAATGCACTTGCTGTTTACGGTGCTTGTCACCTTTTTTGCCGGCATGGGTGCCGGCCTTGGCACCGGCTTTGCCGGTATGAGCGCGGCGGCGGTCATCAGCCCCATGCTCATCACCTTTCTGCACATGGATCCCTACATGGCCGTGGGCATTGCCCTTTCCTCGGATGTGCTTGCCAGCGCAGTGTCTGCCTATACCTACCATAAAAACAAGAATCTGGATATCAAAAACGGCCTGATCATGATGGCAAGCGTGCTTGCCTTTACGGTGGTGGGCAGCTGGGTGGCCAGCAAGGTGCCCTCCGCCACCATGGGCGGCTTCTCGGTGTTCATGACCTTTTTGCTGGGCGTCAAGTTCATTCTGCGCCCGGTGATGACCACCAAGGAAGCCATGCAGGGGGTCAGCGCAAAAAAGCGCGCGGTGCAGTCGGTGGTGTGCGGCGTGCTTATCGGCTTCATCTGCGGCTTTATCGGTGCAGGCGGCGGCATGATGATGCTGCTCATCCTCACCAGCGTGCTGGGGTACGAGCTGAAAACTGCCGTGGGCACCAGCGTGTTCATTATGACCTTTACCGCCCTGACTGGTGCAGTGTCCCACTTTATGATCGGCGGCACGCCCGATTGGCTGGTATGGGTGCTGTGCGTGGCGTTCACCCTGCTGTGGGCACGCATTGCCGCCGTGTTTGCCAACAAGGCAACCCCCAAGACCCTGAACCGCGCCACCGGCGTAGTGCTAGTGGTGCTGGGCGTGGTCATTATGGGTTTCAACCTCTTGACCTGAAAAACGATTTGAATGCGCTCCGCGCTGCTCTGCGCATCAATAGAGGAAAAACAATTTTAAATTTGAGAACCGGGAAAATCTGCGGATTTTCCCGGTTCATTTTTCACAGAAAGGAATGCAGTTCTCCTTTACGGCCTTTCCCGTGAAAATGCAATGCCGGGCGGTCCGCAGACCGCCCGGCATTGCTCTATTAAAAATAATAATTCCGCTGTGTATGCGCAAAGCAAAGCGGAGCGCATTCCAAATCGGCGGCGCTTACTTGCTCTCTACCTTTTCCTCGATGGTGGAGTGGTCGATGACCCAATCGGCAGCCTTGCGGATGCCCTCGCTGCGGCGCAGGGCGGCGATGTCGGTGCCAGCCTTGATCTCTTCCACCGTCTTTTTGGTCTTTTCGGCGCGCTCAGCCAGCTGCTTGTCGATCTCCTCGTCGGTGGGCAGCAGGTTCTCCTGCTGGGCGACCTGCAGCAGTGCCATGCGGGCGCGGGTGTTCTTCTCTGCGGCGGCACGCACCTTGGCAGTAAAGCTCTCGCGGGTCTCATGGATCTGGCTCAGGTAGGTGTTCAGGCTCATGCGCTGCATCTGCAGCTGCTGCTGGATGCTCTGCATCTGCTGCTGGTAGGCGTTCTCCACCAGAATGCTGGGGATCTCGCCCTCTGCGGCATCGGCCAGCTGACCAAGGATCATGTCCTTGGCGTGGTTCAGCGCACCGCCGTGGCGGCCGTCGAACAGCTGCTTCTTCACGAAGGCGCGGTACTCCTCCATGGTCTCCTTGCCCATCTTCTTGGCAAAATCGCTGTTCAGGGCGGGCAGCTGACGCACACACACGTCATGCAGCTTGATCTTGAACACAGCGGGCTTGCCTGCCAGCTCCTTGCCGTGGTAGTTCTTGGGGAAGGTGACGTTGATCTCAAACTCGTCCCCTGCCTTGTGGCCCAGAATGCCGTCCTCGAAGCCGGGGATCATGCGGCCGCTGCCCAGCTGCACGGACTGATCCTTTGCGGTGCCGCCCTCAAAGGGCACGCCGTCCAGAAGGCCCTCAAAGTCCATGTGCACCACATTGCCCTTCACAGCGGGACCCTTGTGGGGCACCAGCTCTGCGGCGTAGTTGCGGCGGCGCTCCAGCACCGCGTCGATCTCCTTGTCGGTCACCTCCGGGGTGACGCACTGGGAGGTAAAGCCGGTGGTCTTGGTCAGCTTCAGCTCGGGCTGCAGCGCCACGGTGGCGGTAGCCACAAAGCCCTCGTCCTTCTTCACGCTTACCAGATCGTAGCTGGGATCATCTACCGGCGCAAAGCCGTGTTCTTTCAAAGCAGCCTCGTACAAAGCAGGCACATCCTGATCCATCAGATCGTTGATGGCATCGTACCAGAAGGTGTGCTCGCCGCGGTCAGCCTCGATCTGTGCGCGGTCGGCCTCGCCCTTCTGGAAGCCCTTGATGGTATAAGTGGCGCGGGTGCGCTCATAGACCGCATTGGAGGCGGCCTCCAGTTCCTCAGCCGTAGCGCTGAAGGTCATTTTGCAGACACTCTTTTCAGGAGTTTCCACGCTTACCAGTTTCATAGGATCTACCCTCCGTGTTGTTCCCTTGGCGGCGGGGCGGCGCTGCCAAGGCAGCAGCCGGAACGCCATTTTGGGGACATTTTCAAACATTAGTAAAGTTATTATAGCACAAGTGCAGCAAAAGCGGTATAATAAACTTGATAAAAATGTGCCGTTTTGGCAATTTTAGTCCATTTAAGCAGGAAAAAAGCGCGTTTTGCGGCAGCAGCTGCCGCGCAAAAGTGGGAAAACCCTCAGGAAAGGAAGGCTGTCCCCTATGCGATTATTTGATGTTCTGGGCCCGGTGATGATCGGGCCTTCCTCCAGTCACACCGCCGGTGCGGCAAAGATCGGCTATACCGCACAAAAGCTTCTGGGCGAGGTTCCGGCGCAGGCAGACATCGGCCTGTACGGCAGTTTTGCCACCACCGGAAAGGGCCACGGCACCGACCGCGCCCTGGTGGCGGGGCTTCTGGGTCTGCGCCCGGACGATCCCCGCCTGCCGGACAGCTTTGCGCTGGCTGCGCAGCAGGGGATGCAGTTCAGCATCCACCCGGTAGAGCTGCGCTCTGCCCACCCCAACACCGCCGTGCTTACCCTGACCAGCCGCACCGGGCGGCAGCTTTCGCTCAAGGCGGCATCGGTGGGCGGCGGACGCATCCGCGTGACCGAGATCGACGGCGTACCGGCAGATTTTGGCGGGGACAGCAATACCCTCATCATCCACAACGAGGATACCCCCGGCTGCATTGCGGAGGTGACCATGGCGCTGGCGCTGCGGCGCATCAATATCGCGTCCATGCAGGTGTTCCGCGCCGCCGCGGGCGGCTATGCGGTGATGGTGCTGGAGTGCGACTCCCACATCCCCCACGCGCTGGAGCGGCAGCTGGCGGTGATGCCGGGTCTGCTGAAGGTGACCTGCCTGAACGTGGACGAGCCGGAAGAAACGGAGGAATGAGCCATGGCATTTTTGTCCTGTGAAGAGATGCTGGCTGCTGCCCGCAGCCAGAAGATCACGCTGGCAGAAGCGGTGCTGCGCAGCGATCTGGAGGAGAGCCGCCTGACCGAGGCGCACAGCCGCGCCGCCATGCGGCACCTGTGGCAGGTGATGCAGGCCACCAGTCAGGAATACGACCCCGCGCAGCGCAGCCGCAGCGGCCTTTCCGGTGGCGATGCCGCCAAGGTGGAGCAGGCGTGGCAGCAGGGACGCCTGCTGGGCGATGATTATCTGGCCGCCGTCACGGCAGAAGCCCTAAAGACCGCCGAGTGCAACGCCTGCATGAAGCGCATCGTGGCCGCGCCCACGGCGGGCAGCTGCGGGGTGCTGCCGGCGGTGCTGCTGCCGCTGGCGCGCGCCGGACAGGCAGACGAGGATGCCGTCTGCGATGCGCTGTATGTGGCGGCAGGCTTTGGGCAGGTCATCGCCGCCCGCGCCACGCTGGCGGGCGCAGAGGGCGGCTGTCAGGCGGAGGTAGGCGCTGCCAGCGCCATGGCCGCCGCCGCCCTGTGTAACCTGAAGGGCGGCACCCCGGAGCAGTGCGCCGCTGCCGCCGCCATGGCACTGGGCAACCTGCTGGGTCTGGTCTGCGACCCCGTGGCGGGTCTGGTAGAGGTGCCCTGCATCAAGCGCAACGTGGTGGGCGCGGTGAACGCGGTCTCCTGCGCCAACATGGCACTGGCCGGGGTGGACTATGCCATCCCCTGCGACGAGGTCATCGACGCCATGGGCCGCGTGGGCAGCCTGCTCTCCCCCGACCTGCGCGAGACCGGTCAGGGCGGCCTTGCCGCCACCCCCACCGGTGTGAAAATTGCCCGTCAGCTGGCGCAGGAGGACTGAACGCCGCGCCATGGGCAAGACCGGCTTGCGCTGCCAGCATCGCGGAGCACCGACCTGCCACGCAGCGCCCTGCTCCCCTTTCCGCCCGGGTTCGCCCCCGCCCGGCGGGCGAAAAGCGGTTGTAAAAGTCGCTTTTTGCGCCGGGACGGCAGAAGGAATGCAAAAAAGCCGCAGTAAAATCAAAGAAAAGACGTTCTTTTTCAAAAAATATAAAAATAATTTTAAAAAGCTGTTGACAAACCCTGTCCTTCGTGATAAAATACATCATGTTCCGAACGGAACGTATGCGTTGGTAGCTCAGCTGGATAGAGTGACTGACTACGAATCAGTAGGCCGGGGGTTCGAGTCCCTTCCATCGCACCACAACAACAAAATCTGAACTTTTTTCCAATAGGAGAAGGGTTCGGATTTTTTGTATTCTTCGGAAAACAGAACGAATCCCTTGCTTCCATCGAAAAGCGTCCTAGACCTTATCATAAGAAAGCACGACAGATCACTGTAAGAGTGCCGTAAGGCAGAAAGGACACAAACATGAAGTACGATGAAAGAGCCTGCAAGTTCAACATGGATACCGGCTGCGTGGAGCTGCTGCTCCGGGATGGGAGAATGATCTCCATTGACTGCACTGGGGTCGAGGATGAATTGGACGTGACCATGGCGCAGAGGACGGAACTGGACTACCTCATCTACAACGATCCGCTGGGCTATGCGGATTTGATTCTGAACGGTGACCCGGAGAAATATTTGAAGAATGTGGCTGGAAGCCATGGGCTAGAAGATTAAGGGCAAAACAAAAAACAGGGTGCGCCCCTGAATAGGACGCACCCTGCCAAAAGCCACAGACGATAGCGATATGTACAACAGGGAGTTCCCCAGAGCAGAGTTCCCATAAAACAGTATTTGCAAAAGTTCCCTAAATGGGGAAGATTTGGCGTGACTTCGGTCACGCCTTTTCTTTTGCTTCCAGTTCATCCAGAGGGATGTACCCCAGCCCATCGTACTTGATATGGATGTGCTGCACCCGCTTTCCGCTGGACTTATTCGGGGCATCCACATAGATGGCTGACACCAGTTCACGGAGAGCATAAGGGGTGAGTTCTTCAATATGAACGTATTTGTGCGCTTTCTGGACGAACTTCTCAATATTCTCGATCTGCTGTTCCTGTACTTCGATTTCCTGCTGGATAGAGAGGGCTTCCTCTTCCAGATGCTTCTGTTCGGCATCGTAGCTCTGGCTCATCATGTCAAAGCGTTCATCGCTCAGCTTTCCGCTGGCGTTATCCTCGTAGATTTTCATGAACAGCCGTTTGAGGTCTGCAATCCGCTTCTCATTCCGGGCAAGCTGCTTCTTCAGGACGGTCAGCTTTTCGGTGCTTTCCACCCGAAGCTGCTCCTCCATGACCTTGCGGAAGTAGTCTTCATGACGGAGAATGTAGTCCGTCACCCGCTGAACATGACTCAGTACACGTCCTTCCAGAACCTTTACCCGGATGAAGTGTCCCTTGCACTTGCTCCCGTTCTTCTTGTGCAGAGAGCAATCAAAGAAGTCTTGACTGAAGTCCCTGTTGTTGGACGAACCATATTGCATCTTGGAACCGCAGTCAGCGCAGTAGACCATACCGGAGAAAATGCTGCTCTTGCCTGTCCGAGTCATGCGGTGACGCTGGTTACGAATCTCCTGAACCTTTTCAAACACATCATCGTCAATAATGCGCTCATGTGTATCCGGGAAGATAGCCTGATTTTCCACAGGATTCAGATGTCTCTTTTTATCCCAGATAGAGTTAGTATAGGTCTTGAAGTTGACTGTGCAGCCAGTGTACTCCCGGCGTTCCAGAATCAAACTTACTGCTCTTTTATCCCAGCGGTAAGGGTCTTCCGGGGCAGGTGCGTTTGTACTCCGGCCATGGCTCAGCTTGTAGGCGGTGGGAGTCAGAACTTTGTCCACCCACAGTTGGTTTGCAATTTGGGTCGGGCCACGTCCCTCCATGCACATGGAGAAGATGCGCTTCACAATCGCAGCCGCTTCCGGGTCAACAAGCCAATGCTTCGGGTTCTCCGGGTCTTTTACATAGCCGTACGGAACATTGACCGTCAGCGGCACTCCACGCTCTCCCTTGGCCTTCTGGACAGCCCGAATCTTGCGGCTGGTATCGCGGGCGTAAAACTCGTTGAACCAGTTCTTAATACCCGCAAAATCGTTGTTTACGCTGTTCGGGTCAATGGTGTCGTAATTGTCGTTAATGGCAATGTAGCGAACGCCATACTGGGGAAAGGTAAAGTTTGTGTACAGACCCGTCAAGGCAGAGTTGCGCCCCAGTCGGGACAGGTCTTTCGTGATAACGATTCCTACACGCCCTGCTTCGATCTCGACCAGCATACTCTGAAAGCCGGGGCGGTCATAGTTCGTGCCGGAGTAGCCATCATCCACAAAGAACACCGGGTTCGGGAAGTGGTTCTTTTTGGCGTATTCCAGAAGGATAGCCTTCTGGTTCTCAATGGACAGGCTTTCGCCGAGCCGTGCGTCCTCTTGCGACAGTCGGCAGTAAAGTGCGGTGATTTTATTCGTTGCTCCAGACATTGTTGTGTCCTCCTTACTCTGTGGAGCAACTGTCGGTACAGGATTGGTTACCGGGTCAAGTATAGCAGAATTGGACGCAGTTGTCATTCGTCTGCACCCTCATCTTCAAATTTTTGCTGGGCGTTCTTGGCAACAATGCGCTCCAGCTTCTTCAAAAAGGACTCCTTGCCCTCATAGCTGCCGGTCACGGTGTAGGTGGTGTGACCGACTTTCTCCGTGGTGGTCAGTTCTGGAATCCAGAAAGCGGACAGGTTCTTGACATGGAGGTTGCCGTTCTCGTCCACATAAGAGCTGTGTTTCTTCTGCTCTTCGGTCAAGGGCTTCCGCTTGAAATAGATTTCATTTTCGGAGATGTTCACAGTCTCGCTGGTCTGCTCTTTCGGGGCATCATCATACAGCTGTGCGAAAAATGCCAGTGCATCTTCGGGTGGTTCTTCCTCCATGAGCTGCTCGAAAACTCGCTGTTCCTCTGCCGAGAGGTTATTCCATGCGGCTTCCAACTCCTGCTCGTTGGCTGCGTTGACGAAGGCTTCGATCTCTTTTTTCATGGTGCATCCTCCTTTGGCTGCGAAAAGCGGATTTTCAAAAAGTATGGGTTTTCGTGAGAGCAAGAATCGTCCCGTGGCCACAAATTTTCAATTCTTGAAAATTCTTGCCCTTTTGGGACAGCTTCTTGTTGGGGCGTGCCTGCCCCAAACCCTGCTAGGTGATTTCATTCTTGGTGGTTGCTATATTGCTTATATGCCTTTTCAAATCCTGATTTGTTATATATGATAAATTTATAACATTCTCCATCTTTCATGGAAATTGCTGCAACAGGAACGACCATCTGACTCCATGAAAGCTCCCTTATCTCGTTCATGGGCAATACAAGGTTGCGATACAGTGGACTGACTGTGAGCTTTTGAGTTGAATATGTAATGCTCTGTTCATCAATGTACAAACCACCGCCAATGATTCCATTACGGCATAAGCTACACACAAAAGTTTTTCCCATAATATTACCGCCTCCTATTAGTTGATGGTTGGTTAAGTTGAGTATATCATATTGATTTCCAGAAGAACACCCCTATATAGGAGATTTTAGCCGTTTTACTGCGTACGTGCGTACGAGAGATTGGTACGCACGTACGCAGCGATTTGCCCGAAGCGCACCCTATATAGCCGTTTCCCCCTCGGAGAGCCCACTACACTTTGCAGACCACAGGGATGAAAGTGTCATAGTGGGTTATTACACTTCCGCAGAAGTGCCTTCTCCTCGCCGCAGACAGCCGGGTGTGCCTTTTGTGAGAGCTTTCTGTGCGGCGAATCTACATCGCCCACAGGCGATGTAAGCAGGGATTCCAAAGGGGCGCAGCACCCTTGGCACACGACTTTGGTACAAAGTCTAGTGTGTTACACCTTTCCAGAGATGTACACGTTCCTGAAATGCAAAAAGCCCCATACCCAACACCTTGACGGTGCGGACATGGGACTTGATGATTCCTCGGCCTAGCCGGGTACTCGTAACCAATCCTGACAGGCAGTTGCCGTGTCATTTCTCGAAAACTGTTTTACGAATACCCAGCAAGTGGGAACTTCCTGTTTTTCGTTGTTTGCATGATGAGCCTGCTCTGCCTGCCACGCGGCAAACTCCCTCTGGCCTTCCTCGCTGTTCCAGCAGGCAAGGATGGCCGGGTAGAATGCCCGCGCCAGACGGTCAATGACTTCATCGGGATAAGGGGAAGTATTTGTGGACTTTTTCTTTTTGTTCAAACGCACGCTCCTTTGATCGTCCCACCGTGGCAAAGTCGGGCGAGAAAATCAAAGTTCCAATTTTTATCAGGCGCAAGGGCGCGGAAGTTTTCCACCCTGGACTTGCGGCTGGTGGCTTATTGATGGCTTACAGGTGTCTGCTGTTATGCGGTCTTTTCTTCTTCAAGGGCTTCTGCAAGAGCCTTTTCCAGATAGGTTTCGATTTCAGTCAGGTAGTTAGCAGGTCGCTGCATTGCGAAGCGGAGAACCTTCTGCTTTTCCGGGTCAGTGAAATAGCTGGGATTGTTTTTGAGCGTTTTCTTCCATGAGTTTTTCATCATTTCGGTCGCACGGCTCAAAGATTTGTAAACCTTCATAAACTCGTCCGGTACATGATAGCACCGAAATTCTTCTGTTTGTGGTGTGGGCATGGGAACGGGTTCCGCTTTTTCAGGTTCAAATTCTGCGCTGGCAGATTCCAACACTTCCAATGCCTCTGGATGCAGGATTTGAGCAAGGATATCTGAACGATGCTCGACACTTGCCTGCACAAGCTTGGACATTTCTTCGTTGGTGAACTTCACTTCGCCGGAAAAGACTTTCTGCTTGATGCCGGGAGAGAGATTATCTGCGATGTCGATGCCTCGTGTATAGTGGCTGGCACGAAGAACGGAGGCACGGCTGACACCGTTTTCCTCTGCGATCCGGTCGCAGGTTTTCTTCCCGGAGTGGTGGTTATCACCGTGATCACCACCACTTTTCTTTGCTAAAGTGTACTGATTGCCCCGAAAGATTTTTGCAGCTTTCTTCTCGGCTTCGTACTGCTTCCCCAGCAGGTAACGCTTTTGTTCGGGGGAAAGATTGCGCCGCCCCAGCTGATTCTTGCAAATCCAAGCGAGTGCTTCCTCACGATTTGCAAAGTGGAGCGGCATGGTAGAAAAGTAGATTTCGGGATGCTTCTGAAGAATCGCATAACGGTTGTGACCATCAACAAGGGTGTTACCCCAAACGATCAAAGGAGAGAGCAGCTTGCCCTCTTTCAGGATGTTTTCTTCAAGCTGCTTGAATTCATCATCGGTCAGAGGAGGAATCTGGGACTGGAACTCCGGGTCAATTTTCAGATTGATCATACGCACACTCCTTTATCTCTCCTGTTGCGCCTGTTCTTCCTCCCGGAAAAAGGACGCAACATTCTGCTTTGCGGTTTTCAGTTTGAGCAGTTCTTCCGTGGCTTCTTTGTACTGCTCGTAGAACTTTGCCTTTTCGGATGCCAGCTGCGCATACTCGGCTTCCAGCTTTTTCGGACTGGGCAGCTTCGTGATGTTGTTTGCCTTGAGATAGGCTGCTGCCGTCCGGTATGCTGTCAGTTCTGCACGGTGCTGTTCTTCAAAGGCTGCGGGTCGTTTTGCGGCTTTTAACTGTTGTGCGATGTTCTTGGTGTTGGTGTAGGCTGCGACGTGATAGCGCAGCTCTTTGTTGGTTTTCATGCGACCTTCGAGGTCTTTCACCACCGCCAGTGCGTCGTGATACTTGGTTTCCAGTTCAGCGATGCGCTGGTTCAGGGCGTCCTCGTCGGTCAAGCCCTTTTCTTCTAAGAGGATCAAGGTCTGTGCCATGGCTTTGAGGTTGTGCTTCTTCGCCCAACGCTCGTAGCCGATGCCCTTGCCCTCGGTCATCCTCGACTGGATGTCGATCAATTTCCAGATGGTATCCTGCTTGAACTGAACCTGGGGTTTGCGTTCGGCATTTGCCTGCAACGTGGCAAGCACTGCCGCCTTATCGAACTTGTCACCGAGATGTTTCGCCCGGATAAACTTGGTTCTGCCAGCAGGCAGATAGCTGAGCTGCCCACGGCTTTCCTTAACGGCAATGCCGTACTGCTGCATGAGCTTGTCAGAGAAATCCTCAAAGCTGGTAGCGCGGTACAATACAGACGAAATCTGTCTCCGCAGGGTATCTTTTACTGTTTCAAACTTCTTCTGCTTGGGCGACTGTCCGGCTGCGGTGAGGGCTGCGTTTTCACGGTCAAGTTTCTGCTGCCCACGCCGTCTTGCCCAATACTCGGCTTCACTGACACGCTCCTTCGAGCCGTTGAGTAGGTCGATCTGGTACAGTCCGGCACCCTCGCACAGCTCCATGACTTCGACACGGAGGTGCCGCATGGTCTGGGCTGTGCTGGAGTGCTTCATACCCTCGCGCCAGTCGCGGGGCTTTTGCATATAGGGCTTGCGTTCCACCTCTCGCGTTCGGATGCTTCCGATCACGATGTGGACATGGATGTTTCCCGAATGGTTGTGCCCATCCGGGTGAGTGCAGACGATGGCAGGATGACCGGGGAAGTTTTCAGAACAAAACTTCAGGCCAAGTGCCTGTGCCTTTTCCATGGTCAAGCCGTTGTCGGCTGCATCTCTGGGGTCAAAGCTGATGATATACTGATGGCTCTTAATATCACCATGCTGGGTGTTCTTACCATACTTGCGGTTTGCCAGCAGACAGGCCGTTGCAAACGAGAAATCGCCGCACTCAAGGGTGTCGAGCAGGTACGAATCCCGCAGCTTCGGCTTGCCCTGTTCATCCAGAAGTTGCTTTCCAGTGAACGCATCGTGCTGATAAACGAGGTACGCTTCGATGGCGGTATAGTCCGAGTTTTTAGAGGCGATATGCTTGAGCGTTGCCATACAGTTCACCCAGAACTTTCTCGGCATGGAGCCGGAATGCAGTCAGGTCTGCAAGTTCGTCAAGGAGTTTCGCCCGGATCTGCTCGGTGTCTGCACCGCCGGAATTGAAGTGCCTTGCAAGCTGGTTGAGGTTTCCGCCCACCCTGCTGCACTGGGCAAGCAGGGTGGAAACGGCGGTCAGGGTTTCTTCTCCGCCGCCGGCAACGATGACCGTTTTCTCGATCTTGACGTTGTGGATGGCGCGGCGGATAAAAGTGGAGAGGGAGAGATTCAGGAGTTTGCAAGTGAGTTCCAGTGACGCTTTTTCCTCCGCTGTCACACGGAACTTGATGACGTGCGTTTTGTTGTTCGGCGTGTCGTGGTGCTGGGAATTGCTAGGGGTCGATTGAACATTCGTTTTGGTCATTGTACCTCCTGTCTGTTCGATAACTCCTCGGTGAAGTTATGTAAGCACGACACGCCGTTGCTGTTCGCACCGTCAGGTGCGAACCATGAGCAGGGTTTGGGGCAGGCACGCCCCAACAAGATCACTTCGTAAATGCAGACGCATTGCAGAAGTGAAGTCCCGGATGGACAGGAAATTTTCAAGAATTGAAAATTTGTGGCCACGGGACGGTTCTTGCCCTCTACCGCTGCGCTCAAAACCGTTTCTGGGTAATTGTTTCCGAATTGTTAAGACGCAAAAATAAGTAGAGGTGGTGCTGCTCATGTAATGGGGTCACCGTTTGCTCCGAACGAAGTTCCTGCCCCTGTTTGTGCAGCGGCGTTGACGAAAAGTCGGTATCACGTCCGGTCGGCTCATGAAATTTTCAAGGTGCGTTTCCCACAAAAAGAGAAAACCGCCCATGCAGCGCAGCGATGATTTTGTCGGGTGAATCGGCGGCAAAATAAATCGGGTGTGTTGCGGGGCGGTAAATTCTTTTGCGGACTTTCCCTCACTGAAGTGGTGGGTCTCACGGTGATAACCAACCACTTTCTGTGGCTGTGTTCAAAATGAACACGACCACATCTTGTGGATGACTTGTAACCAATCCACAAAACCAGTGGGATTTACAAGAAAAATACCACGGCATGTAGAATGCGTCAAGAGAGTTTTGAAAAATTTATTGAAGTGAAGCAAGAAAAGTATGACACATCTTGTAGCTTTAGGAAAAAATACGCTATGTGAATCAGAACAAACCCCATTTTCTGTCTGCGGTAGATCTTTCTATTGCTGGCAGCAACAGGATGTTGTATTTTTGACCATTGTCTAACAATCGATGCAAAAAAATGCAGGGGTAAAACCCCTCAAATGGTTAGGCGGAACAAATCTGTGGGATTAAAATAGCACTCCCACAGGGCGTTGTCAAGCAGAAACAGACAAGTTTACAGGGGCAAAATTTTTTCGATGCGGGAAATGTTTTGCATCCTCTATGCCGCAGGGGAAGCTCCAATAACGAAATCTCTTTCGGAATCTCCGAAAACGCCTAAACATCTTGACAGAGACAACAGCAGGGCGTATTATTTTGGCAGAAGGACCGCTGAGAAGCGGCTTTTTATAGAATGAAAAGTTAGCTTTACCTAACTCAAAACTCTGCCCTATACGAAGAAATATATCTCTTCTGTTCACAGGCGGAAAATAAATAGAGAAGGAGCGTATCAGGATGAAGATCTACCATTTTGGTGCAGAGGATGCCCCGGTGCTGTTGCTGCTGCCGGGCACCTGTTGCCATTGGAAAAGCAATTTCGGTGCGGTGATCCCGCTTCTGGCTGACAGCTTCCGGGTGCTGTGCGTCAGCTACGATGGTTTTGATGAGACTGAACAGACTGAATTTCCCACCATGCTGGAGGAGACCGAAAAGATCGAGACCTACCTCAAGATCCACTGCGGCGGTCACATCCGGGCGGCCTACGGCTGCTCTCTGGGCGGCTCGTTTGTGGGACTGCTGGCGGCGCGGAAGAATATCCACATGGACTACGGCATTCTGGGCAGCTCCGATCTGGATCAGGCATCGCCGCTGGCGGCAAGATTGCAGACTGATTTTCTGCTGCCATTGATCTACCCTGTGGTGCGGGACGGAAAGTTCAAGGCAAAATTTCTACAAAAGCGTCTGGATAAGCGTGCCAGAGAGTCGGGGGATTATGTCAAAGCCTTTCTGAAAATGTTCGGTGAGGCCCGCCCTTATGTGACCATGCAGAGCTGTAAAAATCAGTTCTACTCCGATCTTATCACTCCGCTGCCGGATAAGATCCATGTACCCGGTACCGAGATCCATATTTTTTACGCCCTGAAAATGGGCGCAAAATATCGTGCCCGGTATCAGCAGCATTTTGCACATCCTGTTCTCCATGAGCAGAACTTGCAGCACGAGGAATTGCTGGCCTGTCACCCGGAGCAGTGGGCGCATCTGGTAAAAAGTATTGCATTGTGAACGGTAAAACGTATCTGGAGCAAGCAGGATTTTGTAAGATCCAGAACCACAAAAATAAAAAGGGCTGGCTGTGCATCACAGCACAGAAATGAGGTGCGATCATGTCGAAAAAGGCAACGGAATTTCAAAGAAAAGCAATGAGCTGGATGTACCGGGGCAAGGAGATTTTCAAGCCTTTGAACACCGGCCGGATCGACGAGAATGTTGCCTGCGTGCGCGAATGGGTGGCAAATATCTTCTTCTACCGCAAGGGCGATACCACCATTATGATCGATGCCGGATACAACTATGAACGGTTGGCAGAGAAGATGCACTGGCTGGGGATCGACCCGCAGTCCATCCGGCACATCCTCATCACCCATCAGGACACCGACCATGTGGGTGCGGTGGAAGCAGACAGTCCGGGGCTGTTCCGGAATGCGAATCTGTACATCGGCGAGATCGAGAACCGGTATCTCACCGGCGAGGAGCGGCGAAAAGTCATCTATCATCTCTATAAATTGCCGCAGGTCACGATCAATAACGAAAAGGTACTGCTGCACGATGGTGAGGTCATCGACATCGACGGGATCAGGATCGAGTGTTTTCTCGTTCCCGGTCATACATGGGGACATATGGTCTATCTCGTTGACGATAAGTACCTTTTTACCGGCGACACGCTGTGGTTTGGTGCGGACGGCGGATACAGTTTTATTTCTTCGCTGGCAGAGGATAACAAGCTGGCGGTGAAGTCTTTGGCTTTGCTGGAGAAAAAGCTGAGAAAACGTGGGCTGCATCCGCTGTTCGTTACCGGTCACACAGGTTGGACGGACAACATGGAGTTTGCCTTTGCGCACAAAAATGAGCTGTGCTCGCCTTTCAAGAAAAGAGCCCACGACCCCAATGCGCTTTACGATGCCTATGATGAATCCGATGATACTGAGGAAAACTCAAAAAGCGGGTACTTGAAGGGCGTGGGAAGATAAGGAAGTGCAGGCGGCGCACCGGCATTCTTTGGCGCGATGACGGAGCGTGATCCGAAAAAATAATGCTGCAAAAACCAAGGGGCGGATGGTATGAGAACTTTGGAATATGGAAAAGAACATGAAAAGACGCTGCTGTTTCTGCCGTGCACGGCGGAGCCGGAGTGGGCGTTCGCCGACTCGGTTGGCCTGCTTTCGCAGGATTACCATGTGATTCAGATCGTCTATGACGGTCACGGCGAAACGGGAGAAGACTTTATCTCTGTGGAGACGACAGTAGACGAGGTAACAGATTGGCTGCAAGCGCGCGGCATTACCCACTTGAACGCGGCATATGGCTGTTCTCTGGGCGGTGCGTGTCTGACACGCTTTCTCGCCTTGGGAAAAATCCCGGTCGAGCGCGCCGTTATTGATGCAGGCATTACGCCGTATCGGATGCCGCTGATTTTGCGCCGTCTCGCCTGCCTGCGAGACGATCTTGGTTTCAGGCTCATAGCGAAGAGCCGCAAGGTCCTTGAGACGGTCTATCCGCCAGAGCGCTGGACGATGCCGGGGCGCGATCCAGTGAAGGAGTATGATGCGCTGGCGGCGTATCTGAAAACCTATTCAAAACGCACCGTCCGCAACATTTTCTGGTCGGCGAACAATTATACTCTGCCGACGAAGCCGGCTGAAATGGGCTGCCAAATCACATATTGGTACGGCGAAGAGGAAAAGCAGGCGCGACACAGCAATATCTGCTTTATAAAGCAATATTTTCCACGGGCGCAACTGCATGAAATTCCGAAGATGGATCACGCGGAGCTTGTGATGATGTATCCGCAGGATTTTTATCGGAGAATCATGGAGTTCCTGACACACACATCGGCAGCTCAAAACAAAAGAAGCTGAAAGAAAGGAAAAATCAGAATGCTCTATCCGCAGCTTTTTGGATTCAACGGAGATATAGGCTGATGAAAATCATCGTTGCAATTGCTTTTTATTTTCTGTATTGGGGCGTATGTTTTCTTGGAACAGGCACGGACAAGAAAAATCTCATGGGGCTGCGTTCTTATCCCGAAGAAGTTCAAAACCGTGTGCGAAGCGACCATCAGCTTGGAAAGGCTGTTCCGAAGGGGAAATCCACCGCTGCCGTTTGGCTCAGCAATCTTTTGCTTTTCACAGTCGTGTTTTCCGCTTTAGGACTTGCGCTGAGAGGCGTGCTGAACTTGGACGGTTATCTGTCGGCATTTTGGTACTTTCTTGCGTTCAGCGAGGGGCTTGGGTTGTTCGATCTTTTGGTGATCGATCTTCTCTGGTGGCGCAACACAAAACGTACCCGCTTCTCTTTCCTGCCGGAGAAGAAATACTATCAAAATCCGAAAAAGCATATCGAATCGTTTTGGCGCGGTATCCCGTTGTTTGCCGCAGTCGCTGCACTGTCAGCCTTGATCGTCACGGCGTTTTGAACCATACATCGTAGAGGGATGGCTGTAAGTGTGATTACACCATCTGCGGCGATCAGGATCTATACTTAAAGGAACATCCCGAATACCGGGACGAAAACGGATACAGGAGGAACAAGTAATGCTTTTACAGGTGATTTTGGAAGGTCTTGGGTTGGGGGCTTTGCTATTTCTTGTCTGTGCCGTGGGCATCCGCAAAGGGGCTGTTGGGATGGTGCATCTTTACAGCCCGGCGGTGCAGCGGCGGTGCGTGAAGCTGGGACTTACAACACGCGAAAAAATAAAGCAAAATGCTTTGATTTTCAAAGCGGTATGCGTTCCCGGCTACATCGCCTATGTGCTGGTCTGTGTCTATGGGATAAACGGTGCACGCAGCTTTGCGGCGGGCTTCTGGCAGCTGCTGGTCATCTTGTCCGTTATGAATCTCATGGACCGCTTTTTGATCGATGGCTACTGGGTGGGGCACACGAACGCATGGACGATTCCCGGAACAGAGGACTTAAAGCCTTATATTACCGCCAAGGACAAGGCGAAAAAGTGGCTGTTCGGCACGGTGGGCATGGCAGTCATAGCGATGGTGCTGGCGGCAATGATGACAGTACAGTGATCGGAAAGACCCTTCTGTCAGCAGCTTTTTCCGCTTCTTCGCAAGGGTCGGGGACAACGGGATGAAAATGCAGATCGTGAAGATCGGATTTGGGGGCAAGCTATGAAAATGAGCAAAGAAAAACGAGCACTCATCGCAGGTATGATTGGGTGCCTTTTATATGTGATCGGCGACTTTTTGTTTTCGGCGACCGGGAAAAGCCAAAGCACAGAATCCATTGGGCTGATGGTCAAGGTCGCCTATCTTGATATGGCAACATGGCGCATGGTGGTCAGCATCATCTGCGGTGTTCTCGGAACGGCACTCTATTACATCGGTTTTCACCAGATGTGGAAGCTTTTGAAGCAACGCCTCACCCAACCGAAGCAGCAGAAATGGGTCAAGCTGTTTCAAATCGCCTATCTCACCGGCACGGTCTGCTGGGGCTATGTTCATGCTATGTTCATGAATGTGGCGCTGATCTTCAAGTTTACCTTTGAGAAATACGGCGATATGCAGGCGGCAGCTGAAATTGCCAACAAGGTGTTTTACTGCAACGCCGCGCCGCTGCTGGCAGCATATATCCTGTGTGATGTACTTCTTTCCGTCGTGATGCTCGTTATGATCTGGAAAAGGATGCTCCCGCTGAAAAACACAGCACAGCGGATATTGGCATCCTTCTGCAACCCCATCGTTTTTACGGGGATTGTGGGAAATCTCTTCACGCTTCTGCCGTGGCCGCTGGATCAGATCGATCACGGCACGGAATCCGCCGGACACCTGCTGGTTTTGGTATTGGGGCTGGTTTTGCTTCGGGAGAAGGCAAAATGTGGAGAATGTAAGGAGACCGTGCAATGAAATACATGGGTATGCCCATGGGAATGTGGGCGCTGTTTGCCGGCTCTTTTCAAAAGCAGCTGACCGCTGTGCTGGGCTATGATGCAGCCACCGCAAGAGCCATCACGAAAAAGGCAAAGCCGCAATACCGGCAGATCATCCGCAGGCTGCCGGAGTTTGAAAAAGCGGACCGCTTCAAGATGAACATCGTCAACTGCGCAATGCTCGGCGCGTTCATCCTCTCCGTGCCGCAACGTCCGGAGGTGGACAGGCTGACGGATTACTACGCAAAGTCCATGATGACAAAGCCCATGCAGTGGTTCTGCCGCAAGAGCGGAAAAAGCAAGTTCACCCCAAAGGACATTGCCGCTATGAAGGCAACCGCCACTCTGAAAGCCGCCGACCGCAACCCTTACTCGTGGAACATGGAGTTTTACGAATACCCGGACGGCAGCGGCTACGAGGGACGCTTTACCAAGTGCGGCATCTGTGTGCTGATGAAGGAGCTGGGTCTGTACGATCTGACCCCTGCCCTGTGCCATCTGGACTACACCATGAGCGAAGCGGGTGGTGTGACAAATTTTGTGCGGCAGTACACCCTTGCCTCCGGCGGGCCCTACTGCGACTGCGGGTACAAAAAGAAAGGGTAACGGACGATGAAGAGGAAGGAAACCTATCTTTCCCGTGACTTTCGGGAGACTGCGGCGCAACGCTTTCCCGCGCAGGCAAAGGAACTGAACGCCGCTTTTGATGCACGCCTGAGTGCGCTGCTGGCTGAAAACGCGGGTGCAAGCAAGGAAAAGCAGTACCACCTCAAGCGGCAGATCTTACCGGGCATTGCGGCCTACGAAACCCTGCAGCGGGTCATGCCGAAAGAAGAAGCACTGCAAACCGTTCACGGCTATGTGGAGCGGCTGGCGAGAACGAGCCACAAACAGCTTGCCGCCCTGCTGCACATACCGGGGCTTTACCGCCTTGTTCCCAGCGTTTTTGTCAAATCCACCCGGAGCGTTTTCGGCCCGGCGGCGGGCTTTGCCCCAAAAGAACTGCAGACCGGTAACGGCGTCTGGCGTGTGGATATGATGAAGTGTCCCTATCACGACACCTGCACAGAATACGGCTGCCCGGAGCTGTGCCGCTGCTTTTGCGACAGTGATGACATCAGCTATACCGGACTGCATCCGAAGCTGATCTGGGAGAGAAGCATGACGCTGGGGCGTGGAAATGACCGCTGCGATTTTTGCATGAAGGTCAGATAATAGCGGGGAGGCAGATTGGTATGGAAATCAAACGATTCGGCAATATAGAGGGAAAGACCATGATGCTGCTGCACGGAAATCTTATGTGCTGGCAGCAGTTTGAGGACTTGATCCCGCTGCTGGAAAGGAAATTCTGCGTGTATGCCGTCAGCTTCGACGGCTTTGATGGAACCGGTGAAACGACCTACACGACTGCCCGGGATCAGGCGGACAAGTTGGCCGCTTATATTGAAAAAGAGCTTGACGGACAGTTGGATCTGCTTTTTGCAGAGTCGCTGGGCTGCGGACCGGCTGTTTTTCTGAAGGCTTCCCCAACCGTTCAGATCGATCGGATGATCCTCAGCGGGCCGGAGTATCTGGATTTCGGAGTGCTGAATCGACTGATTTTGAAGGTCATGCCGCAAAAGCAATATCGAACGGCACACGAAAAGTACATGCCTGCATGGGCGCTGCGCTTTATGGGGCAGACGGAGCAGGGAATGCAGACTATGCTCCGCCGTATCCCGGATCATATCAGCTTGGAATCCGTCCGGGCCACTTGGGAGGCAGGACTTTATCTCTATCGAACGGACTTTTTGGTACAGCCCGATGCAAAGGTCGCCTGTTGGTACGGAGAAAAAGAAGGGCACATGAAAAAGGCCATCCAGCGGCTGCGGACGGCATATCCGAGCCTGATCGTCCGCTGTTTCCCCGGTTTCGGCCATGGCGAGATCATCAATCATCCGGCACTGCTTGTGTCGGAGATGGAGCACTTTCTGGCAGACGGCGAGACAGTGGCAGATGCGCAGCAGAATCAGGAAAGTGAAATACAATGAAAGTTACAACATTAGACGAGAAATCCATCCGTGATATCGGCCATGCCTTCGGCTATTATGACTACGGAGAGGAAACGGGAATGGCCGCTGCCTTTTCCGGGAAAGAAGCCACGGCAAACTATATCTGCGCTTATGTGCGCGGGGTGCTGCGGGGCGGCTTTCTGCACACCACCAGCGAGCGGGGCGAGGGATATATCGCCTACAAGCTGCCAAAGGAGAAGATGGGACTCAAGACGATGTGGCAGATCGCCTGCGGAATGCTGCACAACTCCACCCTGAAACGCCTTCTGCAATTTGGTATTGCCATCAAGCGGGGCGGGGCCTCCCTGCAGGACCGCATGGACAAGGAAAAGAAACCCTACATCTTCGTTGGACTTGTCTGTGTGCGGGAGCAGTATCAGGGGCAGGGCTATATGCGAAAGGTGCTGGACCTTGCCTTTGCCGAGGGCGACCGGCTGGGCGTGCCGGTGATCCTGGAAACGGATGCAAAAAGCAAGTGCGACAAATATGTCCATCTGGGCATGGAACTTGCCGGAGTGCGGGACATCGGCGAATTTGGAAAGCTGTATGACCTGATCAAAAAACCGGACGCGGAAAAGCAGCAGTCTGTCAGTACGGAGGCATCAACATCAAAATGAAAATCACGGTTCTTGTAACGCTCATGGTATTTCTGGCATACTTTCTTGTTTTATACGGCGGGGTGGGTTTCATTCAGGACAAGCGTTTTTTCTCATCCGCACCAAAGGAAAATCTGGACGCAATCCCCGATACAAAGGAACGATTTCCCGGCGCACATAGTATCGGCTGGGTGATTGAGATCATTGCCATCCTGCTTTTTCTCGCTGCGGCGGCACTAAGCGTATGGGACGGCGTCAGAAACGGCTTCGGCTTCCTGGACTTCTTTGTGCGGTTTCTCGCCGTGCTCTACGCCATGGAGATCTACGATATCATTTTCTTTGACTGGGTGCTGCTGTGTCACTCCAATTTCTTTCCGCATTTCTATCCGGAGCTGAAGGGCGTGGTCGGTCCGCATATGTTCGGCTATAACAAGCGAACACATATCCGGCACTTTGTGATCTACATTCCCGCCTCCGCTGTGGCAGCGTGGCTTTGCGCACTGCTTTGAGGACGTGTGACAGAAGCAATAGTTTTGGGAGGCAGAGATTTTCTATGCGTGTAATAAAAAAGTCCTGCATGAAAAAAGAAAAACAACAGAAGCCCATATCCAGCAGCTTCAGCATAAGGGAAAACAAGGAATCCGCTACACCGCGATGATGCCAGATGCTCGATTCGCACGCAGACTGAGAGGAGAAAAACAATGATCGTACTGCAACTGCTGCTTTATTGTCTGCTGTTTACCGCAATGGTAAAAATCGCTGTGATCGGCGGTGCTGTCAATGGACTGTACTTTTATCCCAAGGAGGTGCAGGATCGCGCCATCGAACTGGGACTGATCGACCGCAATACGATGAACCGGAAACGAAAATGCTTTATGATACCGTTCTTTGTCGTGATGCTTGCTGCTCTTGTGCTGATCATCGGTTTGTGGAATGGGGCTTCCTCCTTTGGTGAGGCCTATTGGCAGGCGCTGCTGTTTCTTGAGGTTATGAATATCTATGACGGCGTTGTAATCGACAAGCTATGGGTCGTGCACAGCCAGTTTTGGGTGCTGCCAGGGCTTGAAGATGCGCCGTTCGTGCAGACATGGAGGCAGGTGCTGAAAAAGCGAAGCATACTGGCGCTGATCTGGGTTGCGGGAGCGGCAATTGTCGGCGGTATTGTCCATTTGATTTTCTAAGAAGTTGGAAATTGCCCAAATGAAAAGCAGAATCATGAACTGCAATCGGAGGCAAAAAAGATGAAGACGGAGAAAACGAAAATGCTGATTCGATGGTGCATTCTCGGTGCGATCGGGGCAGTACTGACGATCCTGGCGGCAGGCATTGTGGTGCCCGCTTTGTCCTATCTGCTCAGCTTTGCCGCCGGAGCCATGCTGTATGTGGTGGTGGAGGAGCTGATCCCGGAAATGTCGCAGGGGCAGCACTCTAACGTCGGCACGGTGTTTTTTGCGGTAGGCTTCAGCGTGATGATGGTACTGGATGTGGCACTGGAATAGCGCATGGTTGAGAAAATTGCGATGCAAGGGGCGAAGAAAGGAAAAATATGAAAGACAGAGATCTGCCAGTTGACCACAGCTGCCATTCCAAGCCCTGCAAAAGACGGATTGTGGAGATCGGATTGAATAAACAGTATGATTGATATCATTTTTCATGACAAAACGGGGGTCACTCCCTATAATCCCGGACAAACAGGCGGCTTTGAAAATGCGGCCGGAAGTGGAGAAATTCACTATTACCGGCTGTTTGATGGCGTGGGGATCATGCTGCTGCGGCTGGAGATGGAGACCTATACGGAAATCCGCACGCAGATCGGTATGATAGAGATCAATTTCTGCATCAATGGCCGTTTTGAAACCAGCTTTTCCATGCGTGATAGCGTTCTGCTAAAGCCGGGGGATATGGCCGTCAGCTGCTACGACGGACGGCATGGAACACGTTCAGAGTCACGGTTCCCGCTGGGCTGTTACGAAGGGCTGTGTCTGGAAGTTGATCCAGCAGCCGCTCAGAACTGGCTTGAGAAGAACGCACCGGGCTTTTCGGTGGATTTTGCGGTACTGAAGCAGAATCTTCTGGGAAACCGATGGTTCATGTTCGGTACGGCAGGACCCCGCTGTGAGCACGTTTTCCGGGAATTGTACGAAAATGCGCCCTACATGGATCTCCGGTTCCTGCGGCTCAAGGTGGTGGAGCTGTTGATGCTGCTGAGCCGCATTCCGCAGGAGGAAGGAACGGACTTGTACTGTTCTACCGAACAGACCGAACTAGCACACCATCTCCGGGATCACCTTCTGACAAACCGGGAGGGGTATGTCTCCCTTGCGCAGCTGGCAGAAGAACACGGGATCTCGGTTTCGCACCTGCAAAAAATGTTCAAACAGGTCTACGGTGTGCCAGTATACCACTATATCAAGGAATACCGTCTGGAACAGGCTGCCGTAGAGCTTGTCCGGAGCGCAAAGCCCATTACGCAGATCGCACAGAATGCAGGATATGACAACGCCAGCAAGTTTTCGGAGGCTTTCCGGAAACGATATGGAACGACCCCGTCGCAGTACCGCACCCACGCAAATGGACTCGCAAAACGGAGCAGGGAAATCAGAATGGAGTAGTCCACGGCCGAAAAATATGCTAAAGTACAGAGCGGTTAGAACAAACTTACTTTAAAACCGGAGGTACTTTCATATGATGATGAAAAAGAAATTTGTTGCAGTGGCCTTGTCTGCGGTCTGCCTGCTGTCTGCTGTCGGCTGCGGCCAGCAGAGCGCAAGCACAGCGTCTTCGGCATCCAGCGTTTCCTCCTCGGTGGCTTCTTCGGCTTCCGCAAGTCAGGTAATGGATGCGGAGGATTATCTGTCTGGTATCAGCGGGACTTATGTGGAACTGTTCCCGGAGATGGCAAAGAGTGAATACCGGAATTTGTGGATCGACGCTGCGACTCCGCTGGTAGGCGAGGACAATGCGGAATCGGCTACGGATATGCTGCTGGGAATGTGCATGGCAGAGCCGTATGGCGAGGAGGCTGTTGAAAAATATGCAGCAGATCCGGACAGCACGGCGTTCAACTGCTATTTTCTGGGCGGCGTGGAAAAATTCGTGATGAATGGCGACACCATCACCGGTCTGGATGCGCAAGGACAGGAAGTGTTTGCACACACCTACCAGAAACTGGATGTGGACAATGAAAACAGCTTCCTCTTCTACCAGAGCGAGGATGCGGATTCCGGGGAGTTTACCTACTTTGCCTTTGCGCCCGATACGATGGAAACGACGTATCATCTGGAATTCCGCTATGCAGAGGATCTCGACGACCTGCAGAGCTGGTATGAAGGAAATTATGCTTATTGGAATGCTGCCGCCATCGCAGAGGACTATGATCAGGCAACTATGGAAAATGTCATTGAACTTTTCGTCACGGAAAATTTGTCTGAGGCAGAATAAACGGCACATGCGCACCCGATCATGTCAGGCGGTACGCATGGCAATATTACGGTAAGGATGTGATTTGATTGAAAAAACGATCGGACTTTTCCCGGCTGATGGGCTATGCAGGCGGACATCGGGTATTCACCTATGCTTCACTGGTGCTCTCCGCTGTCAGCGCACTGATGGCGCTGATCCCGTTCCTCTATATCTGGATGATCCTGCGGGATGTGCTGAACGCAGCGCCAAACTATGCGCAGGCGGTGAACATCCCTCGTTACGGCTGGATGGCAGTGTTATTCGCGGTGCTGTCTTACCTCATTTACATTGCGGCGCTGATGTGCTCCCACCTGTCGGCGTTCCGGGTGGCGACCAATCTGCGGCTGGCGGCGTCGGAGCATCTGGCGGTGCTGCCGCTGGGCTTTACCGAGACTTTCGGCAGCGGCAAGCTGCGTAAAATCATCCACGAGAGCACCGGAGCCGCCGAGACCTATCTGGCCCACCAGCTGCCCGACCAGTACAACGCCATCGCCACCCCGGTGGGGCTGCTGGTTTTGCTGCTGGCGTTCGACTGGCGGCTGGGTCTGCTGAGCCTTGCGCCGGTGGTGCTGGCCTTTCTCATCATGGCCACCATGACCGGCAAGCGGATGGCCGAAAAAATGCGGCAGTACGGCAACGCCTTGGAGGCTATGTCCAACGAGGCAGTGGAATACGTCCGGGGCATCCCGGTGGTCAAGACCTTCGGGCAGTCGGTATTTTCTTTCAAAAAGTTCAAGGCCACCATTGACGAATATGAAAAATGGGTCATCTCCTACACCAAAGACCTGCGCCTGCCCATGATGTTCTATACCGCCGCCGTCAACGGGATGTTCGCCTTTCTGATTGCGGGCGGGCTGCTGTTCACGGCTCACGGTGTGACCACGGAATTTCTGCTGAACCTGCTGTTCTATATTATCATCACGCCGGTGATCTCCCTGACCCTGACCCGCATGATGTACATGAGTGAGAACAAGATGGTGGTGGCGGATGCGCTGGCACGCATCGACTCGGTGCTGGAGGCGGCGCCCATGCAGGTGCAGGCTGTTCCGCAGTACCCGAAGGATTCCTCTGTCACGTTGCAGGATGTGCATTTCAGCTACGACGGAAAAACCGAGGTCATCAAGGGCGTTTCGCTGGAGATTCAGCCGGGGCAGACCGTGGCTTTTGTAGGCCCCTCCGGCGGCGGCAAATCCACGCTGGCAAACCTTGTCTGCCGGTTCTTTGATGTGCAGAGCGGCAGCGTCCGGGTGGGCGGAGCGGATGTGCGGGACATCCCCAAGGAAGAGTTGATGGACACCATCTCCTTTGTGTTCCAGAACAGCCGCCTGCTCAAGGGCAGCATTCTGGACAACGTCCGGCTGGGCAGAGCGCAGGCCACCGAAGCCGAGGTGCTGGCGGCACTGAAAGCTGCACAGTGCATGGATATCGTGGAGAAGTTCCCGGCGGGCATCCATACCGTCATTGGCACCAAGGGCGTGTATCTTTCCGGCGGCGAGCAGCAGCGCATCGCCATTGCCCGCGCCATGCTGAAAAATGCGCCCATCCTGATCCTGGACGAGGCCACCGCCTTTGCCGACCCGGACAATGAAGCAAAAGTACAGGCTGCTTTTGCTCAGCTTGCCAAGGGCAAAACGGTGCTGATGATTGCACACCGCCTGTCCACCGTCGCCAACGCCGACTGCATCTATGTGGTGCAGGATGGGCAGATTGTGGAATCCGGCACAAAGGACGAACTGCGTGCGCAGAACAGCCTGTTTGCCCGGATGTGGCAGGATTATCAGGCGTCGGTGCAGTGGAAGGTCGCAAAGGAGGGGTAAGGAATGATCGAAAAAATTCAACACGCCACAGCCAGTTCCCCGGAGGGCGCAAAGGGGCTTGTAAAGGGCGTTCTGGCCTGTGCGTTCCAGAACATGGCGTTCATGCTGCCCACCTGTCTGCTGTATTTTTTGGTAAAAGACCTGCTGAATGGCACAACTTCCGGCAAAGCCGTTTTTTATCTGCTGGGCTGTATCGTCTGCTTCGGGCTGATTCTCCTGACAACATGGTTCCAGTACAACGGAACCTATTTTACGACCTATAAAGAAAGCGGAATCCGCCGTCTGGCTCTCGCAGAACGTCTGCGTAAGCTGCCACTGTCTTTCTTTGGCAAACGAGATCTGGCCGATCTGACCAGTACCATCATGTCGGACTGTGAGGTTTTGGAAAAGACCTGCTCTCACTTTATTCCCGGCCTGTTCGGTTCCTTGATCTCCACTGTGATCATTGCGCTGAGCCTGTTTGCGTTCGACTGGCGGATGGCACTGGCGGCTCTGTGGGTCATTCCGGTATCCGCTGCTATCGTGGTGGGCAGCTATCGGGTGCAGGACAAGGTGCAGGCCAGGACCATGGCGGCGAAAATGGCCTGTGCGGACGGCATTCAGGAGTATATCGAGACCCTCCGCGACCTGAAAGCCAGCAATGCGGAGCAGCGGTATCTGTCCGGCCTTTCCGACAAAATTCGGGCAGTGGAAAAGCAGTCCATCGTGGCAGAACTGACAACAGCGCTGTTCGTGTCCTCCGCCGGTATGGTGCTCAAGCTGGGCATTGCGTCGGTGGCGCTCACCGGCTCAGTGCTGCTGGTGCAGGGCAGCATCGACGTACTGACCCTGTTTCTGTTCCTGATGGCGGCATCCCGGATGTACGACCCCATGCAGGGGGCTTTGCAGAATCTGGCAGCGGTTATCGCCATGCGTACCAATGTGGGGCGGATGAATGAGATTCTGGAATACCCAGTCCAGACCGGCAGCGAAACGATGACCAATCAGGGCTGCGACATCGTGTTTGATCATGTGGGTTTTGCCTACAACTCCGGTGAGACAGTGCTGAAAGACGTTTCCTTTACGGCAAAGCAAGGCGAGGTCACTGCACTGATCGGACCCTCTGGCGGCGGTAAAACTACCGTTTCCCGTCTGGCCGCTCGATTCTGGGACAATCAGAAGGGCTGTATTACCGTGGGCGGCATGGATATTTCCAAAATTGACCCGGAAAAGCTCATGAGCCTGTATTCCATCGTTTTTCAGGATGTGACGCTGTTTGACAACACGATTCTCGAAAACATCCGTCTGGGCCGCAAAGGTGCAACGGACGAAGAGGTTCTGGCGGCGGCAAAACTGGCAAACTGTGATGAATTTGTCGAAAAGCTGCCGGACAAGTGGAACAGCAACATCGGTGAGAACGGCTGTGCTCTTTCCGGCGGCGAGCGTCAGCGCATTTCCATCGCCCGCGCCTTCCTGAAGGATGCGCCCATCATCCTGCTGGATGAGGCCACCGCCAGCTTGGATGTGGAAAATGAAACTGCCATTCAGGAGGCTCTATCCCGGCTCATAAAAAACAAAACTGTCCTCATCATTGCCCACCGGATGCGCACCGTAGCCGGTGCAGACAAGGTTGTTGTGATGAAGGATGGCATCGTAGCGGAGCAAGGCAGACCGGATGAGCTGTACGCTCGGAAGGGACTGTACACCCACATGGTGGATCTGCAATCGGCAAGCCAGAATTGGACGATCTGAGAATGAGGGCGGCTTTTATTTTGGAAAAAGTCTTGCATTCAGTTAAAAACTGTGGTATATACATTATACGAAACACTGTTTTAAAAGAACGCTCCACCGTTCAATGATGTATAAATGGGAGGTGCCTGCCATGACCGCCGTGATCTATGCCCGCTATTCTACTGATAGTCAGCGCGAAGAATCCATTGAAGGTCAGATCCGGGAATGCACCGCCTATGCGGAAAAGAACGGCTTCACGGTGGTGAAGCATTACATTGACCGTGCCATCTCCGCCAAGACCGATAACCGCCCGGAGTTTCAGCAGATGATAAAAGACAGCGACAAAAAGCTGTTTGACATTGTGCTGGTCTGGAAGCTTGACCGTTTTGCCCGGAACCGCTACGACAGTGCCCGGTACAAGACCCAGCTGAAGAAGAATGGTGTCAAGCTCATGTCTGCCACCGAGATCATCTCCGAGGGGCCGGAAGGTATCATTCTGGAATCGGTGCTGGAAGGTTATGCGGAATACTACTCCGCCGACCTTGCCGAGAAGGTCGTGCGTGGACAGACTGAGAACATCCTGAAAGGCCGCTGCAACGGTGGTCGTGGAACCTTTGGCTATACGCTGGATTCGGAGCGGAAGTTCCACATTGACCCTCTCACCTCGCCTTTTGTGCTGGAATCGTTCAAGAAGTACAATGAAGGCTCCACCATGAAGGAGATCCGGGACTGGCTGAACGAAAACGGCATCAAGAACCCGGTGGGCGGTGCGTTTACTTATAACAGCGTTGAACATATGCTCAAGAATCGGCGGTACATCGGAGAACTGAAATTCCGGGATGTGGTCGTACCGGATGCCATCCCGCCCATCATTCCGCTGGAACTTTTTGAGGATGTGCAGGAAAAGATCGCCAAAAACAAGAAAGCCCCTGCCCGTAGAAAGGCAGAGGATGACTACCTGCTCACCACCAAGCTGTTCTGCGGCTATTGTGGGGCGTTGATGTTTGGCGAAAGCGGCACGAGCCGGACGGGCGAAGTCCACCGCTATTATAAATGTGCTACTGCCAAAAAGCACAAGGGCTGCAAGAAAAAGACCGTCCGTAAGCAGTGGCTCGAAGATCTGGTGGTCAACCAGACCATGCAGCTTGTCCGGGACGATGCCGCCATGGAATCCATCATTGCCAAGGTCATGGAGCTGCAAGACCGGGAGAACACCAATCTTCCCCTCTATGAGAAGCAGCTCCGGGATGCGGAATCGGGTATCCAGAATATGCTCAACGCGATTCAGGCCGGAATCCTCACTAGTTCCACCAAGGAGCGGCTGGAGCAGCTCGAAGAAACCAAGCGAGAGCTTGAAGCCCGCATTGCGGAAGAAAAGCTGGCAAAGCCCAAGATCAAAGAGGAATTTATCCGTTTCTGGCTGATGAGGTTCCGTAAATTGGACATGAGCCTGAAAGACCAGCGGCAGGCGTTGGTGGATACGTTCATCAATTCGATTTATCTGTACGATGATAAGGTTTTAATTGCCTTCAACTATAAAGAAGGGACACAGACCATCACGTTTGAGGAAGCGGCCCAAGCCGCATCAAAGGAAAATGGTTCGGATTTGGATTGCTTTACTGCACCAGAAAATGCCGTGAAATCGAAAGATTTCATGGCTTTTTTGTTTTTCTGGCAGAGTCTGCACACTTTTGCACATCTCCTGCACACTTTACAAAAAAGCCATGAACTCTTTGCATCGCTTGCACAGCGTGTATTTCGCTGCACAAAAAAGAGAATTTTACGCGAAGAGCACCCGCGTCAGCTCGCGGCGCTCCTCTGCGTCCATCTGCCGGATGGCTTCAAGGATCATTTTACCCGTGATTTTTGTTGCCACCGGCGTTTTGTTTTCCGGGGGTTCCTGCGGCTTTGCACCGGCCACATCCTGCGTGTAGAAGTCGGCTTCGATCTTCTCGGTCAACTCCAACCGGGGTTTGTCCTGCGTGTGAGCGTAGGTGTCCATCAGGACGGTGGCGGTTGCATGGCCAGTGTTGCCCTGCACCGACTTGAAGTCACCGCCAGATTGCAGCAGCTGGTAGGTGGCACTGGAGTGGCGCAGACCGTGGAACACGATCTTCTCAAACTCCGGGTGCTCTGCCCGCCACATACGATACCACTTGGTCAGAACGTCCGGGGCAATGGGTAAGCCGTCTGGTAAGCGGAACAGCTGACCGCAGTTGCTGTACTTTTCCGGGGCGCTCTGCTCGTCCTGCTTCATCTTTTCCAGCCATGCCAGAAGCTCCTCTTTCAAGGGCTTGGTCATGTACAGGATGCGGTTGGACTTTTTGGTCTTAGTCCGCTTGAGGATCAGCGAGGACTTGCTCCCCTCCCGTCTGTCCGGGAAGGTGTGGTAGATCTGGGTAGGATCAATCTTGGACAAGGCGACCTTGTCGGCACGCTGCAGGGCTTTGTTCACTGAGATGGTTCCCCGTCCGTCTGCTGCATCAAAGTCGAGGTCTCCCGGCTGCAAGCCGAGGATCTCACCCTCTCGCAAGGAGAGGATCATGCTCATGTGCACCGCCAGATGCAGGGCGGGGTTTTCGATGGTCTGCAGCGCCGCCAACATGGTGCGCTCATCCCAGATGGTGCGTTCTTCGGTGTTAATTTTGGGGGCTTCACGGGGAGTAGGCGATTTGTGGATTAGATCCCAGTCAACGGCATACGAAAAGGCAGTTTTCAGGAGCGTGTGGACTTCGTGAATGGACGTGCTGGACAGCAGCCGCTTCTTCTGGTTTTCCGTAAGCTCCTGCTTCTCGCCGTGAACGTACTGACCGCATGGGGTCTGGCTCAGCGTGGCGTAGAACTGCTCGATGTCATAGGTGCGGAGGTCTTGCACCTTCCGCTTTCCGATATACGGCACGATGAGGTTCTGCACCATCGCCACAGATTGGGTGTAGGTCTTTGGCGACCACTTGTGCTTGCTGGACTGAATGGGAATCCACTTGTACAGCATCTCCTCCACCGTCATTGCATCGGGCACGAGGAATGTACCATCCAGCAGTTCCTTTTCGACCGTGATCTTGCGCTCCTGCGCTTCGGCCTTGGTCTTGAAGGTCTCCCAGCCCTTGCAGGGCTTGCCATTGTGGTCTTTGTAGTTGTATCGGACAGAATACGTGTTGCCACGTTTCATAATAGATGCCATAGATATTCCCTCCCTCAGACCGCAGCGAACCAATCATCGAAGCTCTGCTTGCTTACCCGGATGCTGGTACCAAGGCGAATCACCTTGAAGTCCTTCGTGGTGTTGCACAGGTTATACGCAGCACGGTTGGAAATTGCCAAAAGTTGGGCAATCTCGTCCACCCGGTAAACAAGCGGCTCGTGACGGGTCACTGAAGCCTGTTTAGAAGGTTCTGTGGCAGGGTTCTTGGACAATTCCATTGTAGGAGATTCGGGCGCGATTTTCAAGTCCTCACGGGTCAGTTTGGCGGAATTTTTGCGGACATTCGTCATAGGCATGTTTCCTTTGCACTTCTCCAGACCCGGCGCAGCTCCGGTTGAGCTGCACCCTTGTGGGCTGGTAAATATGTAAGGGGCTGCCGCTCCTGACCCGAAGCAGCAGCCCAAAAAAGTGCGAGAACTTGAATTTATGCGCCCCATGCGCCCCAAACTACACAAAAGTACCTTTCTATGTTGATTTTACAGGGCGCATGGCTGAGATAGACGCGCCCTCTTGGGGCGCATCCGGGCTTCTCTCCCGCCCCGAAGGGCGTTTTGCCGCCCTGCATCCGCCCGGAAGGGCGGATATGCGCACGGAGAAAACAACGATAACAGGTGAAAACTGCAGATTTGGGGCGCATGGGGCGGGAGATTTTCACTTTTCGTGTGTTTTTATGCCGCAGCAAAGGCGGGGTGGACGCATACGCCCCGGAAGCCGCGGTACTTTCCCTCGATGTGCTTGGAAAAGGTCAGGCCATACTTCCCTGCATTTTTCAGTAGGAACTGGCTGAACTTCTTTTGCGGAACAGGCGATTCCAGATTATCCTCGCACCACTTGGTGTAGGCACGATAGAGATATGTGGAACGCTCTTCACTGTTAGGGCGGAAGCGGACATACGCCGTTGCCTGCATGAACTGGGTCAGGTTGTCGCTGTCCGCCATGGCTGCTTCAAGGTTCTGGATGGAGCGCTCGCTGATGGTGAACTGATAGCGGTTCGCCAGCAGACGATGCAGACCCTCCAACATCCACAGCAGGATGCCGGGACGCTCCTCGGACAGCTCTTCGATAAGGAACGGGTTATCCACCCGGGCAGGGTCACGGTCTTTCACCGTGATGAGGATCTGTCTGCGCCAGAAGCCGTCGCTGTCATCGTGAGCGGCCACAAGGTTGCCATTGCCGAAGCAGATGAAACGAACGTACAGCAGGCCTTGGACAGCCTGCTTGTTTTTCCGCTCGATGCACAAACGGTCTTCAGCGGTAACGATGGACTTGATGTTCCGTGTTTCGGGCAGCGCCACCATGTTCAGATCGTCATCGACCATGACCAGCTTGTACTCCAGATTTGCACTGGCAAAGCGGTTCGTTTCGATGCGGAGGATGGATTCGGAGTGAGAGGCTTCCCCGAACAGCTTCTTCAGCAGCAAGCCGATGCGGGATTTTCCCTCGCCGCCCTTGCCGGTCATGACCAGCATCTTCTGCGCCTTGGTAGACGGGATCAGAAGATAGCCAAGGTATTCCTGCAAGGTCAGAATATCCTCCGGGATGAGCAGACCGTCCAGAAATTCCAGCCACTTGGTCGGTGCGGGGGCATCGGGCTGGTATTCCACGGGGAGTCGGTTCAGGCAGAGTTCCTTTTCCGGCACAAATCCCCGCTCGTCCAGAAAGTAGGTTCCGTTCTGGAGATGGATGCGGTCAAGCTGGGGTTTCCATTCAGGGGTATAGGTTTCGATACGGAGTGCGTCCAGAACCTGCTTCTCCTTCTTGGCAAGGTTGTCGAGCACAAAGTCACGGAGGTCACTGTGGACTTCATAGAGCAGTGCGTCCTCGTCTACCTCGCCGTTCTGGTCGAACAGCTTCTGTTTCAGGCACATCATGGGGTGTTTCTCTAAAAGGTACTGGCAGTAAGCGGTTTCACGCACTTTGCCCTTGCTGTCTACCCAAGGGCATTCGCATTCTTCCTCTTCTTCCAGTTCGTCCTCATCATGCCAATCTTCGTTCCTCTTTTTCCAGTCGCTCATGCAATCCCTCCCAATACTTCCGTAGCTCGTTTTCGGTCTGCGGGTCCGGGAGCACCGAACAGTCCAGATAATATTCAACGATGTCAAGGTTCTTTATTGCTTCAAGGAAGCAGGGGTGAAGTTCTTCTGTGGGTGACTGTGGTGCATATCGGACTCGCCAACGCTGCAGACAGCGGTAATAGTCCAGCAGCTGCTGTCGGACGGTGGGCGGACTGCGGGGAGCAAGCCGCACCTTGCCGTCGGCAAGTGCCATGCCAAAGTCCTCCTTCAACTTTTCCACAGCCTTGTAGGGAGAAAGTTGAAAAAGTCTGCCGACAAAATCGATCACATCGCCATCTGCCTGACAGGCGAAACAGTGGAAACGGCTGTCCACCTTCATGCTGGGGTGTTTATCCCCGTGGAAGGGACAGCACATCATGCCGTTCCGGTTTACGGCGAAGCCGTACAGCTCCGCCGCCTGCCGGGTCGAGATGGCGTTTTTTACGTCCGAAAAGACAGAGGTGCTACCCTCCGTCCCAATGGGTGGGATACAGGCGAAAGGACGAAGCCCGGTGAGGGGCGTGGGTGAGGTTGGGTTTATTCACACATCGATCCGTCAGAGTGTTGTTCATTTGACCTCCTGCTGCGGTACGGCGTGGCTGAGCTCTTCCTTGCGGAAGAAGGCTTCCACGTTCTGTTGTGCGGTGCGGAGTTCACGCAGTTCGATCTGCGCCTTCTTGTAGCGGGGGTAGAACCCGTTTTTCTCCGAGGACAGGGATGCGTATTCAGCATCCAGCTTTTTGAGGTCCGGCAGCGTCCTGAGCCCGATGGCCTTGAAATAGGCACAAGCGGCCTCGTACACGGCAAGCTCTGCACGATGCTGCTCCTTGAACTTGGCGGGGTTCCGCACAGTCTGGAGCTTCTGTGCAAGAGGCTTGTACTGCCGATAGACCACAAGATGCCCGCGCAGCTCCTTGAGGGAGACCATGCGGGCATCCATGTCTTTGACCACCGCCAGTGCATCGTCGTGCTGGGTTTTCAGTTCGGCAATGCGTTGGTTCAGGGCATCTTCACTGAGCAGCTTTTTCTCCTGCAGGAGACACAAGGTCTGCGACCAGCGTTTGAGGTTGAACTTTTTCGCCCAACGCTCATAGCCGATGCCCTTGCCCGCAGCAACGTTCGCCTGAATGTCAACCAGTTTCCTGATCTTATCCGGCTTCTTCTCGCTGGCGGGCTGGATGGCGGTTGCAAGCTGGATGTTCTGGGAGAGGGCGGTCAGCACCAGCTCTTTTTCCAGCTTCTTGCTCAGTTTCTTGGCGGTGATGAACTTTGTCCGGCCGGGTGGGCAGTAGCTCAACCGGCCTCGGCTCTCCTTCACGGCGATGCCGTGTTCCTGCATGAGCAATGCAGAAAATTCCTCGAAGGTGGTGGTCTTGTTCAGCACAGCGTAGATCTGCTTTCGCAGTTTGTCCAGTTCGGTCTGGTAGACGGTCTGGGTGGGCTGCTGCCCTTCGGCGGCAAGTTTGGCGTTGGCATGGTCGAGACGGCGTTGTCCGCGCCGCTGCGCCCAATACTCCCGCTCGGAAACATGGTCGCCTTGGGCTTCCAGCAAATTGATCTGGTTCAGGTCGGCTTGCTCGCACATCTCCATGACCGCGACACGAAGGTGCCGGAGCATGGCAGAGGTGCAGCGGTGCTTCTTGCCCGCTTCCCAGTCGCACGGCTTGTCCATGAAGGGCTGCCGTTCCACGGTGCGGACACGCAAGCTGCCGATGACGATGTGGACGTGGATATTCCCGGCACTGTTGTGACCGTCCGGGTGGGTGCAGACGATGGCGGGATGACCGGGGAAGTTGTCCTTGCAGAACTGCAAGCCAAGGGCTTGCGCCCGTTCCATGGTCAGGCCGTTCTCTACTGCGTCCTTCGGGTCGAAACTGATGATATAATGGTGGGTCTTCACGTCCTCCCGCCTGCCGTTCTTGCCGTACTTGCGATTGGCAATCAGGCAGGCCATAGCGAACGAAGATTCGCCGCACTCAAGGGTGTCGAGCAGGTACGAATCCCGCAGCTTGGGTCTGCCTTTCTCGTCCAGAATGGGCAGACCGGTGTACTCGTTGTGCTGAAAGGTGAGATAGCTTTCGGCGGCGGCATAGTTAGAGTTTTTCGAGGTCAAATGCTTGATGGTTGCCATACAGTTCACCAACCGTTTCTTCGGCTTTCAGCCGAAAGTTCGTGAGTGCGGACAGTTCCTCCAGAATCTGCGCCCGGAGCTGCTCGGTGTCTTTGCCGCCGGAGTTGAAGTGCCGTGCAAGCTGGTTGAGGTTGCTTCCCACCTTGCTGCACTGAGCAGACAAGGCGGCAAGCGCCGCCAGTGCATCCTCGCCGCCCTGCGCCACCACAACGGTGTGCTTGACGTTCACGCCGTACAGAACGCGGCGGACGAGTTCGGATTGGGTGAGGTGGAGTTCTTTGCAGGCGTATGCGATCCGCAGTTTTTCTTCTGCGGTCACTCGGACTTTGATGATGTGTGTCTTTCGTTTTCGCGGCGTGTCATTGCGGTTCTCTCGTGCGTGTGCGTTCGGACTTTTCATTTCAGTCATATTCGACCTCCTGTGAAAATGATAAATGCCCGCTCCGGGATGGAGAGGGCTATGTAATGCGACACGCCGCTTTTGCGCTGAAACCAGCGCAACGCTGGAGCAGGGTTTGGGGAAGGCACTCCCCAACAAGTGACAGACCATGTGACAGAACATTTTCAAGCATTGAAAATTTGTGGCCACAGGTCGATACTTGCTTTCGCCCTTTCCGTGCAACACTGAAAATTTCAGAAGTCGAACCGCAATGCACGTTGAAAATTTTGCAGAGCAAAACGTGTGAAAAGGCAAAGCCCCTGCTCATGGTCACCGTTCACACCGAACGCAGTTCCTGCCCCTGTTTTGCAGCGGCGTTGTCCGGCTCGCCCACAGAAAGTGTGAGGTCATGGCACAGTATCTCGTTCAGACGGCTTATGAAGGATTCAAGGTACAGTATGAAGAAAGCCGGACGCAGTGCGGACACTACAACCTGCTTCTTTCAAGCACAAGAATAACACTTTGCGGTTGTGCAGTCAACAACTAAAAACAAATTTTGGAAGATTGAACAACTACATAAGATTTTATTTGTAAAAAAGAAAAATACCGCCCACGCAGCGCAGCGATGATTTTGTCGGGTGAATCGGCGGCAAAATGAATCGGGTGTGTTGCGGGGCGGTAAAAATCTTCACGGAGAATAAATCCTCGCCACTCTGTATTTTTCTACAAATTTGGTGGGATTTGCGATAAAGGGTATCATGGATTGCGGAGCGCGTCAAGATGGTTTTGCAAATTTTATTGCAGTAAAGCAGTGATAGTAGGACTTATGAAGCTGATTGAATACTTCTTTTATGGCATTGCGCGGTGTTGCCTTTGGATTCTTCCCGGCAGGGCACTGGAAAATGGGGTGCCCTGCGCAGAACGGGGTGCATTTGTCACCTCGCACTAAAAACAGCTCGCAGGTTTTACTTGACAATTCGCGGAATATGCACTATCATAGCCATGAGATGAATATAATGTTTATAACGATATACTCAATTTGAGAGTGAGGTATTTCATGGCAATCAATGATAGTGCTGTCGTCCCGCTTTACCAGCAGGTAAAGGATGACATTCGTGCCGCGATCGAGAGCGGCAAATACAAAACCAATGAGAAGATCCCCCCGGAGCCGGAACTGAGTGCAGAATACTCTGTCAGCCGCATCACGGTGCGCCGTGCGGTGGAAGAGCTGTGCGCCGAAGGGTATCTGGTCAAAATGCAGGGGCGCGGCACCTTTGTCAGTAAGCCCCGCATCCATCGCAAGTTTACCAGCGGCAGAAATGCTGCCAGTTTTACGGAGACCTGCAAAGAAAACGGTATGGTGCCGGGTGCCCGGCTGCTGAACCGTCAGATCGTGCCGGTGCGTAAGGATGAGGAAGCCTTCTTCCATGTAGGCCCGGAAGCCTTGCTCATCTATATCCAGCGTCTGCGCACCGCCGATGGTCAGCCGGTTTTTCTGGAGAACCTGTTCCTGCCCTACGAGCCTTATAAGAACCTGATGAGCGAGAACCTCAATGATGTTTCCATGTTTGACACCATTGAGCGCATCTCCGGGCTGCGCCCTGCGACGACCTCCTGCCAGCGTATCGAGGCGGTACGGGCTTCGGCAGAACAGGCACAGCTGCTCAACCTTTCGCTGGGCGAGCCGCTGCTGTATCTGAACGCCTACTTCCATGACCAATATGACCACCCGCTGTGCATCGGGCGGCAGTATTACATTGGAAGCCGGTATATGTTTGAGTTTTAAGGGCAGAATTCTGTCCCAAAAGAGCGTCTCTTCCCTGCGGAAGAGGCGCTCTTTTTGTCGTTCTACGGAAGGTTGTTGGTGAAACTGCAAAAATATGACGGCGCAGCTTTGTGCACGTTACCAAAGCTGAGATTATTTTGACAAAACCTCTTGACGCCTGTGTGAAATGTGGTAATATGTACATGACGATTATGACGTCTATAACGAATAGGACGATACAGACGCCGAAGAGATGAAGGAAACACAAGAAAGGTCGTGGGTGCGTATGAACCGAATCATTCTTGCTTCGCACGGAGGGCTGTCTGCCGGAATGAAGGACACCGTGCAGATGATCCTTGGCGAGCTGCCGAACCTTTATGCCCTTGCTACCCTGCGGGATGAGACCGAGCCGATCACGGTGGCGGCACGCCGGCTGCTGGATGGCTTTGCGGCAGAGGATGCTGTGTACATCGTGACCGATGTGATGGGCGGCAGCGTGAACAACGAGATGCTGACCCTGTTGCCGGAGTATCCGGCGGTGCACCTGATCTGCGGCATGAACGCTTCTCTGGTGCTGACCCTTGCTTCCAACGACGAAGCCCTGACACAGGACGAACTGGCCGAGTGCATTGCAGATGCCAAGGCTCAGATCATTGATTGCAACCTGCTGCTGAAAAACGCAGCCCAAGATGAGGAGGATGACCTATGATCAAATTAGTACGTCTGGACTACCGCCTGCTGCACGGTCAGGTGGTATTCTCGTGGACCGGCCATGTGGGCGCACAGCGCATCATCGTGGTGGACGATGACGCCGCCAACGACGAGATGAAAAAGTCCGCCCTGCTGCTGAGCAAGCCCGCCGGTGTCCGGGTGAACATCTTCACGGTGGACAAAGCCATCGCCAAGATGCCCAAGGTGGAGCAGCTGGACGAGAAGATCATGATGATCTTCGGCAACACCGCTGCCCTGCTCAAGTTCTGCCAGGCATATCCCAAGATCAAAGAGATCAACTACGGCGCTGTGGCAAACAAGCCCGGCTCCGTGGCCTTTGACCAGTCGGTATTCCTGACCCCGGAGGAGCAGGCCGACACCCAGAAGCTGCTGGATATGGGCATTAAGATCTACAGCCAGCAGACCCCCACCTTTAAGGTAGTACCCATCGATCACATCTGATCGTAAGGAGATAAGAAGGAGGAATTGACCCATGTTTGTTACCGCACTGCTTCTGGGTCTGGTTGGCGTGTTCTGTATTCTGGACTCGCGCATTCTGGGCCGCATGAACTTCGAGCGTCCGCTCATCACCTGCACCATCGTCGGTGCGCTGCTGGGTGATCTGCAGACCGGTCTGACCCTTGGCGCATCCATCGAGCTGATGAGCCTTGGCATCGTGAACATCGGCGCAGCAGCACCCCCGGACATGAACATGGCTGCCATCATCTGCGCAGCTTTTGCCATCCTGACCGATGCTTCTGCCGAGACTGCACTGGCGCTGGCCATCCCCATCGCTGTTCTGGGCCAGATGCTGGGCGTGCTGATGCGCACCATCCTGTCCAACCTGACCCACGTTGCCGACCACGCCATTGCAGAAGGCAAGTTCCGCAAGGCATGGAGCATGCACATCGTCTGGGGCACACTGCTGTACAGCCTGATGTACTTCATCCCCATCTTCCTGTCCGTCTACTTCGGCACGGATCTGGTGCAGAAGATCGTGGCTTTCATCCCCGCATGGCTGACCGATGGCCTGAACCTCGGCAGTAAGTTCCTTACCGCTTACGGTATTGCCCTGCTGCTGTCCACCATGCTCAACCGTGATCTGACCGTTTACTTCCTGCTGGGCTTCTTCTTTGTAGGCTATCTGGGTCTGGATGTCACCGCTGTGGCGATCTTCGCCGCAATTCTGGCTGTGATCCTGACCGGTCTGAAGTATGGCAAGGGCGCACCTGCCGCAGCCGCTGCCGGTGCAGCTGCTGCCAACCCGGACTACGACCCGCTGGAAGATGACGATGATCTTTGATAGGAGGAAGCTGAAATGAGCAACGCAACCAAGACTGCAAAGCGCAGCGACTTCAAGAAATACTTCCAGTTCATGTGGCGCTCCCTGAACATTCAGGCCTCCTGGAACTACGAACGTCAGATGAACATGGGCTTTTTGTACGGCATCGCTCCCACGCTGGACGAGCTGTACCCCAACGAGAACGACCCCGAGCAGCTGGCGCACAAAAAGGAAGCCTACGAGCGCGAGATGGCGTTCTACAACTGCACCCCGCAGACCAGTGCCTTTACGCTGGGTCTGGCTGCCTCCATGGAAGAGCAGTACGCCGCCGACCGTGAGAACTTCAACCCGGAGACCATCAACGCCGTCAAGACCTCGCTGATGGGCCCCCTGTCCGGTGTGGGCGACTCCTTCTTCCAGGGCACTGTCCGCCTGATCGCTTTTGGTCTGGGCATCTCTCTGGCACAGCAGGGCAGCGTTCTGGGCCCCATTCTGGCTATGATCATCTCCATCGTCCCCTCGGTGCTGATTACATGGTTTGCCGGTAAGCTGGGCTACACCATGGGCAGCAAGTACCTGACCAAGCTCAACGGCGGCATGATGGACAAGCTGATGTACGTCTGTGGCATCGTAGGCCTGATGGTCATTGGTGCCATGGTGGCAAGCATGGTGGGTCTGACCACCCCCATCACCTTCGCAAGCACCGGTCTGGTGCTGCAGGATGTGCTGAACAGCATTCTGCCGAACCTTCTGAACCTTGGCATCGTGATGCTGATGTACACCCTGATCCGCAAAAAGGTCAAGACCGGCTGGCTGCTGGGCATCTGCATCGTGGGCGGTGTTGCCATCAACGCCCTTGGTCTGTTGGTGTAACCGGGTTTCCGGCTTACATAGATATCCGTACGCCTGTAATTTGTGATTCATCAGAACAAAAAGAAAAATAATTTGGAGGATTGCATTATGTATAACATTGATCTGGCAAACGTCAAGTCCATCGTGGCAGACATCGTGGCAAAGCACAACGTGGAGAACGTGGCCTTTGTTGGCTGCGGCGCTTCCAAGGCAGAGCTGTACCCCGCAAAGTACTTCCTGGCAAACTGCAGCAAGAAGCTTCGTGTGGCACACTACACCGCCAACGAGTTCAACTACGATACCCCCGATTGGCTGGGCGACACCACCGTGGTCATCACCGCTTCTCTGGGCGGCAGCACCCCTGAGACCGTCAAGGCCAACAGCGTGGCAAAGGCCGCCGGTGCAACCGTTGTCAGCGTTACCCACGCTGCCGGTTCTGCCCTGACCAAGGAAGCTGACTACACCATCGTCCACGGCTTTGAGGCAAACTACGCCGCCAAGCTGGAAAAGATGGGCTACGTTCTGGCACTGGCTGTGGAGATCTTGCAGCAGGTGGAAGGCTTCGACAAGTACGACAAGATGATCGAGGGCCTGACCAACGTGTTCGAGGCTGCCGAGAACGCTGCCAACTCTGCCCGCAAGTCTGCCAAGGAGTTCGCTGAGAAGTACAAGGACGCTCCCGTCGTTTACGTCATGTCCAGCGGCGCTTCCATGGAGGTCGCTTACTCCACCTCCATCTGCCTGATGATGGAGATGCAGTGGGTCAACTCCGGCTCCTTCCACAGCGGCGAGTTCTTCCACGGCCCCTTCGAGATCGTGGACAAGGACGTGCCCTTCATCCTGCTGATGAACGATGGCAAGACCCGTCCCGTGGATGCCCGCGCACTGACCTTCCTGCACCGCTTCGATGCTCTGACCACCGTGGTGGATGCAAAGGATTACGGTCTGGGCAATGCTGTGGACAGCAGCGTCATCACCTACTTCAACCCGCTGATGCACACCGCTGTCTTCCGTGTCTATGCTGAGGAGCTGTCCTACGTCCGTCAGCATCCGCTGACCCTGCGCCGCTATATGTGGAAGCTGGAGTACTAAGCGGTCATCCGGGATCAATAGACCCATGCTTGGGGGAGGGGCTTGCCCCTCCCCCTTTTTGATGAAGAGGGAAATGAAGAATGATTGAAGCAGTGATTTTTGATATGGATGGGGTGCTGGCGGATACGGAATACTACTACGAGAACCGCCGTAAAAACTTTCTGCTGGAAAACGGCATCCCTATCCCGGAGGGCAACTTCATCGGCTCCAACGAAAAAGCCATCTGGGAAGCGCTTGTTCCCAACGACCCTGTGCGCCGTCAGGAGATGCTGATGGCTTACCGGGAGTACCGCAAGGCTCGCCCCACCCCCTATGACAAGCTCACCGACCCGCAGGCAGAGCCACTGATGAATGCGCTCCGCAGCCGTGGGCTGAAGGTGGCGGTGGCGTCCTCCAGCGCAGCGCCGGATATCATGAAGATGCTTACGGAGGGCGGGCTGAAGGCGATGGTGGATTTCGCCTTCAGCGGCGAGGACTGCGCCGCCCATAAGCCTGCGCCGGACATCTATCTCAAGGCGCTGAAGGCACTGGGGCTGACGGCAGACAAGGCCATTGCGGTGGAGGATTCTCCCACAGGCATTGCCTCCGCAAAGGCAGCAGGACTGAAGGTGCTGGCGCTGAAACCCCGCCACGGCGAGCCGCTGGACCAGTCCGCCGCAGACTGCATCATCACCCAGCTGATGGATGTGGCGGAGCACCTGGACTGAGATGGAAGCGATCAAGAACGGTCTGTGCAAAAACCTGACCCCGGCACAGCTGTGGAGCGGCGCACGGTTTTTTCTGCTGCTGAATCTGAGCCTGATCATTTGTGCGGCGGCACTGAACTTTTACTGCGCCCCCAACCACTTTGTATTTGGCGGCACCACAGGTCTTTCCGTTGTGCTGGCTACCTGCTTTCCGGCGTTGAGCGTCAGCACCTTTATGTGGATCACCAATGCGGTGCTGGATGTGCTGGGCTGCGTCTTTCTGGGGATAAAGGCCATGGGATGGACGCTGTACTCCTCCTTCATGCTCAGCTTTTACTCCAGTATGTGCGAAAAGCTGTTTCCCATGTCCCAGCCTTTAACGGATGACACCTTGCTGGAGCTGTGCTTTGCGGTGGCGCTGCCGGCCCTTGCCAGCGGCATTGTGTTCAACATCGGGGCATCCACCGGCGGAACCGAGATCGTGGCGATGATCTTACACAAGTACATCAAGGTGGAGATCGGCAGGGCTCTTCTGCTCAGCGATATCGGCACGGTGCTGTTTGCGGCTTGCATTTACGGCCCGCAGACCGGGATGTACTGCGTGCTGGGGCTCATCGGGCGCAGCACCATCGTGGATACCGCCATCGAGAGCCTGAACCTCCGCAAGGTGTGTACGGTCATCACCTCAAGGCCGGAGCCCATCCGGCGTTTCGTTACGGAAACACTGGGGCGCACAGCGACCCAGCAGGACGCCACCGGCGTGTACACCGGCGAGCCCCGCACCATGATCATGGTGGCGCTGACCCGGCGGCAGGCAGGGCTGCTGCGGGATTTCCTGCGCAGGGAGGATCCGGAGGCTTTTTTGACCATCGTTAACTCCAGCGAGATCATCGGCAAAGGGTTCCAGTCGGTCTGAAAATGCAGAATGCCCGCCCACTCTGGCTTTTCCACAGATGGGCGGGCATCATTTATATGGTAAATGGTGATTTACGCTGACTTTCTGGGATTTACGCTGAATTTACGCTGACTTGGTATGGTTTGCGCTGAATTTGCGCTGAGAAACGCGCGCCGCGCGATTAGCGATTTTGCCGCGCGTTTTCTGCGGCTCAGTCCTCCAGCCTGCCATGGTCACATCCCAGCGACAGGTAGTGCCCCATCTCCCCTCCCAGCACCATCTGTGCATACTCCAAGGGCTTATTATACAGCAGCCAGTCCAGTTCTGCCCGCTGTGCCGGGGTGTTGCCGTACTCGTCCTCCACGGCGATGCAGTCGATGGCAAGAGTGGTGCCATCTTCGAACCGGGCTTCCACTTGGTTGGTGTCCATGTTATAGCGGCAGGTAAGCAATTTATTCATGGTGAACCTCATTTCTATATCAAACGGTGTCTGTTCGGATGTCCTAAACCCTGCCATAGAACCGGTGTCTCATGTAAGATTGTTGTTTGGATAAAACTGGAAGATTTTGCACAATAAATACCGTTGAAATCCAGCTTTTGGGGCTGTGCGAAACAGCCTGTTTTGCCGGGCTGATTTTGGCGCTGCACACTTTTGCACATTTTCTGCACATCGCAAGGATGGATAACAGGTGCAAAGACGTGCAAGCAATGCAAAGGATGCAACAGAATAACAACGGCAAAGTAACGTTAATTCGATTAAAATGACGTTTTAGCGTTAAATGATGAAATGGATAAAATGCGCCATTCGGTTCCTACGAATCAGTAGGCCGGGGGTTCGAGTCCCTTCCATCGCACCAGAAAATGCCGTGAAATCGAAAGATTTCATGGCTTTTTTGTTTTGTTAGCCACGAGTGCACGGTTTCTGCACGGTTTTTGCACGGTGGGTGTTATCCATGTCCGATTATGTAGGGCGCTGTATTGCATTGCAATCAGTGCCCTTTTTTGCATCAGGTGAGCAGGGCTAGGCGGAGCTTTGCCTTCATTTCCGGGTCGGCATCCTTGAGCAATTCCAAAAGAGCCGTCATGGAGATGGTGGGTTCGCCTGCGGCGGGTACAGCCTGCGGGCTGGGGGTGTCGGGCTTGGCATAGAAGCCGCTTTCAAACTTCTTGCCCAGCTCCACACGGGAGGACTGCTGAATATGAGCGTAGGTGTTCACCAGCATATCCGCACTGGCGTGACCTGTGGTCCCCTGCACCGCCTTGATGTCGCCGCCGGAGATCATCAACTGGTAGGTGGCACTGGAATACCGCAGACCGTGAAAGACGATGCGCGGGAACTCCGGGTGTGCGTCCTGCCATTTCAGGAACTTTTTGCGGATGAGCACCGGCTCCACCGCCAGACCGTTGGGCAGTCGCAGCAGCATCCCGCTGTTGCGGTACCGCTCCGGGTCGAGGGCTTCTTCCCGTTTCAAGCGTTCCAGCCACTGCTTCAGTTCCTCCCGCAGAGCGGCGGTCATAAAGATGGTGCGGCAGGAAGCTTCGGTCTTGGTGTCCTTCAGGATAAGGAAGGTCTTGCTGCCCTCCAGCTTGTCCGGGAAGATGCGGAGGATGCAGCCCTTGTCCACCTGTGCCAGCGTGTCCTTCTGCACCCGCTGCATGGAACGGTTGACGGTGAAGGTACCCATGCCGTTGGCGGCGTCAAAGTCGATGTCCTCTGGGGTCAGACCTGCCACCTCCCCTTCCCGCAGCGCACCCACCAGCGTCAGGTGCACCGCCAGATGCAGGATGGGGTCCTCCATGCTGTCCAGTGCTGCCCGCATCTCGTCCACCTCCCAGATGTTGCGCTCTTGGGTAGTCTTTTTGGGGGCTTCCACCGGGACGGGGCTTTTGATGAGGATGCCCCACTCCACCGCCAACAGGAACGAATTGTGCAACAGTTGGTGGACTTCGTGAAGGGTGGTGCCGGAAAGGGTGCGCTTCTGCTGCTTGGGCGAGAGGTCTCGCCGTTTCCCGCCCACATACTGCCCGCAGGGGGTCTTGCTCAGGGTGTCGTACAGGGCTTCGATGTGGTAGGGCCGCAGCTTCTGCATCTGCATCTCCCCGATATAAGGGATGATGAGATTCTGGATGAGCGCCAGATTGGACTGGTAGGTCTTGGGTGCCCACTTGTGCTTGCTGCACTGCTTGGGCAGCCAGTCCATCAGAAACTCTGCCACTGTCACGGTGGACGGGATCAGGAAGTTGCCGGTCGCCAGCTCATGCTCGATCTGCTTCTGGCGTTTTACCGCCTCCTCTTTCGTGGGAAAGCTCTCCCATTTGTCGCAGCTCTTGCCGTGCTCGTCCTGATAGGTGTAGCGGACACTGTAAGAGCTGCCGCGTTTCGTGATATATGCCATAGATTTGCCTCCTTATCAAGCTGCCCGGTGGAGCCACGCATCGAAGCTGTCTTTCGGGATGCGGATGCTTCCGCCTGCCCGCAGGACACGGAACTCGGTGGTGCTGTTGCACAGGTTGTAGGCGGCACGCTGGCTGATGGCCAGCATCTGCGCGACTTCCTTCACCGTGTACACCAGCTTAGTGGTCTCAGGGCTGTTGGTCGGAGACTTGACGGCATTGGTTCGAGTGACCACCTCCATTGTAGCCGGATCAGAGTCCGACCGCAAGAACTTTTTCGTATAATCTAAAGATTTCACATTCTCGTACATTTTATCACACATAGGCAGTTCTCCTTACTTATCATGGCGCATCGCAGGCTCCTGCGTGCGGTCCTCATAAAATCGAATGACCTCCGGCGGGATGCTGTCCAGCGTTTTCAGGGCGGCTTCATAGTCCTGCCGCAGCTTAGCATCCTCCAGACGCTTCAAGACGCTCCCTTCCTTCGCTTTGTCCAGCGAGGCAGAGAGCGTCTTATTTTTCTCTTTCAGCTTTTCGTTTTCGGCGGCAGTCTTGGTGAAGGCCACGTTGTACTTCCGCAGCTGGTCCTTCATCCGTGCCACGTTGGGGATATAGCTGTCCAGTACCTTGCTGATCTCTGCCGCACGGCTCTTGCCGTTGAAAGGGGTGATGCCCACCAGCAGGGCATCCAGTTGCTCCTTCTGCTTGGTCAGTTGGGTCATCTCCTTGAAGATGCGGGGCGGGATGTGCTCCCGCCCGGTCTGGCTGGCACTTTCCCCCCGTTCCAGCTCCGGGTACTGCTTGACCATGTGCTGCCAGAACTCATCCTGCCACCTCACAAGATTCTTGCGGTTGCCAATGATCTCTTTCGCGCTCAGCCGTCCGTCAGCAGTCAGGGGCACAAAACAGAGGTGCAGGTGGGGCGTTTTCTCGTCCATGTGGACAACAGCAGAGAGAAAGGTATCCGGGCGCTGTCTGCCCTCCAAAAATTTCAGGGCGTACGCAAAGTACGCCCTGATCTCCCGGTTGGTCTTATCCTTGAAAAACTCCGGGCTGGCGGTGACAAGAGCCTCTACCACCCGCACGCTGTCCTTGCGGACACGGCAGTGAGCCGCCGTGATCATGCGGTCGGCTTCTTCCCGGTACCTGCCCTGCGGCTGCACCAGATGGAGGTTGTAGCGGCTCCGGCTCACATCAATATCCGGGTTGCTGGCGTACTGCTCCTTGGTGCGCTCGTTGTGGGCTTCGATGGGGCTGATGGCAGGCCCCTTGTACTTTTTGAACCGCAGGATTCCATATTGGGCTTTCATAGATCACGCTCCTTCTTGGGGTGTACAAAAAATCTGTACGGACTTCAAATAACCCGTACGGTCTGTACGGTGTACGGAAATTCGAAATATAAACGATAACGCGTTTTAATTTGCTTTTATTTTCCGTACGGGTGCGTACAAGTACAGACCGTACAGGTTGTACGAACTTCTTCCGTAAAAAATGCACTTTTTACAGACAGGGGTGGACAAGCGGTTCGATGCCTACAAAACCCCGCACCCTGCGGCCACCGGGCAGGTAGATGTTGTTGGTGGCTTCAAGGTTATAGCGGCGGTCATTCTGGCGCAGTTCTGCGCTGAAACGGATTGCCGATACGCTGTGGCAGGCGTTGTCCTCGCACCACTGCTTATAAATGTCGTAGAACTCCTTGGAACTGATGGAGTAGTCTGCCTTAAAGCGGAAGTAGCCCTCGGATTCCATGAAGTCAATGACATTGTTGCTGCTGCGCTTGATGGTGTCCACGTTGGCGGCGGCTCGTTCGCTGACCGTGAAGCGGAAGTTGTTCTGCACCAGCCGGTGCAGCCCTTCCAGACACCAGAGCAGGATGCCCTCCAACTCGGCGCACATCTTCTCCACAAGGAAGGGGTCGTCTGTGCGGTCGGCAGGCTTGTCCTTGGTGGTCAGGATAAGTTGGCGGCGAAAGAAGCCGTCCGAATGGTCATACAGCGAAGTCAGCGCACCGTTGCCGAAGCAGAGAAACCGGGCGTAGATGTCCCGCTGGTAGCTCTGGACACCCTTGCGCTCCAAGTCCAGCTTGGCCTCGGCGGTCACGATGGTCTTGATATAATTCGTCTTGGGCAGGGCGTTCATGTCCATATCATCGTCGATCATCAGCAGGCGGCGTTCCAGATCGGCACGGGCAAAGCGGTTGTTCTCCACCTTCTGGACGCTGCCATTGCTGGCAGCATCTCCCATGAGCCGTTTGAGCACCAGCCCGATGCGAGACTTGCCCTCGCCGCCCTTGCCGACAATGAGCATCATTTTTTGCCCCTTGGTGCTGGGAATGAGGCAGTAGCCCAGATACTCCTGCAAGGTGGGGATGTCGGCATCGTCCAGCAGCTCGTGCAGGAAGGTCAGCCAGCGGTCAGGGGTGGGGGCTTTGGGGTCGTACTTCACCGGCAGGCGGTTCTGGCAGAACAGGCGGCTCTCCTGAAAGGTGCCGTCCGGCAGATGGTACACGCCGTTCTGGAGATGGATGCAGTCCTGCTCGATGGGGAACGGGTCGGAAAAGGCCAGCAGCTTGATGGTCTCCAGAATGTTGGTGACCTTTTTGGACAGGCCGGAGGTGACATATTCCTCGATGTTCTCCAAGATGCGCTGCTTGATCTCGCTTTCGTCCTCTACCGGGCCGTCCAGCGTGTACAGCGTACCGTTGACGCATTTCAGCGGCCACTGTTCCAGAAAGGCACGGCCAAACTGGACTTCATCGATCTTCTTGCCGTTGTACCAGTCCGGCCATAAGGGGTTGCGGGAAATGTTTTTCTTCATAGGGTGGTTCTCCTTTAGAAAAGTGAAGTGGTGGGTCTCACCGTGAGACCCACCACTTCAGGTGAATAAATTATCAGGCGCACTTTGCCAGAGCAAGGCGGTCGGTGCGCTCCTCCAGCATCAGCAGGTACGACCCGGACAGCAGTCGTGCAGCGGCAACGGCCTTCTGCTGGGGCGTCCCAAATGCAACGCAGTCCGTCAGGTGCTCGATGGTCTCGGTCATGTGGAGGGCTTCCACGAACCGCTCGTCCAGCGGTTCTTCCGGGGTGGCGGGCTTGTAGCGCTCCTGCCAGTCGTGCAGCAGGTCGAGATAGTCGGTCAGCACCCGCAGACAGTAGGCGATGTCTGCCCACTGCTCGTCCGTCAGGCCACGCTTGGGCGGCGTAAGGGCGATGGTATTGGCGGGCGGCTTGTCCGGGTCAAGCCCGAAGTCGTGTATCAGCTTCTCGGCGGCTTGCCGGGGGTTCAGGTCGAACAGCTTGGCGGTGAGGTCGATGGCATCTCCGTTGGCTCCGCAGCCAAAGCAGTAATAATAGGTGTCGTTCAGCTTCATGCTGGGGTCGCTGTCAGAATGGAACGGACAGCACACCATGCCATGGCGGTCGGGCTCCATGCCGTACATCTCGCCGACCTGTTGGACGGTGATGGCGGACTTGATCTTTTGATATAAACTCAAAATTTCTCCTTTGCTCAAAGGTTTTGGCACGGATCATTTTGATCCCTGCCACGTTCAAGATCACCGGTATCCCCCAAATGGGAACTTCGGTGAAGCCGTTCTCCCTTGCTGCCTCCCGACAGGAAATCTTTTTGGACTCTGTGTCGGCCCCATGCAGGGCGCTCGCTCCCCCGATGGGAGGTCTTGGCGGTCTGGGCAGTTCGGACGGTCATTCTGTTGTCAAGGTCCTGTTATGAAAGATATTTCAGAGGGCTTTCGCGGGAAGCCCTTAATATGTTCGCTGCCGGGGAGTTAATATGTTTTCTTTCTGTCTATAGGATAGCACCGCAATGGCCGCTGTGCCGTATATCCATAATGTCGGAAAACAGGTGCAGAAACTGCAAAATTCCACGCTTATGGACAGGGACCGCCGGAAGTGGTATACTGTGCAAAAAACATCGGAGGTGCGACCATGAACATCAAGCTGACACTGGGAGAACGGCTCAAAGACCTGCGTGTGGAGCGGAATCTGAAGCTAGAAGCTCTGGCAGAGCAGACGGGCCTGTCCAAATCGGCGCTGTCGAAATACGAGAGCGACGACGTGACCGACCTCAGCATTTACGCCGTGACAACACTGGCTGAGTTTTATGGCGTGACCACCGACTACCTGCTGGGTGGGACGGAAAACAAAAAACGCCCAGATGCAGTCCTTTCGGACTTGCATCTGAGCGATGGCGCAGTGGACGTATTAAGGAATGGAAAATTCAATCATCGGCTGCTGTGCGAGCTTCTGGAACATCCCGATTTTGCCCGGTGGATGACCGACCTTGAGATCTGTGTGGATGGTCTGGTCAGTGACCGCATCCGGGATATGAATGCCATGGTAGAAGCCACCCGGCAGGAGCTGGAAAAGCGATACCATGCCGATACAGAGGACCTGACCATGCGGACGCTGAAAGCGGCGCAGATCGACGAGGATGAATATTTCGGGCGGATCCTCTATGATGAGCTGGCGGCGATCCTGAAGCAGATCAAAGCGGCGCATGGGACCGATAAGACCACGTCGGACGGCGCAGCCATCGAGCAAGCGAGGAAGCAGCTTGAAAATGCACAGAAGTTTGAAGGTTCACCGTTGGAAAAGAAGATAAATGTCCTGATGGGACAGATCGGCATCGACTATTCCAAGCTGACGAAAGAAGAACAGATGACCCTGCTGCGGGTGTTCAACAAATCCTCTATGTTGAAGCACCGCACAAAAGCGGGAATGCGCGGTAAACACAGACGGTGATCACGGATTCTGTGCCCGATACCATTCGTCAAAGTATGGCTTGCTCTTTTCCCGTTCACTGAGGCTCAGCGACCGTCCAGCAAGATATTTTTCGTACTGAGGGCTGTACCCACGCAGCGGAGTGATCTCCTGAACGTCTTTGACGTTGCGATATTGTACGATCTCAAATTCCTCCCGTTCATTCAGATATGCAATCACCTTGTCGGCTTTGATCGTGCCCTGATAGACATGGATGGAAGCGTGAGGATAAAACAGTTCGTTGCGGTGTGCGAACCACTCAGCAATATCATACGAGAGCGACCATGATAACGAGAACGGTGTCCGCTCGATGCTGCTGATAGAGCCGCGGTAGACAGTGAAGGTATCGAGATCTCTTACGCTTTCCGGTAGAGCGTTGCGCCAGTTTTCGGGACGGATGATCCTTGCACGGCGGACATACTTTCGGATGATGGCAGAGTGGTCGCCATGGTTGTCGTAGTGCTCCAAGGCAAATCTGCACTTGGCTTCCAGAGGCATAAAATCCTCGCAGACGTATAGCAGATCTTCCATCATCTTGGCATCGTAGAATGAGAAGCGTTCAAATGCATCCCAGTCTTGGTCATGGGCAGCTCGGACAGCCTTTTGGAATTGGGCATCAAGATAGGGGTCGTTCCGATAGATCATAACACGAGTCGCCTCCTTGTCGTTTTGATGGGGTGGATGGGCTATGAAAAAATAATACTACAAAAACCATGGGATGCATAGCCTTTGCAGGAAATATTATTCGAAGAAACGACAAAGAGTGCTACTAATACAGGGCGGGGAACGCTGCTGCGGCAGGACGGGGGAATGTACACCGTTGGTTCCTCTGCAAGCTTGAGCTGGGCAGGCAGAGATCGTCAAAGACCGTGCCCATCCGCTCATCCTTCTGCCACAGAACAGGTGCTTGCCGGAGTCTCTCGCAGCCCCTTTTCCGCATCAGCCGGAACCAAGGTGTAACACACTAGACTTTGCAAGCAAAGTCGTGTGCCAAAGGGATGCTGCGGCCCCTTTGGAAACCCAGAGGAAACGCCCATCAACTGCTCTGGTCAATCTCTGCCAAGGCGGTGATTCGCCTGCCCATTGCCTTGACCAGAGGAACGACAAGCGCGTTTCCCATCGTGAAATAGCGCATTCGTTCCGGCATCCCGGCTGTCCAGTTATCTGGAAATCCGTTGAGCCGTTCGCATTCGATGGGCGTTAGGGTGCGCAGCCGTTGCGTTTGTGGGTCAACAACTACATGAGAGCTGCGCGATACAGTACCCTCGCTGGTCAGCATGGTGCGCGATGGCAGATCCAGCCTATCAGGGAACGCCATTGCTCCCTCGGAAAAGAAATAGGGCACTCCATTTTTTCGATGGCGTAATTCGTGCTTCGCACCCTTGAGATATTGCCAGCGTTCCATATCGACAGCAGAGAGAAAGTACCTCTTGTCAGGCTTACAATCCTCAAGAATGGAGCAGAGCGGACGATATGGGAACTGAACTGGGATACTTTCGACCGAATAATACCGTCCATTGACCATCAGCCCGGAATCATAGAAATGGCAAGACTGTTTGGCGGACAGATCCTTCAGGTCGAGATATTGGAATTCATCAAGCCAGCCCTCGCTATATTTCCGTTCAAATCCATACAAGGGAAAGCTCGGCGCAAAGAAGCCATCTTGCAGGAGCAGTCGGTGGGCGGCTTTTAGTCCACTTACACAGATGCCTTCGGCAGCTTCTCGGAACAGAGCTGTGTCATTTCGGAATGCAAAAAGGAAAGTCCGCCGTCTGCGCTGTGCTTCGCCGTAGTCGGCGGCGTTTATGACCCTCCATTCGACGGCGTATCCGGCCTCGTAGAAACACCGCAGGATGATAGAGAAGTCGCGGCCTTTTTGCCATGCTGGTGATTTGATAAGGCGGTCAACATTTTCCAGAAGGACATAGCGGGGCCGATGAGTTTGCAGGATGGTATTTATCTCCCACCAGAGGACACCTTTCTTCCCTTCTATCCCGCGAGCGTCTTTCTTGGCGATGGAGTAGTCCTGACAGGGAAAGCCGCCTATCAAAAGGTCGTGGGGCGGGATGCCCTCTTTGGCGGTCACGATGTTCTGGCAAACGTGTTCTGGACGATGCCCAAAATGCCGTTCATAGCAATCAAAAGCAAATTGAGCTTGCATGGATGGCTCCCACTGGTTTGCCCAGACGGTTTGAAAGTTGGCAGATGCCTGTTCCAGTCCAAGACGGAAACCACCGACTCCGGCAAAAAGCTCAACGACACGGATCTGCTCCATGACAGGTACCTCGCAAAATACAGATAGAAAGCATAAAAACCAAGGCTGACGATGCAGCCTTGGTTTTGAGTTATAGGATATTCAGTAACTGCTTGCCCATTTCCGTGATGAGAGGAACAACGAGTGCATTGCCCATGATGAAGTAACGCTGACGCTCGGGCATCTCGGTATCTGTCCAGCCGGTCGGGAATCCGTTCATGCGTTCGCATTCTTCCGGCAACAGGATACGCAGTTCTCCAGTCTTAGGGTCGGTGATTGCATGGGAGCTACGGTTCTTGGTGCCTTCACTGGTGAGCATCGTGCGTCCGGGACGGTCGAGAGGGTCAGGGAATGCGATAGGCCCTTCGGAGAAGGTGTAGGAAAAGCCGGTCTTAGAAGTGCGCTCAATGGTCTTGGAACCCTTCATATACTTCCATTTTTCCAGATCCTCGTCCTCGATGAAGTAGCTCTTGTCCACATCGCCGTTGACCACGATCTCGTTGAGCGTCATCGGCTCCTTGCTCTGCGGAACAGCTTCCAGCGAAAGGATACTACCGTTGTATAACACACCACAGTTGTAGAAAGCGGCTTTGAACCGCTTGGTCACATCGACAGTATCGGTATACTCGGTAAAATCCACATTGGTGATCTTCTTAGGGTCTGCCAATTCGGAATAGACCGGAAAAGCATTGGCAAAGAAGCCCTCGCTTGTTAGCCAAGAGCGGTCTTTGTTCTCCCCTTCAGCAAGATAGGAGGTCAGGTGCTTGTATTGGTTGGTGGTATTCTTGAAGGCGAAGATAAAGGTGCGCCGTCTGCGCTGCACCCAGCCATAATCGGCGGCGTTGATGACGCGCCATTCGACACCATAACCTTCTTCCTGCAAGCACTTCAGGATGATACCGAAATCGCGGCCACGCTGGGATGCCGGAGACTTCAGCAGACGATCCACATTCTCCAGCAGGACATAGTTCGGATGGTTCTTCTGGATGATCTTATAGATAGACCACCAGAGCACGCCTTTCTTGCCCTCGATGCCCTTTGCACCTGTGCTGGCAACGGAATAGTCCTGACAGGGAAAACCGCCCACCAGAAGGTCGTGCGGCGGCACTTGGTCGATGACAGTGGCGATGTCTGCGTTCACGCAGTGGGAATCTTCGCCAAAGTTCTTGCTGTAGCACTTATAAGCCCATTGACCAGCTTGGCCGGGTTCCCATTGGTTTGCCCAAATCGTTTTGAATCTTTCGGAACAACGTTCTAATCCAACGCGGAAACCGCCAACGCCGGCAAATAGCTCGACAACACGGATATCGCTATTTGCTGACACTTTCATAACACCTCGTTCTGTGATATACTTAAACATAAGTATACACTTTTTTCATGAAAAGATCAACCTCCAATTTTGTGGGTTTTGATCTTTTCCACCTGAAATCATTATAGCGGAAAGCCGAAAAAAGATCAACCCCTAAAATTGGAGGGTAAATCATGGAGCAGCGGACGTACAAGACTAAGCAGGAAGTTCTCATTCGTGGACAGGAGGCGATAGGTAAAACGTTGGGCGAGATCGACAAGACCGGGCGTATCGCCACGGGTAAAGGTGCAGTCGGCACAGTGATAGAAGAAAGCTGGTTCGGATACAAACCCAACAGCAAACCCGCCCCGGACTTTGAAGAAGCAGGCGTGGAGCTGAAGGTTACTCCCTATCGCCGGACACCTCGCGGCATTCAGGCCAAAGAGCGTCTGGTCTGCGATATGCTGAACTACGAAGAGGAGTATGGCAAGACCTTTGAGACCAGTGCTTTCTGGACGAAGTGCGCCTGTATGCTCCTGATGTCCTATGAACACAAGGACGGTGTACCCAAAGTCGATTTCACCATCGACAAATCGGTGCTTTTCCAGTTCCCAGACGAGGATTTGGAGGTCATCCGCAACGACTGGAAGATCCTTATGGACAAGATCAAAGCTGGTCAGGCTCACCTGATCAGCGAGGGTGATACCATGTACTTGGCAGCGTGTCCGAAAGGACGCAACTCGCAGGATACCCGGTCGCAGCCGTTCAGCCCTATCCCTGCAATGAAGCGGGCATATTCGCTGAAGTCCAGCTATATGACACAGATTCTGCGGCGGTATATCTTTGGCGATGAGCCTTGCGAGAAGATAATCAAAGACCCGGCGCTACTGCGCTCTGGCACCTTTGAGGAACGCTTTGAGGAGATGCTGCGTCCCTACATCGGAAAGAGCTGTACAGAGTTGAAAGCGCAGTTTGGGATAACATCAACGGCAAAGAATATCAATGAGCTGTTGCTGGCTGCTATGCTTGGCTTGAAAGGCAGGCTGGCAAGTACGGATGAGTTCCAAAAGGCATCCATCGTTCCCAAGACAATCGCTATAGAGCCGAACGGCACGATAAAGGAAAGTATGTCCTTCCCTGTGATGAACTTCTGTGCAATGATGAACGAAACGTGGGAGGAATCGACGCTCTATAATCTCCTCGCGCCAACGAAGTTCCTGTTCATCATTTTTCAGAAAACAGAGGATGGCGAGTGCTACTTCCAGCGGATAAAGTTCTGGAACATCCCAGCTGATGATTTGGAAGAAGTACATCGCGTGTGGCAGCGTACGGTGGATACGTTGCGAGAAGGTGTCCATGTCTGGAAGGATTCTAGAGGTCGGAACTGCAATAACCTGCCAAAAGCATCCGAGAGCCGTGTGGCTCATGTACGTCCGCATGGAATCGACAGTACAGACACCGCTCCCCTGCCTACTGGCGGTTCTATGACGAAGCAGTGTTTCTGGCTGAATAATAGCTATGTGAGAAGTCAAATTGAGAACTAAAAAAGGATTTATATATGAAGTATAAGTTGGAAATAAAATCGGAGCAGTACTATAATAACGGAAATTTAATGCTGCGTTTTTTGGAAGATGGAAAACAGGAAGCTCTGGAAGAAAAAATACGCGAATGGTTGCGGTGCGACTGCGAATTGACTGCTAAATCAAGAAAAAATAAGCAGAGCGGAATAAATGCAAACGAGTTAAACAAAGCTCTTAGAAACAATCTTTGTATTCCTGGAGTTCGTAAAGAAACCCATGTGGTTTATAACGGATTTTCTCATAAAGGTATCGAAGGGTTTGATTTTTCGTTTTATGATGAAAAATATAATATTGCGCAAATTAGAAATTATTTTGTTGGAGAGCGCGGATGCTATAACGGAGAAGAACGATTAAAAAATGCTTATAAAGATTTGAATATGCCTGCAAAAGAATGGAAGGAAGAACTATCAAAAATAACTGTTCCGTATGGAACGACTTATAGGACTGAAAAGAAAAGATTAACTGTCGTAGGGGAAATTCAATTTGGAAATTGGGCACTTTTAGAACATGATATCCAAAGATTGATAAATGCAACGGAGCAAGGAATTTCCATTGATTACTACATCTATATTACAGCCACAGGAAATCTTGCAGAAAAATTAAGCGATGGAATTGTAAATTACGAGAAAACGTCCGAATTTTTAGAGAAGAATGGCAAGCTTTTGAAAGTTCCGATGTGGCTGATTGGGTTGGACATAAATCAAAAAGAAGATGAAACATCCTAAATCGTATGATACGACCCCGGAAACATCCGAGCGAATGTCTCGTGTTCACTTGAAAAAAGGAAAAGCCGAAGTGCTTTTAGCAAAACGCCTATGGCACCTTGGCTTTCGATATAGATTGAATGACAAGCGACTTCCCGGCTCGCCTGATATTGCTATCCTGAAGTACCGCATCGCCATCTTCGTGGATGGTGAGTTTTGGCATGGTCAGAACTGGGAAATACGCAAGCAAAAACTAAAGCGCAACCGGGAATACTGGATAGCCAAAATCGAGGAGAATATCGCACGGGACGTTCGGAACGATAAGGATTTAAGAGCGAGAGACTGGTATCCTGTTCACTTCTGGGAAAAGGAAGTGCTGAAGGATACAGATGGATGTATTGAAACAATTCGAGAAGTAACAGAGCAGCAAGTTGAAACATCCATGGATTGCTGAAAGAAGCAAACCTTATTGCGAATCCTGCATGAAGCGATAAATTGGATATTTTTTGAAAGCTTCTTGTGATTCTTTGGAGAGCTTGCTGAAGTGAACTTTAGCGGCAACAATATTATCCAATAGAAGGTATGCACCAACATAAATGGATTCGTCTTGTCTTTCTGTTTCAACAATAGATAATACTTCCGTTTGTTCATCACTAGTCAATGGACGAGAACGTTTGATAGCTTGATAGTAGTTGATTTTTGCAGCTGACGGAGAAGAATGCATATCAGTTTGACGAATCCAATCGGTGATTTTTATAGCAGCCAAAAGAATATCTTCTTTGGAGGAATCACTGGAATCATAAGCGTGAAGCATTTCAAGAATGAGCGTATTTACAGCTTGTGAGTATTCTACAGATAAAGGAATGGCTTTAATAGAGTCTATCATGCTGTCGTAGTTTATATTATCGCACCAATTTATTATATCCCGATCCAGTAAAACGAAATAAGAAAAAGGAATATCATTATTAGAAGAATCTTTACTTTTGAAAGATATAGGAGCTTGGTTGAAGTCATAAATGTCGTAGAAATCGTTTGTGCCTTCGATGGGAATGGTGCACAAAAGAAGATTGAGATTTGCAATGCGGCATGGTCTAAAAATAGAATCGTATGGAACTAATTTAACAGCTTTTTTATCTAAAAGAGCTGTTTTCAAAATATTAAGATTATTTTGACTGGAAGTATCAATGAGATTCGGGTTTAAATCTTTTTTCACATGAAGAAGATTTAGGGTCTTTTGCATGCTAAGCATAAAGTCAAGCTGACTTTTTATAACGGAGCGGTCAACAAAGCCAGAGTTATTGAAGGATGCACTTTTAAAGTTCAGTACTCCACCGTTTATTTCATATTGCTGTGCATCCAGAACAGCAAGAATAAAGCGAGCGTCTCTAATGCGCTCAGAAAGAGAGCCTGATAAGGAAAAATGAAAATCCGGTTTTGCTTGTGTGCCTGCTTGCAAAACTTGACGAATATCTGCACCGAATTTTATGGTCGCTGATGTCTTGGTCCGAGAAACAGTGTAGTGGTCAAAAAATACGTTTGATTTAACACTAATCGGTGCATTCATCGTGTATTCTACAGTGTCAACATTTTTTAGGTGAGCGACAGGTAATTCTATATCATGGGGCTGTTTGATATAAATATATGTGTCGTGCGTAAAGAAATAGTCAAAAGGAAATTCGTAATTTTGATTTATGGCGGAATACCCAATAGTGAGTTGTATGTTGGAAAGTTGAGATGGACTTTCTGAGCGTAAGGAATCAAAAGAAATAGGAGCGCTATTGATTGCAGCACGTTGTAGATTCATATGATGAACAAAATCAAGAAAAACATCAGTAATATCGTTTTTCTTTTTAGGAAATTCCTTTAATTCTATACTTTTTTCCTTGTAAGGAGTTCCGTCATATGTCTTTAGATATTTTTTTAAGTCATACGGAAGCAATTTTACATAGTATATAGCGGCTCTGTCACCGGAATCGTTGACATAAACAACAAAAAAGATGGTTCCTCCAACGTACAAATAGTTTCTTAAATCTGCATATTGAATAGAGTATTTGATGCTTTTCTTTTTTAAGTTTGGCTTACAATGCCCTTTGACCTGAACGGGGACTTTGAGAAGAAGATCAGATTTAGCGTGAACATGACCAGCTTTACTGTATACTTCAACGTCACCATCCCAAGAAGGCTCTTTATCGTTGGTGTTGATATGAGCGACCAGATGGTCAGTTTTGCCTAGTGCAATTTGAAGAAAACTAATGCCCAGCATTTCAGAATTCATATTAGACCTCCGATTGGAATAGTTATGAATGGTGCAGCGAACCGCTTCGTTTTGATTGTACACCTGAAAAGCAGAAAGATCAATGTGACTACTAAAAATATTTTTGCTGTAGAGAAAATCGCACATCTGCAAAAATGGTTGGCGTAGAAACTTTGCTTTTTTACAAAATAAAAGGGACACCTACAACACCGTAGTGCTGTCCGATGTCCCATAGCGACTGATTTTATCGTTGTCCGCCAACCTCAGGCTCTTACGTCCTGTATCAAATCGGATTTTAGGTGTCAGCTTCACCAGCGGAATGACGTCCACTCGCCTATTTATATTATAGGCCATTTGTGCATAATCTGCAATGGTTCGTATAAAAGTAATTCTGAAATTTTGAGGAAATAGGCTGTTTGCATTGATCCGTATGCGTTATTGTTGCTGGCTCGAATTGTAAAAGTTCTTGATTTCGTGTAAAATCAGCCCTTCAAAAATCTCGTTTTCGTGATTAATGAGGGCGCAGCAGGGCTGCAAGTGCCGGTTTTGTACGCTTCCCTGTTCTGATGATATAGCGATGCCCACCAGCTTATGGCAAGAACCATAGGCTGGTGGGCATCATGTTCTTTATGGAAGTTGACGGTCAATCTTCCAGCCTGCCGTGTTCGCACCCAAGGGAAAGATAGTGCTCCATCTCCCCTCTCAGCACCATCTGGGCATACTCCAAGGGCTTGTTGTAGAGCAGCCAGTCCAGCTCTGCCCGCTGTGCCGGGGTATGGCCGTACTCGTCCTCCACGGCGATGCAGTCAATGGCAAGAGTGGTGCCATCCTCGAACCGGGCTTCCACCCGGTTGGTGTCCATGTTGTAGCGGCAGGTAAGCAATTTTGTCATAGTCATATCCTCCAAGTCTTGATTTTGATGATTGGCCACTCAAACCAATGCCGTCAAGCCGTTGTCGGATAAGTCGATTTTTCATTTGTCTGAGAGTAAGTGCACGGTTTCTGCACGGTTTTTGCACGGTTTCAAAACGTGCAAAGGGTGCAAATCGTTGCAAAATCGGACAAAGAGTGCAGAAACTCGAAGCTCGAAACTTGCGATGTATCGCTGATAAATGACGTTAAAGCGTAACTTCCAAAAATTGAGGGAATCGCCCGGCGTGCGCTACGAATCAGTAGGCCGGGGGTTCGAGTCCCTTCCATCGCACCATGACGAATGTTCTTACAGCATTTAGCTGTCAAAGAGCATTCGTCTTTTTTATTTGCTAAATAGCGACATCACAGGGGGCGTAGTTCACAACTACGCCTTTTCTTGTATTCACCGACACATCGGGTGTCGGCAAAGGAAGTGCGCTTGGAATCTCGATGGTGCCCACGCAGTTGTAGTGAATGCGGAGCCGCTGCTCCCACACGCCGTTGACCTTTTCTGCATCGAACACTTCGATTTTTTCCACCAGTTCATTCAGCATCCGGGGTGTCAGCTTTTTTGCTCTGGTGTACTTGCGAACCAGACTGATAAACATATCCGTTGTCATGGTGCGGCTGCTCTTCTTTTCGATTTCGGAGCGGAGCTGTTTGATTTTCTCGGTCAGCTCCTTTTGCTCGTCCTCATATCTCCGGGACATTCTGGAAAAGCGTTCGTCAGAGATTTTGCCGGAAACATTGTCCTCATAGATGCGCCCAAAGAGGCCGTCCAGTTCTTCATCACGGGCAAGGAGTGCTTTCAACTCTTTCTCTTTCAGCTTGCGGTCGGCTTCGTCTGCCTGCTGGGAGTGCCCGATAACAGCTTTCAAAAAGTCGTCCTCATAGAGGCTGGCAAACTTGGTCAGCCGCCGAATTTCGCCCAGCACCACTTCTTCCAGAAAGTCTACCCGGATGTAGTGGGTGGATTGGCAGGTGCCACGGTTGCCCTTGTAGTTGGAGCAGTTGAAATACTTGATTTCCGGGTTGCCCTGATTGAAGTGGAAGTGCAGATTGCAGCCGCAGTCTGCGCAGACAAGCAAGCCAGAGAACATATTGTGTTCTCCGTTGCTGGTACGGCGTTTGCGCATCTTTCCACGTTTCTGCTGTACCTGCTCAAACACGGCACGTTCAATAATGGGTTCGTGAATATCTTGGAACACCACCCAATTTTCCGGGTCGTTATGAATCCGCTTCTTGTTCTTGTAGGACTTGGAGTAGGTCTTGAAGTTCAGAACATCACCACAATACTCCTGCTGGTACAGAAGATGGGTAATCGTGGAGCCATTCCACTTGGTGGCGGGGCGTATCTTGCTCCTTCCGGGACGGCCGATGCCTTTCTGAATCCAGTAGGCCTGCGGCGTCAGGATGCCTTCCTTTTCAAACTGGGTGGCAATCTGTTCTGTGCCAAAGCCCTCCAACGTCATATCAAAAATGCGCCGGACAACTTGTGCAGCTTCTTCATCAATGACCCAATGCTTGGGATTGTTCGGGTCCTTGATATACCCATAGGGAGGAAGTCCCATCGGTTCGCCGGAGTTGCCTTTGATTTTATTACTGATACGGCGTTTCTTGCTGATGTCGCGGGCATACCACTCATTGAACAGGTTTCGGATGGGTGCCAGTTCGTTTTCTCCCTCGGCCGTGTCGATGTTGTCCGAAACGGCAACAAGTCGGATGTCATGGTCCGGGAAAAATTCTTCTGTCAGCCGTCCGACCTCAATATAGTTTCGGCCCAGACGGGAAAGGTCTTTGACGAACACAGCGGCGGCTTTCCCTTGTTCAAGCTGCTGCATCATTTCAACGAAACCGGGACGGTTCATGGTCACGCCGGAAATGCCATCATCCAGAAAGTGAACCAGATTGGTATAGCCTTTTTCCTTTGCAACTTTGGTGAGCAGTTTCTTTTGGTTGACGATGCTGTAACTCTCGCCCTCCAAATTATCATCACGGGAAAGACGCTCATAGAGAAAAGCGGTTGCTTCACGGGATTTCTTGTTACTCGACTGTTTCATACTCGCTCCTTTCTTGGGACAGTCGAATAGCAAATTCACTTGTACACCTATATTATAACACAATCCGCTTTCTCTGTCCGCTGCCTCCCGAAAGGTCATTATAATTTTTCGCTTTCGGATTTCATCAGCCGGAGAAGAACTTCTCCTAAGGTCTGGGAGCTTTCTTCTTTGAACACTGGCTCAACGATAAAGGAGCGATTGCCAATACGATAAGTCGAATCCAGAGTAAGCATCTCTGGATTTTTTGTTTTTTCAGGGTTTGTCTTTTTCGCTTGCATCGTAAAAATCCCCTTTCTTAAAAATCAAAAAATGAGCCAACGGATGGCTGCTGGCAGCAGCCCACGGGAATCTCACCCCTGCATTCCTCATGCAGCCCTACTCATTGCCTGCGACGCTCTGAACGCTCGGACTTTGACGGTAAGGGAGTATCAGCCCGTCTGTATGTCATGGCCCGCAAGCAGCCGCACTTGCATTGCGGCGTGGTGGTGATCGCTCCACTTTTCAGAGAAAAGCATCGTGGCGCACCCGCCGTCCGGCTCGATACAGACAGCAACGTATCCGTTTGCCCTATGATGCACCACCATTGTCCTGCGGGCATATTTTTCAAGGTGCTGTCCCGAAACGTGGAAAGGGTCAGACCGTTTCGGCTCTGGTCACAATAGAGGAAATAAGTTTGATTTCCAGATGGCGTTTCATGTACTCGTCTATGCACACATGGGGCTGGCCGTGCTTGTCGTAGAGAATGCCTGTACAGAGCTTGTTGATATAGCCTCTGTAATGTCGCAAAACCTGTTCAACTGCATCGGTGTCCCCAGCGCAGGCAGAGCGAATCACCGAGAGCGGTAAAAACTCTCTGCGCGTGTGTTTATAGGAGTTCATTTACGCCTAACCTCCCTCCGGCAAGTGCGCCTTTAGTTCTTTTCGCAGCACATTCAGCGTTTTTGTCCGGTGGCGCTGTACAGCACTCCGGGACATTCCCATGAGGTCGCCAATCTCGCCATCGCCCAGTTCCAGAACGCAAAACAGAATCAGAATGCTTTGTTCTTGCTTTGGCAGAGCGGCAAACGCATTGGCAACAAGTTCATTGTCGATGTGCAGATCACAGCCGTAGGATGAAAATACAAATTCTTCACTTGGATAATGGTCTACACTCGTGAGCTGCCCCAGTTCTTCCAACGAAAGAACGCTGAATGACTTTTCACGGTCAAGCAGACGTTTCTTATTTCGGTGATAGTTCCGGGCCTCATTTCGCAGCACCGCTTTGCAGAACGCATCGAATCGGTACTGTTCGCCATCGTTGCGAGGGATAGCTTCCATCTTCTCACCCCCTTTCCGTGGGGATGTCGGGTGGATTTTTCCCTTTCCGCTAATATGACACCTGAAACACCCGATTCTGCCCGCTTTTTTGAAAATTTCCAAAAATATTTTTGAAACAGGCAGCTTTTCAGGCGGCAATAGAAAAGCCCAGCAGACCGAAAACGGCCAACCGGGCATAATGGCAGCACGAAACGCGCAGTGGCTACATCGTATAGTACATAGTAAAAGCCCTGCTGACCCTGTGCGGGAGCAAGGTTTTTTTTGACAATTCAAAGCTAGGCGTTCGATAGAATATCAGGCGCATGGCGGCATCCTCCTAGTGGCCGCCATACGGACGATGAAACGCTTTGATAAGCAAAAAGAACCGGCGGCCTTGATTTTCTCAAACACCGCCGGTTCAAAATAGGTACACAAAATCACCTGCTCAAACCAACGGCTTTTTATTTCCCCTTAGTCGGGGCAGGCTCATGTGCTATATGATTGTTCTTTCTTAAAGGCGTCTTTCAGCCATTCATAGATTTCTGCGCTAATATCGCATTCGGTTCAGCAGGTATCACCCCTGCCGCCTTATTTTCTATCAAGCCGATATTTTTTGCTCTGCGTTCCACATAGCTGCATATTTTCCGCCCTTCGCAAGCAATTCTTCGTGGGTTCCCGATTCAGCAATCTGTCCATCACCCATTACAAGGATTTGGTCTGCATTTTTGACAATGGAAAGGGTATGAGCAATCATTACCACTGTCTTTTTCTCTTTTAGCAGATTGGCGATGGCCTGCTTTACGGCAAGCTCATTTTCAATGTCAAGAGATGCGGTTGCTTCATCCAAAAGCAGGATAGGGCTGTTTTTCAGGATAGCGCGGGCTATTGAAATTCGCTGACGCTCACCGCCAGAGAGAAGATTTCCATTCTCGCCAGTCAGCGTATCGTATCCCTTTTCCATCTTACGGATGAAGCTGTCACAGTTGGCTTCCCGGCAGGCAGCCTCGATTTCTGCGTCCGTAGCATTAGGACGGGCGTGTCGGATATTATCCCGGATGGTATCATCAAAGAGAAATACGTCTTGGTCTACCATAGAAACTTGTTCCAGAACCCGCTCGGCGGCTACATGGTTAATGGGCTTACCTCCAATAGAAATCGTCCCGCCCGTTGCTTCGTAATATTTTGCAATCAGGTTCAAAATGGTGGATTTGCCAGAACCAGAGTCTCCGACAATGGCTGTGAGTTTTTGATCCGGCACCGTAAAGGTAGCGTGTTTTAGTACCGGCTCACCGGGTACATACGAAAAATCTACATTGTCAAAGATGATTTCATGGGTGGTTGTGTGAAGCGGCTCCATACTGCCTGTTTCCTCCGGCTCATTCATTACACCCAAGATTTTGTTCTTCGAAATCATCAGGTTTTTATAACTGGTGAGGTCTACAAAAATCGAGTTGGACAGCTTTGCACAGAACAAGGGCAGCATACAAATCAAAAGGTAGTCTACCGTGTTCAGCGTCCCCGTAGCCCAAGGTGTATAAGCCAGCCAGATAACCAGCGGACAGGATAGCCAGCTCAAAATGCCAAATCCTGTACCGATCGGCAGCACTTTTGCCTCGTATACAAAACTAATACGGCTAAACTCCCGCATGGCGTTAATAACGGTTTTGTTCTTCATACCGCCTACACCATAAGCACGGAAAGTCTGAATGCCAGAAACATATTCAACAATGCTGCTGACATTCTCCGCACAAATATCGTTCTTTTCTTTTCCGTATTTCTGCACCATGCGGAAAGAAAGCCACAAGCCGGGGATTAAAAGAAGGTCAGCAATCAACAGAATAATTCCAGCCGGGACATAAATCGTCATAACAAAAACGATCAACATGAACGACAAGGCAAAATTCTTTGCCAAATCTCCGACCTTATGGGTCAGAATTTTTTCATAGTTGTTTACATCGCTTGTGATAGTGTTGATATAATCGCCGGTCTGTCCCTGCGTAAAGCGGGACAGTGGGATGCGCTTCAAATGGTCACCCATAAAAAGCCGAATATTCTTGCTGACCTCTGCACCGCCAATCTGCGCTTTGGTATAACCATAGCTGTAAATCAGGATACGGAGAAGAAAAATCACTGCAATGATACCAGTCAGAGCCAGAACTCGGTTCATGTCAAATTGACTCGACCACAAAAACTGCATAACAGAGTAAAGCAGCATAAACAGGCTGCCGGAGAGAAGTCCTTCCAGAACGGTTCCGCCGACACCAATATAGAAATTGCGGTTCTTTTTCAATACATCATGCTCATTCATGCTGCTCACCGCCCTCCAACTGATAAGTGATATTCCGGGCTGTTTCGTAGTCATCCCACGCTTTTCGATAGTAGGCGTTGTTCTTCCGAACTTCCTCATGGGTGCCAACGCTGGTAATTGTATGGTTTTCCACCACAGCCACCCGGTTGCACATTTTCAAAGCACTCAAACGGTGTGCTACTACAATAACTGTTTTGCCTTTGCATAGATTTTGAATGGCTTTATCAATCTCCATCTGATTTTCCGGGTCAGAGGCACTTGTGGCCTCGTCCAAAATCAAGATGGGTGCATTTTTCAGAATTGCGCGGGCAATCGCAATCCGCTGCTTTTCTCCGCCGGAAAAGCGGGAGCCGAAACTGCCCACTTTTGTGTCATATCCATCCGGCAGGGACATGATAAAGTCATCAATCTGTGCCTCTTTTGCAGCAGCCCGCACTTCTTCCAGAGTAGCGTTACTACCCATGCGGATATTTTCCAACACACTGTCACGGGTGAGGAAAGTCTTTTGAAACACGATGGCTATATTTTTCAGAATGGTATCGTAGTCAAGTTCCTTGACATTTTTGCCGCCAATCAGCACTTCGCCTTCCTGCACATCGTAGAACCGGGAAATAAGTTCAATCACAGTGCTTTTACCGGCACCAGATCGGCCCACAAGAGCCATGCGCTCGCCATCATGGATTTTGAGGTTGACACCATGCAGTACATCGGTTTTACCGTCATAAGAAAATCGGACATTCCGAAGTTCAATATCATGTTTTTGGGGGAAGTCTGTTCCACCCTCATAAATCGGAATATCCAGTATCTCTTTGGTTTTGGTAATCGCGTTCAGTACATTTGCAAAGTTTGTGCCCAATTCCTGCAAAGGCCGAATTTCTGTTAAATACATAGAACCAACATACACAAACAGCAGTAGCGTACTGGCTGCCAGTGAACCTTTCAGAAAAAACATCCCGCCTATCGGAACCATCAGCAACATTCCACATTCAATGATAACGACAAACGCTGCATACGGAGGCCCCATACGCCGGGAAGTCTCATTCCACATGGAGTTTTCCTCCTGGATTGCGTCAGACAATTTTCGGAACGACTTACTCCCCATGTTATAGGCTTTAATCAGTTTCATTCCGCTGATGTATTCAATCATAACGGAGTTCAGTGCAGTAATGGATTGGTTGGCTCGTTCCATCAGGTCATCTGTATTGCGGAACATTATCCCCATTACTACCACGGCCAGAACCAGAGGGACAAGGGAAATCAACGCCAATGGAACATTAACGGTCATCAAATAAATAAAGATGACTACCGGTCCAACCAGATAGCACACAAGGTCGGGAAGATTATGCGCCAGAAATAGCTCCAGCTTTTCAATATCTTCATTCAGAACCGTTTTAATATCTCCTGTGCGCCGTTCATTCAGGGCGCCCAAAGGCGCTCTGGCCATGTGTTCCGCCACCATACAGCGCACTTTGAACAGTGCGCCGTAGGCGCCTTTATGGGCCGCCACGCCGGAACATCCGAACAGGACAAAACGCAGGGTGACAGCAGCGGCAATCATTGCCACAGTCTGCACTACAAGTTCTTTTGTGCAGGCACTGTTAAATGTAGCATCCATCAACCTGTAAATTCCAATATATGGGATAATAATACACAGCCCGCTGCACATGGACAGCAGGATTGCCAGAAACAACCAAAATTTTTGTTCTCCTGCCCAATGCAGCAGCAATGCTACACTGTTTTCTTTTTTCTGCTTCATAGACTACCTCGCCTTTCCATCTGAACGACCTAGGCCGCCCTCTCTGTCCCCTGCGGGGACATTCACCTTGACAGAGAAAAGCTCTCTCAATTTCGGAAGGGCATCCATTGTAACTAATACATCATCGGGTATTTCGCCTTCGTCAAAATGCAAGACACGAGAACAGGTACGGCAGACAAACTCAAAATCATGGGTGACAATGAAAATGACTTTTCCCATATCGGATACTCGCCGGATCAGTCCCGCCACCTGCGTCATACTGTCAAAGTCAAGACCGCTGGTCGGTTCATCAAATACAAGCAAGTCTTTCCCACAAATCATGCTGACAGCTACAGCTACTCGTTGCTTTTGACCGCCGGAAAGCGTGTTTGGATGTTGTTCTCGATATGGGGAAAGCCCCAGTTCTTCCAAAGTTGCATTTACCAGCGTTTGGTCTGGATTTCGGATGCCAAAGGAACATTCTGCCTCCACGCTGTCAGCGAAAAGTTCATAATTCACATCCTGCATAACCATGTAGGAGCGTTTTAGCCTTGCCTTACGCTCAATCGGCTTGCTTTCCCACAAAAATTGTCCATCGCAGTCTTTGTGAAGCCCACAGAGAGCGCGAGAAAATGTAGTCTTTCCGGCTCCATTGTGGCCGACCACGCCAATCACTTCGCCCTTTCCAGCAGATAGGACAATGTCATGCAAAATGGTTTGTTTCTTGTAACGGAGCGTCACATTCCGCAGTTCCAATACAGGGGTAAGCGCAGGCAAGTGGGCTTTTGGCGGGAATACCGCCTGTAGATCAACAGCCCGCAGCCCCATGTGTTCACGCTCATGTTCCGATAGCTGCCGAAATTCTTCCGAGGTGTATATTCCTTTGATTTCTCCTTTTTCCAGATAAACGATTCGGTCGGCCAGTTCCATTAGGTAGTACAGCCGGTGTTCTGCTATCAAAACCGTTTTACCCTGCTTTTTTATCAGCCGCAAATGCTCTCTTAACTCCTGAATGGAAGTCATATCCAAATTGGAGGACGGTTCATCCAGCAAATAAATCTGTGGGTTCATGGCATAAACAGAAGCGAAGGCGATTTTCTGCTTTTCACCGCCGGACAGTTCAAAAATATTCCTGTTCCGCAGCTTTTGAATACGCAGATCGTCGGCTGTCTGTTCCACTCGCTCTATCAGCTCCTGTGGAGGACGAGCCTCGTTCTCAATGCCAAAGGCAATCTCGCTGTCTGTATCAACATTGAAAAACTGCGTCCGTGGATTTTGGAAAACGGAGCCGACCTTAGCGGCAATCTGATACATGGGGATATTGCTGATTTCCTGACCATCTACCAGAACACGACCATGAATATCTCCCTGATAAAACTGAGGGATCAGTCCATTCACCAGCCTTGTGATCGTTGTTTTTCCGCACCCGCTGCGGCCACAGAACAGGACACATTCTCCGTCCGAAATTTTCAAATTGATGTCATGCAGCCCGCCATGTTCCTGTCCTGTATAGGAAAACGATACATTTTCAAACTCAATCAACCGATCACACCTCCCCGCACACATAATTCAAAAATCAGATAAGCTACGGCAACGGCCATGACGCCCCAGTCGGCAGCTCCGCATTTTATCTGGACAAGGCAGGTGCGTGGATTGGGATTTTCAATTCCACGGGTGACAGAAGCAACAGAAAGATCATCCGCTGCTTTTGAAGCTGCCATCAACAAAGGCACATAAATACACTCAACTGTCATGCCCGGATGTGCTAAAAAGCTCGCCAGAGAAGGTGAAACATCTCTCATCCGCATAGCGTCCTTGATATAGCGCCAGTCCTCTTGAATAGTTGGAATGTACCGTAGCATAACTGCCATAGGAATTACTAACTTTTTGGGTGCGTGGAGACGGTTCATAGCAGACAGGAACTCATTGACTTTTGTAGTAGTCAGAACAATCCCGGCCAAGGTTCCGCACGCATAGACCTTATGAAACAATCCTAAAAAAGCAATAAACATTGTCCGCAGCGTGCCTGTCATTTCTGCCATGATCCAAACTGTCAGGGCACAGATGACCGCATAAAAGCATACAGCCTTAATGACATATTTCCACTTTCCAAAGAAAGCCCCCAATACCGCAATCAGCATAACAAGGACAAATTGATATGCAAGTGAAGGAGCAAACATGGACGATAAAACACACATAAGGATAAGAAAGAGCTTGGCCCGTGGGTCGAGCCAAAGCCCTTTCTTGTGGCGTTTACCGCTCATGCTGTAATACCTGCTTTTTCAAACTGCTTTTTCAGCATTTTGCAGCCTACAAAAGCGCTGATCGCAGATGTAATGATAACAGCAGCAAACATGGCAATCAGGATGCCGGTATTTGCAGTTGCCTGCATGGTGTCGATGTAACTCTGTTCAGTTCCGTTTCCCAGCATGGTCTGCGCCCAGCCGTTGGGGTCAACAAAGAACACGATATATGAACCAGTGCCACCGAGGGAGAACAGGATATAAGACAGGCTGTTGAGTTTTTTGCTTTTGTACTGTCCTGCGCCAGCAACAAAGTCCGCGACAATCGCCATGATCAGGTAGCCCAATGCAAAAGCCCAGTGCATACCAGTCACGAACCAAATAATACCCATGATAACGCCCATTATAGAAAGGCTCCAACGCTTATGTACTTTTGCAATCAGCAAAAGATAAATGGGGCCAGCAAGCAGCCCACCTCCTGCCGGCATGAAAAAAGTAAGCACGGGATTCGTTGCAAAAAAGACACCGCCCACCAATACAAAAACAAATAACAGTGCGGTAAAAATGCCAGTTGTTACAAGGTCTTTCACAGTCAGACCTTTGTTCATAGAATTTACTTGATTACTCATTTTGAGCCTCCTACCTTTCGTTGTCTTGACGCGACAAGCGGTTTGTGATATTCTTCGATTAGATGCTGCTAACCGTTATCTAATACGGTACACTTGTGACGAACAGCATTCAATAGGTTTCGGCGATGTTCGTCCGTTCCTTTCAAAGGTTCGTCCAATCGTTGCAAAAAAGGAGGCGGCCTACTTTCATGTCTGAAATCATCGATCAGCTTTATGCGCCCCTGCTTGCGGAACACGGTTTTATCCGTGACTCAGATAACCAGCAATACGGGGCATTGGGTATCTGCTGGAAACTTTCTCCCGAAGTCGGAGAAGGTACCTACTGGACTTATGGACAGAAAGATCTATACGATATTAAAATTCACAATTTTTCTTTCCACAAGGATTTCATGCTGGAATGTTCTTTGCCAGAATGTTTGAGTATTACGCAGTATGATTCTATCTCCGGGGAAGAGTTATCGCCATACCGCAGACTGTCTGCCGGCTGCATCAAAACGTTTATCGGAGGCTATGCGCCATACAAGGCTTTGATACATAAGAACATTCCAATCCGTTCGGTTGGAATCGAGATTGCACCCGCATATTATGAAGATTATCTGAAGAAACTGTACCCTGAGGCACAGATCAATCCGATTGACGCCTTCCGCAAAATCGACCAAACATCAGATTTTCCTGCGATGTCACGGTTGCTTACGGAGATTAAGGACTATCGCGGAGAAGGGATTGCCGCAAAACTTTTTTATGAGGGAAAAGTCGCAGAAGCAGTTTCAATGGTAGTGGAATATCAGAAGAAGCATCCTGATAAACCAGTTCATAAGCTCTCGCAGCAGGATATAGAAAGTATCCAGACGGTCGCTTCATATCTTAGTGACCATTATGCTTTTGACATTCCTCTTGAAAGGCTGACGCAGATTGCCTGCATGGGGACAACGAAACTGAAAAGCTGTTTTAAGAAATACTACGACTGCACCATCACAGAGTATATTCAGCAGCGGCGCATGAGCCAAGCAGAGTATCTGCTGGCATACACAGAGCTGACAGTCGGACAAGTTGCCCAAACAGTGGGGTATTCCACTTCAAGCCGATTTGCAGAATTGTTCCGCAAAAGCACTGGATTGTTGCCATTAGAGTATAGAAAAACCGCGCAACGAAAGTAGAATGAGAGCCAGAATAAACTCTGGCGCGCGCGTCTGATTTTCAAGTGGAACTATAAAGTGTAAGCTAAATGGATTTTGCATCATTTCGCCAATCGTCCATGAACTATAAAATGTATATGGGTGATGCAGAATGGCGAAAATTGAGGACTGTCCCGGCTTTGAAACGTTCGGAGCGGATGTCAAGGCAGCTCGAAAGGCAAAACAGCTTTCCCGCAGTGCGCTGGCCGACATGATACATTGTGACAGCCGGTATCTTGCGAACATCGAAAACGAAGGCACGCTGCCCAGCCTGCCTGTGGTGATTCAGCTGATAAAAATATGTGGTCTGCCCGTGGAGCGGTACTTCAACCCGGAACTCATGCGGGAAGAAAGTGCGGAACGTCAGCGGGTCAGCCACAAGCTGCAGCTTTGCCCGGAAGAATACTTACCCATCGTAGAAGGTGCCATTGACGGTGCCTTACGAATCCATGAACAGGAAAAAGAGCCCGCGTGTGTCTGATTGCCACACATGGTCATTGAGAGGATGCAAAAAGCGTCCTCTTATTTTTTTGTATTTTGCGGGCAAAACGGGGATGTTGTGGTGTCATAGTAGTGGGGAAAGGTAACGTAGCAAGCATAGGGAGTGTAGCCACTCCCGGCAGAAATGCTTGCTGGGGAGTACCCCAGACCCCCAAGAAACGAGGTGAAACTATGGCGAACCGAACCCGAAAAATTGTTCTGCGTGTTCCCGTGACGCCGGAGGAACAGGAACTTATCCGGCAGAAGATGGCTCTGCTGCACACACGGAATTTTTCTGCCTACGCCCGGAAGATGCTGATAGATGGTTATGTTGTCCACATCGACACCACCGACATCCGGGCGCAGACCGCCGAACTGCAAAAGATTGGTGTCAACGTCAATCAGATCGCGCGGCGGCTGAACAGCATGGGGCCGCTGTACACACAAGACGTTGCGGACATCAAGGGAGCATTGGCGCAGATATGGCAGTTACAAAGATACATCCTATCAAGTCAACGCTGAAAAAGGCACTGGACTACATCGAAAATCCGGCCAAGACGGATGAAAAAATGCTGGTATCCTCCTTTGCCTGCTCCTACGAAACCGCCGACATCGAATTTGAACTGCTGTTGTCACAGGCCATGCAGAAAGGCAACAATCTGGCCCACCACCTGATACAGTCTTTTGCGCCGGGAGAAACCACGCCGGAGCAGGCCCACGAAATTGGCCGACAGCTTGCAGATGAAGTCCTGCAAGGCAAATACCCGTATGTGCTGACCACGCACATTGACAAAGGACACGTCCATAACCACATCATCTTCTGTGCTGTGGACATGGTGAACCAGCGAAAGTATGTTTCCAACCGACAGAGCTATGCCTATATCCGGCGCACCAGCGACCGGCTGTGCAAAGAATACGGCCTGTCCGTGGTAATGCCCGGCCAAAACCGGGGCAAGAGCTATGCCGAGTGGGACGCACACCGCAAGGGCGCGAGTTGGAAGGCAAAGCTGAAAACCGCCATAGATGCAGCCATCCCACAGGCCAAGGATTTTGACGATTTTCTGCGGCTCTTGCAGGAGCAGGGCTATGAGATCAAGCGGGGTAAGTGCGTTTCGTTTCGCGCACCCGGACAGAAGCGGTTCACCCGCTGCAAAACGCTGGGCGAAGCCTATACCGAGGAAGCCATCATCGAACGCATCAAAGGGCGGTTCGTGGAGCGAAAGCCCAAGGAAAACCGCAAAATTTCTCTGCGGATTGATTTGGAAAACAGCATCAAGGCCCAGCAGTCCGCAGGGTATGAGAAGTGGGCAAAGCTCCACAACTTGAAACAGGCTGCCCGGACGCTGAACTTCCTGACCGAGCATGAAATCGAAAGCTACCCGGATTTGGAAAGCCGGGTGGCCGAGATCACCGCCGCCAGCACCGAAGCGGCCGCCGCGCTGAAAGCAGTAGAGCGCCGACTTGCAGAAATGGCCGTGCTGATAAAGGATGTCACCACCTGTAAAGAACTGCGTCCATTGGTTCAGGAATACCAGCGGGCCGCTGACAAAAAGCAATTCTGGCGCAAGCATGAAGGCACCCTGATTCTCTATGAAGCGGCGGCCAAGGCCCTGAAAGAGCAGGGCTTTCAAAAGCTGCCCGACCTCTACATCCTGAAAGCCGAGTACAAGCAGCTGGCCGAGCAGAAAGACCAGCTGCAACAGCAGTACACCGAAGCCAAACGCCAGATGCAGGAGTATGGTATCATTAAGCAAAACGTGGACAGCATCCTGCGGACAACGCCGGGAAAGGAGAAGATGCAGGAACGGTAAATCTGCACAAAATATTAGTCGGATTTTTGAACCCCAAACGCTTAGACCGGGTAGAGTTTCCACCCGAAATCATGTAAAATAGACTTAGACAACGAAAGCGAGGAACCCTCTATGGCAGAAGTGAACGATAACGGCTCTATCCAGCTTTTTGAAGATCAGAAAATCCGTACTGCATGGGATGCAGAAAAGGAAGAATGGTATTTTGCAATCGTTGATGTGATTGCTGTTCTGACTGACAGCGCAGACCCACAAAACTATTGGCGTGTTCTAAAAAAGCGCCTTAAAGACGAAGGAAATGAAACCATTACAAATTGTAATGGTTTGAAAATGACGGCCCCAGACGGTAAAAAACGTAAAACGGATGTTGCCAACACTGAACAGCTCCTGCGTATCATCCAGTCCATCCCGTCCCCTAAGGCTGAACCGTTCAAGGCATGGCTGGCAATGGTGGGCAAGGAACGCATCGAAGAAACCATCGACCCGGAGCAAGCTATTGACCGTGCGCTTGATACCTATTTGAAGAAAGGCTACTCCGAAGAATGGATTCACCAGCGGCTTTTGGCAATCCGCATCCGCAACGAACTAACGGACGAATGGAAGAAGCGCGGAGTGCAAAAGGGCAAGGAGTACGCCATCCTGACCGATGAAATCTCCCGCGCATGGTCCGGCATGACCACGGGGCAGTACAAGCGGCTGAAAGGTCTGACAAAAGAAAATCTCCGGGACAACATGACCGATTTGGAACTTGTTTTGACGATGCTGGCCGAAGCCTCCACTACGGATATTTCCAAGACTGCAAAGCCGCAGACCTTTGAAGAAAACAAGCAGGTTGCCAAGCGTGGCGGCAAAGTGGCCGGCATTGCGCGGCAGGCTCTTGAAGCGGAAACCGGCAAGCCCGTTATTACAGAAAAGAATGCGGTTGACTTCCAGCAGCTTGTAACAGACATTGTAGAAGATGCCGCCGAACTGCCAGAGCAGTCTGCCGAAAAGAAAGAAAAATAATAAGATTGGGAGGATTTAATATGAAAATGACTGAACCCTATAATCTGGGACTTTTAGCCCTTATTTCAGCGGCAGGGGAAATTTCTTATGAAGAATTAAAGCAACGATACCTCCCGCCTGAGCAGCCCGGCGTAATTCAAGGCGTAACGGCGAGTTTTGACAACGATATAAAAACATTGGAAAAAGAAAAATACATTTCGGTACACGGGAATATCATTCGCTTTATCAGAAAGTGATTGACAGAAAAACAGCCGGACACAGCAGCCACAAGGCTACCGTGTCCGGCTGTTTCTGTGTTGACAACGACACATTACTTTTGCTGAAAATAATGTGCCATTGTCAAGATGGCGGTATCACTCACCCACAAAATCAAACCTCTGTCCGTCAAAGTCAGCATCGGTCATGTGCTCCAACTTGGCAATGACGCTATTTGCCAGCCTCCGCATTTCCGTGTCCATGTCCGGCAGTGCGGCCATCATCCGCGCCATCGTCCGGCGGCGGTCAGAAGTGTGGTACATACAGATCAAATTTTCTTCTTCCACGCTGAAATTCATGGGCAGACCTCCATTTCGTACTGTTTTCTGCGGGCCGCTGCCTTTATCGGGCTGGCAGCCTGTTTTGTTTCGGAAAGCTGCTTGCGGACGGAAGCGCGGGGCTTGCGAATGTTCTTATCTCGGTTCTCGTTTTTATCAATCAGCGCGTAAATACCGAAACGGTCTTTCACGCTGGACAGGTGCAGGGACTTATACGGCAGCATGGCAAGCAGTTGGCCCGTGTCCCAGCTGGATGCCAGCTTGGTGAAATAGGGCGATACCTCTACCATGAAATGATTCTTGTCCGGGCTGTTGGGAGCAGCCAGACGCTTCATATCGGCTACGATACGCTGTGCCTCGGCCTCGATCAGCCCGGTGTGCAATGCCGCAAGGTGTTCTTTGAAATCACCGGGCTGTGCAGATTCCCGACTGCGCTGCTCCTGCCGGATGGTCGCTTGCAGAAGTTCCGGGTCACGGGGCTGCATTTCATACCGCACGAACTCCCCGAAATATTTGTCCGGGCGGCTGTCGAAATGCTTTTTCGGGCCAATCTCCCGCATCCCGCTTTCGTAGATCAGACGATTGGCACCCACGGGCAGGGCGGCTTCCCGGATGTGCTGGAAATGCTGCTGATAGTCCAATTCATACAGATTGCCTTGCACGGTTCCGTTGGCTGCGCCGGTCTGCTCCACCGCATAGGCAAGAATCCTGTCGTGGGTCTGCTCGCCGCAGAATTTCCATGTGTTGTAGGCTTGGGTGTCTTTGAGCAGCACATCCCGTTCCCGGAAGCAGAATGTTCCAGAAGGCCGGGACAGCCACAACAGCAGCTTATCTTCCGGCTGGTCGCTGCGGGCCGCTTCCCGCATCATCTTGATGTCATAGGCAAAATCGCTCTGGTAGTATGCGGTGTTCTGGTGCATGATAGCTTCCAGCGCAGCGATCACATCCATATTTTCAAATTTCTGCACGGTTTACACCTCCAATTCCTTTGACTTTTCCCGTGGCTGTGTTTGTTTGCTCTGTTCCTTTTTTGCGGCATCCAGTTGTGCCCGGATAGACGGCTTTTTCGGTTTGGCTGCGCGGGATTTCTTGTCTTTCGGTGCCTTTTCTTCGGCCTTGACTGCAGCGGCAAGGTCTGTCAAAGAAATTTGTTCCCCGGCCTTTGCTTTGGCCTCCAACTCGCCCAGAGAGGGCGCGTTGTTCAGAACACCGTCAATCATGTTTTCGTTTTGTTCGGTGGAAAGTTCTGCGGTGCGCAGCGGATTTTCCCGCAAGAACTCCGGCACCTGCTGGAAGCCCACACTGTCGCAGTAGTGGGCGGTGTACTGCCCGTTCAGATGAAGCACCACCACATCTGAAACGGACAGTGAATGTCTCTTGAAGTCTGCCGGATGGTCCACATTGAACGTGCGGTAGATGTCCTCTAAGGTGGTGCCAACAGCCAACGGCGCGGCGTACACCTCCATATAGTTTGCCTTGTCCACTGTCCGGCCAGCAGCCTGCAGGCGGTCGTAAGGTTCAAAACGGTAAACGCGGGTGGAATCTTCATTGCGCAGCTGGTAGATGGAAAAGCTGTCCTGCTGCGGTGCCTCAAAACCTGTCGCCGCGTATTCCTCTACGGTCATTCCGGCAGCGGCCGCTTCCTGCGCGATCTCGGCCTGCACCTGTGCCTCGTAGTCCTGCAAACTCTGGTCGAAGTCGGCCAACTTGGGCGGTTCCGGCAAGTTATACTGGCCTTGGTTAAGCAGCGGGCGGCAGTCCTGCACATAGGCCACAACAGTGTTGTAATAGGCAGCCTGTTTCGGCGAAATGTTCTGTCCCTCCCGCAAAGCGGCGGTGGCTGCCTGCTCCATGGCCGAAAGGTTGCAATGCTGTTTGAGGTACGGGATAAACTCGGTCAGCACCATTTCCCGCTCTGCCTTGTCTTGTTCCCACGCTTCCGGGCCTTTGTTGTGCAGCACAAAATTTTTCCAGTTCTCGTCCTTGGCGTAGTATTCGTGGTAGTTCTGGATATGTTGAACCAAAGAGCCCTCTCCGTCACCAAAATCCTGCCGCCCCTCGTAGTTGTCGGGCTGGCCGTTCAGCGTAAAATCAATGCGGAACGCGGTTTTGTCGTACCAGCCGCCCTCGTAACCATCCTTTTCCCGGTCCGTATGCTGGGCGGTGTCCAGTTCTTCAAAGACGCGGTTTGCCACGGACAGCGGCATGATTTCGCCGTCCTGCAGCTTGTCACTTTCGCTCCAAAGAATTGTGACCGTAGGTTCTGCGGCGGGGTCTGGAATTTTAACAGGTTCTGGAATTTCGTTGGCCTTTTCCGCCGCCTCTTGGAACGCCGCCAGCTTGTCGCCCAACAGGACTTCCGACACCGGGGCTGTCTGCCCCAGCAGATTAAGCGCTTCCTGCCCGGCATCCGGCAGGGTCAGACCGGGCGCGTCCAGCTGGCCTCCGTCCAGAGCCGTGTGGTCCGGGCCATACAGAGTGTAGTCATAGCCAGAATCGCAGGTCTGGATGAACAGCGTATTGCCATTATCCAGTGCAAATGCGGCCTCCTGTGCAGCGGAAAGGTCTGCTTCCCGCTGCTGGCGAAGTTCTGCCAGATGTTCGTCCAGCGCGGAGATCAGCTCATGGGCCGCGCTGCGGATAATTTCCAGAGAGGCTTTCAGTTCGGCCAGTTCCCGGCCAGAACTCCACCCGGCCACATAGCCAAAGGAATACTCGGATGTGTCCAGCCCGTAGTACTGGCAAACAGCATAGGCCACACTTTCGGCCTGTACCTCGCGGGTGCGGCTGTCCGGGCGGTTAGTCTGTTCTGGGTCGTTCGGGTCGATGGCGTGCAGCTTGGCATGGGCAATCTCGTGGATGGCCGTTTTGATGGTTTGCAGCTGGCTCATGCCCTCCTGAATTGCAATGCGGTTGTCGAGCAGATGAAAGTAACCGTGCGCCCCGCCCTCGATGTCCTCAAACCCGATGGGCACCGGGGAAGCCTGCTCCAACGCTCTGAAAAAATCTTGGTAGTCCTGCACGCTGCCGGACAGTTCATTCACTGCAATAGAGGGCAGCGGTTCGCCCTCGGTCTGGCTGACATCGAACACGGACACCACCTTGAAAGCCGGAATCTGCACCGTCTTTTCTTCCGTCAGCGGCTTGCCGTCCTTGTCCAGAATCGGCTTGCCCTGTTCGTCCAGCTTTTCCATTTTCTGCTTGACCTTGTACGGCGCAGGAGCCAGAATCTTGATGCCTTTTTCGCCTTTCTTTACGGTGCGGTGGAACGTGTCTTTCCACTTGTTGAAGCCCGCCACCAGCTGCCCGCCCTGCATGGCGATCAGCAAGGTGTTGTTGAAGCTGTAATTGTGGAATTTCGCCATCGTGGTGAGGTAGGCCTTGTAGCGGTCACTGTCGAATAATTCTTGAATGCCTGTTTCCAGCCGGTCCGTGATTTCTTTCATGCGTTCCGCGCTGTCCTTGCCGTTTAGGATAATGGGAATAACTTTCTGCGGTTCCGTTTCAGGTTGAACAGGTGGCGGGATGTTGGCCGAATCTCGCAAAACTTCCGGCGCAGGAAAGGACAGTACCCGGTATTCCTCCGGCACAGGCTGGCCCTCGTGGACTTTCTGCCACGCGTCCCCGCTTTTGACAAGGTAGCCATACTCGGTAAACACGCCCTGCTCCTGCTGGGCCACATACCGGCCGAACTGCGCCGTGTCGATGCCGCCTTTCCATTCCTCCGGCATATCCACCATGCCGGAACGGTTCAGATAGTAGTCGCCCAGCTGGGCAGGGCCGCGCACATCCGGCAGATGCACATAGTAGTCCACGTTTTCGGGAAAGTCGGTGATTCTCCCGATGCTGAAAAGCTCACTCTGCGGGACTTGCAGGGCGGCGTTCAGCTCTGCGCGTTCCCCGGTAGAGAGTGTTTCCAGTCGTGATGCCAGAAAGTTCAGTTCGTCCACATTGGATGCCAGTACCATGTTGTAGGGAATCGCAAAACGCTTTTCTTCCTCGGCAAAGTAGCCGGAAATGAAAAGGCCCTGCGGATTATCGGACGAAATGCCGATTTGCCGCAGGGCCGCTTGTACCTGTTCGGTTGTAGTGGGCAGGTCCAGCCAGACGCCATCCCTGCCTTGCTGCTGCCGATTTTGCAGCTGGATGGAAAATAATTCGCTCATTTGGTCACACTCCTTTTTTGCTATCCTACGGATAGAGAGAGCCGGTTATGGCAAAATGAATGCTTCACCTTACCATAACCGGCCCTCGTATTTTTGCCTTACTCTTTGCGCTCTACCCGGTAATTGACGTACTTGCCTCCCGTATCTGCCAGAAGCACCGTTGCATCATAAGTTTTGCCTGTTTTCTCGGAGTAGAGGCCCTTGACCTTTGCCTTACCGTTTTTGAGCAGAGCGGCGGCGATCTTCGGGGTGAACGCCTTTTTTCGCTGCTCAAAGAAGCGGTCATTCTTCCACATTACGAACTGACAGCTACGATTCCCGCAGTAGAAGTTTTTCTTGCCCTCATAGACGTTTTCACTGCACCGGGGACACTTGCCGATAATAACCCGTTCCGACTGGAACAGGTTTTGCTTATCTGTACTGATACAAGAATAGGTCTTGACCAGCTGACGCACCTGCGCTTCAATTTCGGCCATGAACTCGTCCGGGTCTGCATTGCCCTTGGCAATCTCGGTCAGACGGTTTTCCCATTCAGCCGTCAGGGCGGGAGAGGTTAGGCTTTCCGGCAGAACCACCGCCAGATTGATGCCGTCCTTGGTGGGTACCAGCTGCTTGCCCTTGCGCTGCACAAAGCCCATTTGCACCAATTTTTCCAGAATCGCGGCGCGGGTGGCGGGCGTACCCAGCCCCTTGCGTTCTGCGTTTTCCGGCATATCCTCGGCTCCGGCCCGCTCCATTGCTGACAGGAGCGTATCTTCTGATACGTTTTGTCAAGGGTGTTTAAGAACTTTTTTCGCTGTCATTCAAAATCAGACGCTTGATTTTGTCGCTCATGGTTTCTTTGCTCGTTTCACTGAAATGGATTTTGACGCGGTAGGTGGTCTTTCCGATTTTCTTTATCATTACAGGTGGCGCGGCTTCCTTTACGGTCAGAGGGGAAGCGGTTGCGGGGGTGCTGCGGTTGCTGGTGTCGTTGTTCATAGGCTCTCCTTTCCATGAGAAAAGCCCCATGCGGTCATACATGGGGCGGTGGTTTTGAGGTTGAAGTGGCGAAGTGGCAAAGTGGCAAGGTATCTGGGTTTTGCCACTTGGATTTTGCCAGTTCACTTTTTTAGGGCGTGATACCATGCCGCGCCAATGCGCTTTGAAGTAATGCGCCCGTCAAGGTTTTTCTTTGCCGCCCGGACAGTACGGGCAGAAATCCCCGCGTCGGCTGCGGCTTTCTCTATATCCTCGCTGGCAAGCTCTTTTCCGTCTGCCAGTAGGTCAAGTATCAGCTTTTCAGCCTGTTCGGTCTTGGTGGCGTTGTTGCCGCCCGCGCCGGACAGCAACTCGTCGGCGGTTATATCATATTCGCCTATCCACTCAAAGCCTGTTTCCGGGTCAAGGCAAAAGGCTACGGGCTTTCCCTCCGGCGCAAGGGAAGATTTGTCGTGAATGATAACGCGCACATTCGGCTCACGCTTTACGCGCCCAATAAGAAGCACGCTCCGGGCGGCTGCGCGGAAGTCAATAGAACCTAAACCCCGGTATGCGCTCTGCCCTCCGGCAGCTTTGTTGAGATGTCCGATAAGGATAACGGCGCACCCGGTACGCTCGGCAACATCGGCAAGGCGGCGGAACATGGGGCGCACTTCGTTTGCCCGGTTCATGTCGGTTTTTTCGCCCATGTACGCCTGTATGGGATCAAGGATAATCAGCCGCGCCCCGTTCTGCGTGATTGCCTTTTCTATGCGCTCGTCGGAGAGGGTAAGCTCCCGTTTGGCTTCATCAATCACAAGTACGCGGTCAAGGTCGGCTTCTGCTTCCATCAAGCGGGGTTTGACGGTATCGCCCAAACCGTCTTCGGCGGTCTGGTAAATCACTTGGAATGGCGGCAAGGGCTTCATTCCCGGCAGCGTTCCCCCGGTGGTGCAGGCGGCGGCAAGGCGCAGCGCAAAGGTGGTCTTGCCCTCGCCGGGGTTGCCCTGCACAATGGTTACTTTCCCAAAGGGAATATACGGCTCCCATAGCCATTCAACGGTCTGGGTGTCAACCTCGCTCATGCGGATAATCTCAACGGTTTCTTCCTGCGGCGGCTCTTTCAAGCCGTAAATCGCTTCCCGGATATACTTCCCGTCCGCGATTTCTGCCCGGTGCTGCAATACCTCATTCCAGTCCTTGTAAAGCGGGAGAAGGCGGTGGACGGTCAAGCCCTCCGGCACAAGCTCCGCAAGGCGGCTGCAAGCATCGTTTCCGGCGTTGTCGCTGTCAAGGCAGAGGTACACGGTCTTGATGTTCGGACGGTCAGAAAGGAAACGCAAAAGGGCTTTTTCGCCCACGCCGCCCAACGCCAGATAGCTTTGCTTTTGCCAATCCTTTTTGAACAGGCAGAGGAAAGATAAGAGGTCTATCGGGGCTTCAAAGACAAACAATCTTTCGCCCTCGCCCCGGTAGCAGAAGTTAAAGGCTTTGTCGCTGCCTTTCACATCAAGCCGGAAACTCCCGGCTGTTCCGCGCTGGTGGGCGTAGCGTGGTATGCCGCTTTCATCTCTGCCGACGAATACGGCGTTGTGGTGGGTTGCGTCCTCGTAAATATCGCCGCTGGCAAAGAAAAAGCCCGTCACATCTTCATCAATGCGGCGGGCAGCTGTGAGGTAGTTCCTCGCTGTTCGGTTGTCGGTGCTGCGGGGCGGCAGTCGGAAGTCAGAAAAGGACGCGGGGCTTGGTCTGTCCGGCGGCGGTGTAGCTCCCTTTTCTCCTGCGAGAAGTTCAACGGCTTCGGTGAAGCTCTTGCCGAAAAACTCCATGACAAAATCAATGGGTGCGCCGCCCTTGCTCTGGCTGTGCCTGTACCATTTGTTTCCCCGGACGGTCAGGCTGTCGTGCCGCTTCCAGCGGTATTCATTCCCGGCGCGGGTAAGCTGCTCGCCCTGTGATTGCAGGAAAGAAACAAGGTCGGCTTGGTTGGCGCGGTCTATCTGTTCTTGGGTGTAATACATGGTTGATACCTCGCTTTCTGTGGTTGAATTGTTCATAGGTTTTGAGTATAATGAAATCGACAAATTGGAATTTGTGAGGGTAATTATGATAAATTTTTTGAATGATATAAGGAATGCAGAAAATCCAATATCCAATAATAGAAAACTTATAAATACCATAGCGATATTGTTTCTCGGAATAGCTTTGGGAACTTTCTCAAAATATCTGGATTTTCGTCAAACTGAACTTCCAGGTGTGCTTATGGCAATAAATGGAGTCTTAGATATTGGTAATTTTCTTGGGCGTTTTGCAATCTGGATATTGATTGCACTGTGTATTTCTATTTATAGCAATTCTGCAATAAGAGCAAGCATCAATGTTTTTGTATTCTTTGTTGGTATGGTTGCAAGCTACTATTTGTATTCAAACTATATTGCAGGATTTTTCCCAAGAAGTTATGCGATGATTTGGTTTGGATTTACAGCTGTTTCTCCATTATTGGCTTTTGTCTGTTGGTATGCAAAGGGGAAAAGCAAACTGGCATTTATACTATCAGCACTGATTTTGGCAGTATTGTTCAATATGTGCTTTGTATATGGATGCTGGTATTTTAATGCAAAATCTGTTTTGGAAGTGATAGTCTTTATTATTGGACTTATTGTTTTGAGGAGAGACACATTGAGGAGTTCTGCGCTAATGGGAACGATTAGTATAGTTCTTGCAGTTTTACTTGATATGGTTATTCCATTTCATTTTGGATAAACAACTTCCAGTTTATCAGAAAGCATTTAGGGCGGACAAGCAAAATGGCTTGCCCGTCCTTTTCTTTATCGCTCCTGTTCGTGCCGCTTGGTGCGGCTCTGCGTCTGCTCCGGCTGGTCGGCGCGGAGTGCAATATCCACGCACCTGCGGATTTTTTGAAGCTCGGCAACCTCGGCGCGGGTATCTTTCAGCGTGTCATATTCCGCTTCTCGCTGTGCTTTGAGGGCGGTATATTCTTTCTCCCACGCGGAGATCGGCAGGGTTTTCACGCCCTCCGGCAAATGGGCATGGAGATAGCGGTTTGCCGCATTCCATAGGGTAAGCTCGGCGCGGCGGGCTTCCGCAAACTTCTCCTGTTTTCCTTTCCAGCGGATTTGCCGATACTCGTCCTGTATGGGCTTGTAGGTTTGATAATTTCTGCCGTACTCCATGAGTTTTTGCAGATTCTTCATGCGTTCCTCGGCGGTTTTCATTCCCTCCCGGATTGAATAGGCTTTATCGCTGACAGAGGAAAGGGAATCGTCCAGTTCATCAAGATTAGAGATACCATGCTCGGAAAGATAGTTGACCGCCGCCGCTATGGTTTTCAGTTCATCGGCTGTGTGCTGTTGTTGCCAACGCTGCGAATACTTCCGGCTCTTTTCTCTCTGAACGCTCAAATACTTCATCAGCAGCTTTGCAAGGTTGGGAGATTGCGGCGGCTGCTTCGGGGCGGTTTCCCGCGCTTTGAACAGGTCGGCAATCCACTCTTTGAGCTTCCCAATCTGCGCCCGGATTTCCCGGATAAGGCGGTTTGCCTTTTGAATACTGCGGTTCAGTTCGCCTTTCTCGGTGGCGATACCTTTCTTCTCCATCTGGCAAGCCGCCACGCCCATGTGGACGGTGGGTATCTCGTCAATGCCGCGCTCGGCGTTGCTGCGGTGGTCGATACGCTCCGGGCTTCCGTTCCTCTCCAAAAAGTCGTTGGTATAGTCAGCCCATGCCTTGCGCCACAAGAGGGTGTTGTCCTTGTCGTTCCAGCCTGTAAGGTCAATTTTGTGCGTCTTGTATCTGCCGCTTGGCAAGCGGATACGCTCGCCGTTTTCGTCAAGGTCATATTCCTTTTTGGACTTCGCCGCCCATGCGCCGCGCTCGTCAAGTGGTCGCATGGTCAGCATGATATGACAATGGGGATTGCCTTTGTCGGTGTCGTGAATGGCATAATCAACGCACATTCCTCTGGAAACAAATTGAGAGGAACAGTATTCCCGGACAAGCCGGATCTGTTCCTCTCTGGATAATTCTATGGGGAGCGCTGCGTCAATCTCACGCGCAAGCTGGGCGTTCCCGGCTTTCTCGTAAAGCTCCACGCTGTTCCACAAGGTTGAACGGTCAGAAAATGAGGGTGGTGCGTGGGGCGGCAGCATGATTTCTGTATGGACAACGCCGCCTTTGCGAGTGTAGTCATGGGTCATTCCGTCCCATTCGTTTGTCAGCTTTTCGCCGCTTCGGTAGGCGGCTGCGGCAACGGCTGATTTGCCTTTTCCTCGGCTCACAATGCCGATGTTCCAATGGTAAATGGCTATGGGTATCACCTCCCGGATAGGATAATAAAACCCGCAAAAATGGTACAGACGCCAAAGGCGGGTGTACTGTTTTTGTGGGTGTGCAGGGATAGCCGCGAAGCGGCGCAAGGGGTGCAGCCCCTTGTTGCGGCAAAGCCGCCAATCGGAGCGCGGGGAAATCTCCCTGTGCGGAGATAAGCCCTCGGCAGAGCGCACACGCCCGCAAGGGTGTATAAGTGCGCCCTTAGTTCCTAAGGGATTTTCAGCTTGTCGCTCCCTCTGCTCGTTTTTTCAGATATTCCCGCGCTGGTTCACTCGTCAAGGCAAGCCGGAGAAGTGCTGTGGCTTCCTCGTCGGTCATGTTCTTTGCTTCCGGCACAATGCTTTCAAAGACCGCGCCCCGGACAATAAGGCGGTGGCTGCGCGTTCTGCGTTCCTCTTTGGATAGCTTCTGACGCAACATCTTTTCTCGGTTCTCAAACTGCCGGATTTTCTTCTTTCCGTCCTCAATCTCGGCTTGCAACTCCTCGCGGGTTTTCTCTCTTGGCTTTGTCATGGTTGGGCGCTCCTTTCTGCTCATAAGCATAGAAAAAGGACAGTCGATTTTCTCGGCTGCCCTTGTAAAATAGAAAACTTATTTACTTTGCAAGAAGGTTTTGTTCGGATACTTTTTCATCAGAAGTATGGCTTGTTTGGGCGTGGGGCATATCAGTCTGAGTTTCCGTCAAAGTCTGTGTTATGATAGTGTTCATATAACCAGTATTTTCCCTCAAACTCAACGACAATGTTATCGCCGTACTGATAAACCGCAGCCCCTACAATATCATCATTTGCTTGGAAATTTTCTTTTGGTTCTTCCGAAGAACTAACTGTGTTTTCGATTTTTCCTAACAAATTGAAAGAACTTTTTTCATCTGCGAAGTTGGGTTGAGAGTCAACGATTTGATAAAGCGTATCATTTACATAGACCATAGGAGCAATATCTCCAGAAATGGGAACCAATGCCTTTAGCAAATCTTCTCCTGTTACACCTAATTGTGCTTCATCGCTTGCAAAAGGAATACGCAGCAGGTATTGTTGGTCTACTTCGTAAAGATAAATATAAATGCCTGAGCCAACATCTTGTGTGTCACCTAAAAGAGAAAGAACATCTTCTCTTGTCATGGTCGGTGTTAGTTCTTTAATTTGCTCAGATGTTACCTGCGTCGGTGTATCGAGCGGTTCTTTGTTTTCTGGTATTAGACTAAGGATTTCTTCAGTCAACGGGTTACTTTCTCCTGCGTCAATCGTTTTTGCAGCTTCTTTTATTTCTTTATGAGAATAGTCGCTCAAATCTTCAACAGCAATGCCGAGAGAATTGAGATAATCAACCGCTGCATTATATTGAATTATATCAACGGCAAATGCGGTCAATGGTATCATCAAGCACAAGCAAGCTGCAATAGCCCCCCACTTTACCCAAATGGGCTTTTTGGCTTTCTTCTTGTAGTTGAGAGCTTCATCGACATATTTTGTGTCAAGCTCGCTCATAGCGTCGGAAAACTTCTTTGCATTCATACGAATACCTCTCTTTCAATCAAATATTGCTTCATCTTCTCGCGGATACGGGTCAGCCGGACAGAAATGTTTTTTTCTGAAAGCCCCATAAACTCGGCTATGTCCTTATAGCTGTCGGAAAACCAATAGCGGCGCATGAAAATAACGCGGTTTTCGGTAGTCAGCGTGTCTAAAAATGCTTCAATGATACGGGCTAACTCTTTGGCTTCGATTTCTGCTTCTACTGTATTCGGGGCTGCTATACAGGCTTCAATTTCTTCCAAAGCAATCGTGTAATGGCTGCTCCGTTTGGCTGCTTCCTTTCTCCAATAGATTTTGAGTGAAATGTTCCGAACGATTTTAACAAGATAAGATAGCAGCGGGTTAGGTCGTGCCGGGGGAATGGCGTTCCATGCGCCTAAATAAGCGTCGTTTACACATTCCTCCGCGTCTTGTCTGCTGCCTACGATATGGTAGGAAAGATTGTGGCAGACCTTTCCGTATTTTATATCCAGCTCTCGTATGCCTTGTTCTGAACGTCCAAAAAACATTTCTATGATTTTTTCGTCGTCTATCATCTCACCGCCTCCTTTCGGGCTTCACCTATGTACTACGGTTTCAGCGGCAAATACTACATCTAATCCGAAACTTTTTCAAAAAAATTATAGCACATCTTTTTGAATAGGGTGTGTCAAGTTGCCGGAATGTTTCTTTGCCGCTTTGCTGGCGGCGTTCCTCCGTTCCTCACTGTATGGGGCGGTCAGACGGAAAGAGAACCGCCCCTTGCGGATTTCAAACTCCATGCAGCCCGTGTCCGGGTCTGCGTCAGTCTGGCGGCACTGGTCGGGGGACTGTCCGGCGTAGGCGGCAAGCCGCTTCTTTAAGTCGGTGTTGTGGGTGCGGATATAGATCAGCGGGTCTTTCTCGTCAAACCATATATCGGTGGTCTTTTCCTGCTTCGTAAGCCCTGTTCTCATAAACTCTCCTTTCTGCGCCCCTGTTACGCAATAGGGGCATTTTTCGGGTGTTTTTCCCGGCTCTTGACTTGGGGAAAATGAGGATTTTCAAATAGAAAACGCTCCGGCGATACATTCCTCGTCCAGAGCGTTTCTATCGTGAAATATGGGATTTTTCCGGCTCTTGACGCTCATACATAGATAAGCTCAAACTTGACGATTTCCTCCGCTTGCGCCTTGCAGGTGTTCATCAGCCCCACCCATTGCATGGGGTCTGCGGCTTTCAGTTCCTCGGTTGCGCCCGCACCCTCGGCAAGCTGCGGGATAATGAGGTCAAGGCGGCGACGGACGGCGGCTTCAATCTCGGCGCAATGCTCATAGAGGGTTTCGCTTGCGACAAGGGCGTTGTAGAGATCGGGGCGGTAGCCCTCTAGATAGGCTTTCCGCAAGTGTCCATAATGCCCGATATAGGGCGGTCTGGCGGGTGAAGTAGTACCGTTGTCAATCAATCTTCTCATGCGCTCTTTTCTCCTTTCTCGTCTGCGACAGGGGGAAGTTTATGGGGCTTTTGCTCCTGCTCCCGTTCCCGCTGTTCTCTCCATTCTCTGCGTTTTTTCTCCATATAGCGGCGGTTGTATTCGGCTTTTTTTGCTCTGCGCCGTTCCTGCTCTGCCAATGCCGCTTTTTCTTCCTCTGTCAGTACGATTTCCTCATGGGGGATTTCTACCTTGCCGACAAAGTTAAAGAAAATCTCAACCTCCTGTGTGCGGCTCGCCCCTTTTCCCTCGGCTTGGTGGACAAGGATTTTTTCAACAAATTCATTTATCATGGCGGGGGTAAGCTCGGAAAAATCCGTATATTTTTTGACAAGGGCAAGGAATTTTTCAGCGTTGACGGTTTCCCGGCTTATACGGTCAAGCTCCTGCTCGTCTTGGGTAACGCTCTCGGTTAAACTCTCTAACTCCGCTTCAAAATCATGCAGCATTTGTTCAAAGAGCTTATCAGAAAGTCTGCCGTTTACATTGTCCTCATAGAGCTTGCGGATTAAGCGGCTCAATTCGTCGGCTCGTTTCTCGCTGCGCTGTTTTCTCTGCCGGATTGCCTTTGCCGCTTTCACCTGCCGCTCGCTGGAAGCAGAGCAGACCTGCTCCATAAATGCCGCTTCATTGTTCAGCGCGTAGTCGCATACTTCCTTGATAGCTTCAAGCAGAAGCTCATTTACAACGGCTGTGCGGATAAGGTGCGTCGTGCAGTATCTATTATAGTGCTGGTTGCCTAAATCATAACGGGAACAGTTGTACTCGTCGCGTTCTGGACGCTTCCTGCCGTTGGGTCGCCCCGCCCAGTCCCGCGCCAGTCCAGCCCCGCCCCTGTGGTTATACATCTTAGCCCCGCAATCCGCGCAAAACATCAAGCCCGTTAAAGGATTTGCCGCGCCTATGGTGTCCGTCCGGCGTATCGTTTTCCGCAAGCTCTGGACGCGCTCCCATGTTTCCTTGTCAATAATAGCTTCCTGCGTATTTTCAAAAATGACTAAATCCTCTTTGGGTGTCATTCTGGAGCGTTTGTCTTTGTAGCTTTCTTTATAGGTGCGGAAGTTTACTGTATGCCCCATATACTCCGGCTTGGATAGAATATCGGCAACTGTGCCGCCACGCCATGTGTACCGTTCAGCGGGGTTAAAATTAGACTGATGTTTCCCCACGCCGCGCTGTGCAAGATAATAGGACGGTCTTTCAACCTTTTCCAAAGCAAGGATACGGGCAATTTCATACGGGCCTTTGCTCTCCAACGCCATGCGGTAAATCCGGCGTACTACCTCGGCGGCTTCCTCGTCGATAATCCAGTGGTCTTTGTCATTAGGGTCTTTCTTATAGCCATAAATACAATGGCTGTTTGTATGCTTGCCGGACATTCCTCTTGCGTGGAGAACGCTTGTTATTTTTCGGCTGCTATCACGCACATACCATTCGTTCATAATATTCAAAAACGGGGCAAACTCGCTGCTTTCGCTCTTGTCGCTGTCAACTCCGTTTGCTATGGCAATAAAACGGACGCCCCGCTCCTTGAACATGACTTCTGTGTAAAATCCCACTTGCAGATAATCTCTGCCGACACGACTTAAATCCTTTACCAGCACATGGGAAACCTCTCCGGCTTCTATGGCTGCAATCATGCGTTTCCAATTAGGGCGGTCAAAGTTTGCGCCAGACCAGCCGTCATCAGTAAAGTGGACACAATTCGTAAATCCATGCTCCTTTGCATAATCTTCAAGCAGCTTCTTTTGATTGATTATACTGTTACTGTCGCCTGTGAGGTCGTCGTCGCGGGAAAGACGCTCGTATAGTGCGGTTATCTTGCCGTTGTCCGTTTTCTTTGCTTTCATTGAAAAACTCTCCTTTCTATGGGCGATTTCTTATCCCCCTTTCACAGCATATAGCTTCGGTGTAGGCTTTCGGCGGGGACGTGAAATGTTCCGAAACGTTAGCCGTCACGGAAAAACTCTGTCCCTCGGCCAGTTCCGGCAGGGTGTTCAGGGCTTCCGTTTCTTCATCACCGTCTGTTTTCAGGGTGGAGTGGAATCGCTGGTCGATCTCTTTCCATCCGGGGACAAGCACCGTCTTTCCCTTGGCGGTAAACTCGTTCCCGGCGCAGGAGAACACAGCAGTCACAGTTTCGTACTCATGGGGCGCGGCTATCACGCAGAGCAGTTTGGAGCAGACAAGGTTCATCAGCTTGCACTCACTTTCCGCAAGGCCGGTGAAGCCCTGTTTTACAAATTCGGCCGTGGGAAGGATGGCGTGGTGGTCCGATACCTTTTTGCTGTTCAGAATCCGGCCCACTTCCGGGGTAAGTGCAAGCCCTTGGGCAATGGGCAGCAGCCTCAGCAGGTCAGACACAAGATGTTGTACTGTCTGGCCCATATCCTCGGTCAGATATTGACTGTCCGTGCGGGGATAGGTCAGCAGTTTCTTCTCGTAAAGCTGCTGGGCGTAATCAAGGGTCTGCTTTGCCGTAAATCCGAACAGGCGGTTTGCCTCCCGCTGCAAAGTGGTCAGGTCATAGAGCTTGGGCGGCTGTTCTGTCTTTTTCTCCCGCTTGACAGAAGTACAGACGGCAGTTGTACCCGTGCATTTTTCTTTGAGAGAATTTGCGGTTTCTGCATCCGCAATGCGTCCGCTGTCCGCTTTCAGGCTGCCGGACTGGATGCCGACCGTATAATACTTTTCTTTCTGGAAGCGCAGAATTTTTGCATCCCGGTCCACCAGCATTTTCAGTGTCGGGGTCTGCACCCGGCCCACGGTTAGGGTCTTATGGTACAGCACCGAAAACAGCCGTGTTGCATTGATGCCCACCAGCCAATCCGCCTTTGCACGGCAGAGGGCCGATTGATACAGAGCATCATAATCCGAATCCGGGCGCAGGTTTGCAAAGCCCTCCCGGATAGCGGCATCCTCCATGCTGGAAATCCAGAGCCGCTTCACAGGTTTCGTGCAGCCGGCCATTTGGTAGACGAAACGGAAAATCAGTTCTCCCTCCCGGCCTGCGTCGGTCGCGGCGGTCACACTGTCCACATCCGAGCGGTTGAGCAGAGAGCGCACAATTTCAAACTGCTGTTTCTTTTCGTCCGGGACAATGAACTGCCACGGCTGGGGCAGGATGGGCAAATCTTCATACTTCCACTTGCAGTATTTTTCATCGTACTGGCCCGCTTCCGCAAAGGACACCAGATGCCCGATGCACCAGCTGACAAGATACCCGCCACCCTGCCAGTAGCCGGTTTGTTTTTCGCTTGCCCCGATCACGGCGGCAATGCTGTGGGCTACACTGGGCTTTTCGGCGATCACCAGCTGAAAGCTCATGTTTCGTCCTCCTGTCCGTCCTCTGAATGAATTTCGATTTCAGCCGGTTCCTCGTCTGCATCTTCGTCCTCGCCAAAATCGTATTCGTCCAGATCATCGTGCCCGATGGTATCGGCCTTGGGCTTGCGGAACTTGAAATAGTAGAGTGCTGCGCCGCCGCCAGCCAGAGCCAGCACCAGCAGGATCATCAGACTGCCCATGTTGGACTTGGGCTTTTCCTGCGGCGTTTCGGTGTCAGTTTTCACCGCTTCCGGGGACGTGCAGTTGCGCAGGCTCTTTTCACACAAGGGGCAGTTTTTATTGACACTTCCGGCCTCACATTTCACGGTGCAGGTGCAGACTTCGGCGGCCTGCGGTTCTTCATCCAGCAGAGCCAGCAAGTCGGCATCGTCCACTTGGTTCAGGAAGTGAACGGACGTTTCCTTGTCCTCGTTGGCGCGGTCAATGAGAATGTAAAAATAATTCCCGGCCTTGGTGGTCACAGTGATAAGCTGCTTGTCGCCGTAAAAATCATCCACCAGTGTTGCGTTGCCTTTGGGCGTGATAGGCACACCCTCCGGCTCCATGCCGCCCGTAGTGGGTTCTTCTTCGATAATCTCCGGCAGAGGTTCCGGGGCCGGGTCAGAGCCGCTTGCAAAAACAGGCATGGAGAACGAACAGAGGCAGAGCAGGATAGCTAGCAATCCGGCAGCAAAACGGCGGTTCCAATCAGGTTTCATCGGCAGCATCCTCCTGTTTGTGGTACGGGGTGACGGTGGGTGCAGCGTTCAGCGCACCGCTGCGCAGGAAGGCTGCGAACTCGTCCGGTTTCATGTTCATGCTGCGCACCAGCTGAATGATCTGCAAGTTTTCCTGTTCAGTCTTTGCAGCTTCCAGTTCTTTCAACTGCTGCTGATATTCGCTGATTTTTTCTTTGAGCCGTTCAATATCGCGCTCAATGCGGGAAAGTCTTTTTGCCATACAAAATCCTTTCTGACGTTACGGTAAACGCCCATAGCTGTAAAAATGTTCCTGCCAATATTTTGAGTTGAGGTTTGTGTAAGAAATAGGGTCGCCGCAGTGCAGCATGATGGAATTGCCCACATAGATACCGCAATGGCTCACGCCGGGGGTATCGTAGGTACCCTTGAAAAACACAAGGTCGCCCGGTTTGACCTGTGCGGCCGAAACAGGAGTACAGAGGTTGTAAAGGCCCTGTGCGGTCTGGCGGCCCACGTTCCAGCCGGAGTGATTCAGCACCCACGAAATATAGCCGCTGCAATCAAAGCTGGTACTGGGCGAACTACCGCCCCACACATACGGGTAGCCGATGTACTTGGTTGCTTCCTCCATCATGGCGGCAAACCTATCATCCTTTAGCGCTTCCGGGGGAATATCGTAGTAGGTGGGCTGCTTGATGGTAGACGCATTGGGGTATTGCGCTTTGCCAAACAAATCCGGCCGGTTGCCCAGCGTGCGCATATAGAGCGAATAGGCACTAAGCTGTTCCTCAGTCAGCACTTCCACGGGCAGGTGGGACAAATCCTTGTTCTTCAGCTTGACGGTGCAGATGTAGTATTCATACGGTTCTTGGTAGGTGATAACCTGCGGCACACCATACGGGCCAATAATGACCATCATTTTTGTACGGTAGCGTATCTGCATGGTCACGGTCTCGGTCAGGATGTATTGCTTTTCAAAGAGCATTTCAAGTTCGCCCTGTACCTCGGCCAGTGTGAACACACCATCATGCAGCGCGGACAAAATCGAGATCAGCACATAGGGGTCATGCTCGATTTCGTCCAGATAAAAGTGGTATTCATCGTAGTTGTGGGTGGCCTCGTAGGTGTCGAGATACCGTTGCAGTTTTTGTTCCAGCTTGGCGTAGGCTTTCTCTGCACCCAGCATATCCTTGTCCTTGGAAAAGTAAGAGGATGCCGTCACGCCGGTTCCAGCGGTGCCCGCCATCACGGTGCAGGACTGCAAACCCGTTATCAAGAGCAGAGCCAGCAGACCGAACACCGCCACGATCAGAATGGTTTTCCAGTTCCGGGCCGCAAATTCGGCTACCCGTTCGCCGCCCTCGGCCGCCAGCTTTATTACCCGGAAACCGTTCTCTGCGGTGGCGGCTGCACCCTGTGCGGCGGCTTGTCCGGCCTGCCGTGCAGCTTTGGCGTACTGTTGCTTGATACGCTGTTTCTGCCACATCCGGGAAATGGGATTGCTGGCGGACTGCGCGATCTGCGGATTGTCCCGCAAAGATTTCTGGTAAAAGTATTCTGCATTGGCAGACATGAGCTGACGCTCTGCCTTTTCCACGGCCTTGTAGGGCTTCATCTTGTGGTGCCGGATGCCGCTGCGGATGACCTTGGCGGTCTGATGCTCCACCAGTTCTTCACCCTTGTGGCCACCCTCCACACCCACATTTTCGTGTTCGACCTCGTGGATTTTTCCGTGAGCGAACAGCAACGCTTCCGATAGCGGGCGGCTGGCCGGGTTTGGTTTCAGGCTGGGCGGACCTTTGTCCTGCTGCTCAAAACGCAGGGTGGATTTTGCCTTGCCGCTGGCTGCATCGTAAACTTTTTTCTTGACTGGGACGCGCTTTTTCGGCAAAGCGGCGCGGGCTGCATCCAGCTTGTCGGCTTTCGCTCCCGCCTTTTGGATATACGGCTGCAACGCCGGGTCTGCCCGTTCTTCTTCGGTCAGTTCCAGACGGGCGGCGGAACGGTGCAGACCATCTTCACTCTCGGCGGTGGCCGCTGTTTCTGCTGCCTTTTTCGCTTTCTTTTTATTTTTATGCCCGTCCTTGATGTCCTCGGCGCGTTCCAGAATTTTTTCGGTCTTGCCCTCGGCATCCGTGGAGTAATCCTGTTCTGCTTCCCGGCTGGAAATGTTCTCCACAGTGCCGTCCGCTTGATTTTCCACCACCAGACCGTCACGGGTCATGGTCTGGGTGACTTTGGCTTTTGCCTGCAATTCTTTCAAAGTTCTTCACCTCCCATCGGGCAGCAGCTTGTTTCAATGTCCGCAATGTATTTGAGAATCGGGAATACCTGCGGCGGCGAAACCGCATTGCCCAGCGTTTTCATCCGCTTGCTGCGGTTCGGCACATCTTCGGTCAGACGCGGGATGTCGGCGGGTTCTTCGGCCCAAAGGGAATGTCCGTCCATTTGCGCGGGAAACCCATCAGCCACTCTACCCAGTCCGGGTTGAGGTAGGGTTTTTCCAGCGTGGTGGGGGTCATGCGGTAGACCACATGGGAAAGCCGCGCCGTCCACGCCTTGCCGTCCTTGTTCATCTTGCGGTAGCTGCCGTTCGCAGAGATTTGGATGTCCAGTCCCTTGCCCACATCCCCGGTGTCGCTGGCAAGGGGCGTGGGAAGCAGCGGAGCCGATGATGAATACTCGTTTCCGTTCGTGCCACGCGCCAACGGCAGCAGCAGGTAATACGAAAACCCGAACATCGTAACCTGCCTGCTCCAAGTCAATGAGCGTTTTGTCGAGCCCCATACGGAGGAAGCCAGCAACATTTTCTCCAAGCACCCAACGGGGCTGCAATTCCCGGATAACGCGCAGCATTTCGGGCCAGAGGTAGCGTTCATCGTGGAAGCCGCGCTGCCGCCCTGCGGTGGAAAACGGCTGGCACGGGAAGCCACCTGAAATGAGGGTGACGGTGCGAAGTCCTGTTTTTTCAAAGAAAGCCTCCTTTGTTACGGTGGTGATGTCCTGAAATCGGGGCACCTCCGGCCAGTGGCTTGCCAGCACAGCGGCGGGGAAGGCCGCCCACTCGCATTGGCAGACCGAAGTGAAACCCGCTGCTTCTGCGGCAAGGTCGATGCCGCCGATGCCGGAAAACAAGCTGAAATGTGTTAGGCTCATAGCTCCACCACCTCACTGAGCCGGGTGGTCATGATCTTATAGAGCTGGGTGTTTTTCGGGATGGGGTTTGAGAACGGCAACACCACGTTCTCAAAAATCAGCAGTCCTTCGCCCGGTTCGGAATTGTCGATGTACTTCTGCTGGTCTGCGGAAAGGTTCAGCCGTTCCGAAAGGATTTTGCGGTCGCCGGATGCCTGATTCAGCAGCGTGATGAAGTCGCTGTTTTCCAGAATGTTCTCGATCTCCGGGGAAGAAAGAAGGTCCTTCACATTCTGGGTGGCGCCCGTGGGCACACCGCCCCATTTGCGGAAGCGTTTCCAAATCTCGGCACTGTACGCGGCGGTCTGTTCCTCTTTCAAGAGCAAGTGGAACTCGTCTGCAAAATACCATGTAGCCCGGCCTTGGCTGCGGTTCTGGGTGACGCGGCCCCATATCTGGTCTTGGATAATGAGCATCCCCAGTTTTTTTAACTGCTTGCCTAACTCTTTGATGTCAAAGGCCACAAGCCGGTTGTGGATGTCCACATTCGTTTTGTGATTAAACACATTCAGCGAGCCGGACACATACAAGTCCAATGCCTGCGCTACCCGGTCCGCTTCCGGCAAGTGCTGGTCGAGCAGGGCTTGGTGGAGGTCAGACAAAATCGGCATATTCTCCGGGCAGGGATTCGCCAGATAGGGGCGGTAGATGGCTTTCACGGCACGGTCTATCACGGTGCGTTCAATCGCTTCCAGACCTGTTTTGCCTCCCATGACCAGCTCACAGAACGACAGCACAAAATCCGACTTCAAGGCCAGCGGGCTGTCATCTTCGGAATAATTCAGGTTGATGTCCAGAGGATTCACATAGTCCTTGCTGGTGGGCGAAAGTTTGATGACCTGCCCATGCAACCGCTTGACCAGCGGATAATATTCGGCCTCTGGGTCTGAAATAAAAATATCGTCAGCAGTCGTTAAAAACACACTGACGATTTCGGACTTGCAGCTCATGGATTTGCCGCTGCCGGGCGTGCCCAGCTTCAAGCCGTTGGGACACCGGGCCTGCTTGCGGTCCAGCATGATCATGTTGTGGGATTTTGCGTTGATGCCGTAGTACATGGCCGCACCGCTCTGGAAAAGCTCCTGCGTGACAAAGGGCACGAACACCGCCACGTTGGAGGTGGTAAGGCTGCGCTGAATCTTTATCTGGTTGATACCCAGCGGAAGGCTGGATACAAGGCCCTGTTCCTGCTGGTAGTCCAGCCGGACAAGAGAGCAGTTGTACTTCTGCGCCACGCCCGCCGCTTGGAACACATCGTTGCCCAGCTTTTGCTTGGTGTCGGCCACGTTCAGCACTAAAAAGGTCAGCATGAAAAGCCGTTCGTTCCGGGTCTGCAATTTGTTCAGCAGCTTTTTGGCATCCTCGCCGTAGGTGGCAAGGTCGCTGGGCAGGATATCCATGTCGTACCCGGAACGGACAGCTTTTTTCTGCTCCTGAATCTTCATGGCATCAAGGTCTGTGATTTTCCGTTTGATGGTTTTGATGGCCTCGGTCTGGTCAATGGCCTGCACATGGAGATTGACGAGAATCCCGCTTTCCGTTTTGAGGAAGTCGGCCAGCATTTCGTCCGAAAGTTCCGGCGCAAGGATTTGTAAAAAGCTCACAGCTCCATACTTGCCGCCCAAACCAAAGGTTTTGGCCGTACCGAAACAGAGGGAGGACGGGGCCACAAAATCCTTGGTAGACAGGCCGGAGGGTGCCAGCCAGTCCCAGTCAAAGCGGAACGGTTCGCCGTCCGGGTGGAAGATGCCGTGCAGCACTTCCAAACGTTCCCGCCCATCCATAACGTGCGCCACGCAGCCCATGGTCTTGAAGTAGCCCAGCAGGTCAAGACCAATGCGGGTCAGACGGGCCCGCGCTGTTTTCAGACTGTCGGCCTCGATGGTGAAGGTCAGGTATTTCGTTTTGACAATGCCGTTGTTTCCGCTGGCAAGCTGCTTTTGCAGGATGGCGGTGTACTCGGCGCGGATGTCGTCAAAATCATCCCCCTGCGGTGCGATTTCAAAACTTTTTGCGTACTGTACCGGGTCAACCTTGCGATTCAAAAACGAAAGCTGCACATGGATGGAAGCATCCACATAGTTGTAGAGGTCGCACAGGTGTTCAAAGATGGCGGTTCTTGTTTCCGGCTGGGCCAGCTGATAACTGATGTCCTCAAAGGCAATGCACTTGGAGAATGTGCGTCGGTCAATGCGGCACACACCGTCCGGGTAGATGGCTTCATACGGGATGGTGGCCTGTGCTGTGCGGGGCTTGCCGTCACCCTTGTACTTGCGGATAACGGCATCAATTTCTTTTTTCTGGGCGCGGGTGAGCTTTTTGGGCTTTTCGGTTTCGCGGGGTATCGTTTTTCTGGACAATGGCCTTTACCTCCTGTTCCATTTGGTATTGCCGCACAAGGGCGGCGTAAGCATTGTTGGTCTGATAGGGCCTTTCCTTGGGACGGATAAAGCAGCACTGAATCATTTGCTGAATCACCACTTCAAGGGGCTGGCCGTGCCGCTCGAACAGAGCGAACAGCAGCCCCGGCAGCATGGCAAAAATCATCAGCAGGGCCGCCGCACTGTTGGAAAGAAAGTTCCGGGCCAAAAAATAAAGCGGCCCGCCCGTAAGGAGCGCACCGCCGAAGCAGACCAGCTGCCGCTTGGTCAGCCCGAATAAGACTTTGGATTTTACATGGGTCAAATCTTTGGGAACGGTCACATACGCCATTCAAATGCTCCTTTCTCAATGGGCACCGAACACCGACTTGCTGATGCTGCCGGTCTTGAACAGACAAAAGCAGAGCAGCACGGTGTAGCCCATGCAGCCCCAGATGGCCCCGGCAATGTCCGCCGCGCCCGAAATGTTGCGTATCAGCACCGCGTAAATGCCCACGACAATCATAATCAGGAACGCTTGGAAACCCAGTGCCAGCAAAGACTTCAAGTAGTTCTGCCCGGTGCTGCGCCACTCGCTGCTGCCCATGGTCGCCAGCGGGATAGGCCCCAGTGCGGTCACAACATAAATCTCGATCATGCGGCCGTAGGTCACAAGGAAAATACAGATGGACAGGATGTTCATGGTCAGGCCCACTACAAGGGTCTGGAACCACAGGCTGAGCAGACTGCCGATGGTCATGCTTTCCAGCTGAAATTCCAGTCCGGGTATCAGGCGGTCAAAGTGGATGGATGTTTCACCGATGATAACGCCGGAACTTTGGTTGACAACGCTCTGGGTGGCATCGAACACGCCCATGACGATGTTCCATGTGTTGCTGACAATGAGGATGGCAAAGGCAGACTTGAAAATCCAGCGGAAGAACATGGAGGTGTCAAAGTCGTGCATATTGTTCTTTTCGGTAATCATCTGGATAAGCTCATGGCACATCACAAGGGCAAGGATGGCCGCTGCAATGGGCAGCACCACCGTTTCGGAAAGACTGCGCAGCATATTGAAAATGCCGCTGTTCCATGCCTGCGGGGTAGAACCGACATCCGAAGCGATTTCGCCCACCTTGGCGTTCACGTTATCGAACAGGCCGGAGAGGTTGCCCGTGATGCCATCGATCAAAATGCCTTTTATCCATTTCTCGATGATCTCACTAATCAAGCAAAGATACCTCCTTTCCCGCGCCCTCCCATGTGAGAGGGAGAGCGCGGAGTAGGATTTTAAGTGTTCGTTGTTCGGAAAATTGTGGGCAGCGATGCAGGACTTAGCCCAGCAGCCCGGACAGCAGCGGGACAAGGGTCACGCCAATCAGGGCAACGCCGCCGCCCGCGACCAGCTGCTTCACGCCCTGGCTCTTGCTGCCGGGGTTATCCTGTCCGTAGCCCTCCAACAGGTTGATGCCGCCCCAGACACACAGGGCACCGCCCAGACCGACCACGATGGTCTGCAAAGTATCGACTGCGCTGTTGAAAAATTCCATAAGGTCCTCACTTTCTGCCGCTTGTTCTGCGGCACTCAAAATTGTTTTTTCAAAAAATACCGTCTTATTCGGCGGCTGCATCTTCATCCGACAGGTCGATTTCGTACAGGTCAAAACTTTCGTCCTGTGCGACTACCTGCTGCCGCTTCCGGCGCAGGGTGGATAAGAACCTGTCCACATCAAAGGTGTTTTTCTTGTCCGCGTCCGCAAGGTATTTGTAGTGCGGGTGCTTGGTGATGTCGAACTTCTCCGAGAAGAACGGCCTCACGCCCCGCAGCTGCAAAATGCACCTGCCGCCGTCCATGATTGCGATTTCGTCCTCTGACATCAACGCCTTTCCTAATTTTTGATAGTTCAGTCCGTGGGAGGTTTGAGAACCCCGGTTCTCGCTGGTGTTGAAACTGTCGATGGTCTCTTTCCCCAGCGCATCGGAGATCTCTTTGGCATTCTTACCCCGCCCACTCAAAAAGAGAACAGAATCGCAGTTGTCCGAAATGATTTCGGCCGCATCCTTGTAGATAGCTTTCAGCTGCGACTGGCTCTGCAAAATGATGGATGCCGAGATTTCCCGGCTGCGGATGGTGGCAATCAGCTTGTCGAAGTTGGGTATCTGTCCGATGTTGGCGAACTCGTCCAGAATCAGCCGCACATGGACAGGCAGCCGACCGCCGTATTTATCATCTGCACGGTCACACAGCAGGTTGATAAGCTGGCTTTGGAGCATGGCGAGAATGAAGTTGAACGTGGTATCCGTGTCGCTCATAATCAAAAACAGCACCGTCTTTTCATCCCCGATGGTATCCAGCTCCATTTCATCGTCCTCCATCAGCTCCCGCACCTCCCGGATGTCAAATGGGGCTAAACGGGCACCACAGCTTATCAGGATGGAAGAACGGGTCTTGCCCGCCGACAGCAAAAACTTTTTGTACTGCCGGACGGCGAAGTGGTCCGGGTCTTTCTGTTCCAGCCGTTCAAACATGAGGTCCACCGGGCTTTGAAACTCCGGGTCGTCCTCGCGGGCTTCACTGGCGTTTATCATTTCCAGCAGGGTGGTGAAGTTCATTTCCTCTACCGGGGCCTCGTACCAGATGTAGCCGATAAGCGCGGTGTAGAACAGCCGTTCCGACTTCACCCAAAAATCTTCTGCCGATTTTTCGCCCTCGCCCTTGGTGTTGGCGATAAGGGTATTTACCAGTTTCAGCACGTCCTTTTCCGAGTGGATGTAAACAAAGGGGTTGTACTTCATGGACTTGGAAAAGTTTATCGTGTTCAGGATTTTCACCCGGTAGCCCGCCCGCTGGAACATTTGGCCTGTTTCGAGAACCAGTGTGCCTTTCGGGTCTGTGACTACGAATGAGGTGGGATAATCAGACGTGGGAAAGCATTGCATGAGGTTGGGCTTGACGTAAAACCGCGTCTTGCCGCTGCCGGAGCCGCCGATCACCAGCACATTCTTGTTCCGGGCCGTCTTGGGGTCTTTTGGCCGCCCGGTCATGGTCAGGCGTTCGGTCTGGGTCAGCAGGATATTGTTTTCAAACTTGGGGTCGATGTACGGGGCAATGTCTTTGGCGGTGCCCCACCGGGCAGAACCGTATTCCTCGCCCTTGCGGTACTTCTTGGCGTTCTTGCCCTTGCTGTACACGATGAGCCGGACAGCCACCGCACCAACAACACCCACGCACAGGTCAAACGGATGCAGTCTGGGCAGCGGGCTTGCAAAGGCGGCGGAGATGCCGCTCGTTAGGTACAGCAGCTTTGCCGAAGCATCTGCGCCCGCCGCAAGACGGTACGCCTGCCCGCATTTGGCGAACAGGTACACGAACAGCAGATACGGCAGATTCAGCACCAGCAGCTTTTTCAGTTCAGGCTTCATCGTTCCAGCCCCCTTTGCTTGATTTTTTCTTTGGCGCGTTTCGGCTGCTGGGCGGCTTTCTGCTTGGCTGCTGTCAGCACCTTGCGGATGGAGGGCCGCTGCTCCTTGGTGAGCGTTTTGGCCGTGAACTCCCGGAACGCCTGTTCCAAATTGTCTGCATCCTTGGCCTTGAAGATCACGATGTAGTGGGGCGGCTGGGTGGTTTTGTCCTTGCGCAGGGTGAAGTCTACGCCGTACTTTTTGGCGCAGGGCTTGAACGCTCCGATGTTCGCCTCCGTGACTTCAATGTTGGTCAGGGCCGCGCCGTGGGCTTTCAGCTGTTTCAGGCTTTGCTTGCCGTGGTGCAGCTTTGGCCCCTTGGCCCGGTGCTGCAAATATTTTTTCAGGGCAGCTTGCAACGCTTGGGCGGTGAGCTTGCCCGTTTTCATGGACAGGGCAATAGTTTTCTGGGTGACTTCTTCCTGCAATATGAATCCCTCCTTGTTGCAGAAAATTCAGAGCGGCAGCTAGGGTGGAACCACCAGCCGCCGCAGGTAAAGGGTTCTCATTGGTGGACGCTCCTTTCGGTCAGGTGTTGGGCGGGCGGCCCCAATCGGGCTGCGCCATATCGTGCGCCACAAGGGACGCATAGTAGCTGTTGATGGTGCTGGGCGCGTTAAAAAGCATGGCCCGCAGGTATTGCTTGATGTTGCGGACTTTGGTGGTGTTATCCCGCAGGCAGTCCATGACGAACTCGATGTGATGGCTGTCCAGCTTCAAGAATTTCGCCTTGACCAACTCTGCCGGGTAATCGTCCCCGGCCACCCGGATGGACTTGCGGGAAGTGCAGACCGTTTCCAGCAGAATGTCCACGATCTCGTCCAGCTGTTCCCGGTCTATCCGGGGATTCTGGGTGAGGGTGTCATACTCGATGTTCTCCAAAATCAGGTCCCGGTAGATTTGATAGGTCGCTTCCTTTCGGCTTCCTGTCCGTTCCGGCGGCGATGCCGCTGCCTCGTCCAAAGGCAAGGGGTTTGGGGAATGGATAGGAATGGAATCGGTATTTAATCCCTCTTTCTTTTGTTTTTCTGTAATTAGTTTATCTTTATTTAATTGCATTGGATTTTCCAACGTAGGGTTTTCCTGCGTGGGATTCTCCAACGTTGGATTTTCCAATGTAGGTGAAACCGATGCAGGAACGGGCTGCGGCAGCTCGAAGATCACATAGTCTGCACCGCGCAGCCGCCCTTTCTCGTCCCGTTCTCTGGAACGCTGGATGTAGCCTGCCTGTTCCAGTTCCCGGATAGCCTGCCGTATCGCATCGATGCTTTCCCGGTTGATACGGGCCAGCCCTTGCAGGGTGTAGTCCCAATCTTCCGGCAGGGAGAGCATTTGGGAGAGTAGGCCCTTGGCTTTCAGGGACAAGGCTCGGTTCCGCAGGTGATGGTTCGACATGACCGTATAGCCGCTGTTCTTTTCTACCCGAAATACTGCCATTTCACGGAGGCCTCCTTTCGTTGCAAACAAAAAAAGCAGCGTCCATTTGCTCCCGGTGATGGGAGAAGTGAACGCTGCGCGTACTTGATAATTTTTAGGTTGTGTGGTATATAAAAGGCAACTGTTTTTTCAATACAGCCGCCCATCGGGGTGCGATACAAGCAAGTTGCTATCCGATGACCTCAAAAACAAATTGTACTACGATGGTTTTTGAAAAGTTCTGTATCACTACTCGCACCAAACAATGAAAATCCGAACCTTTTCTCGATAGGAGAAGGGTTCGGATTTTTTGTTTTCTTCGGAAAGCAAAATGCCGCAGTTGCGCAGCAATGAAAGCCCCAGTGGGGCTTTTAAGCGGCAGAGCGGTCTGCGATAGCAGATGGAGGGGCCTTTCCCCGACAAGCTCCGGCCCCTTCCTGACGGCTGTGTGTCCAAAAGCTTATGGTCATCCTCTTTGTAGAGGATGACTTGGCTGTTGAGAGCTGATACCGGCTCTCAATGCTGATCGCACCCAAAACTTTGTTTTGGGTGCGATCAGCATCAAAAAAATCGTATCACAAAAGTCACAACTGTAAAGGTGCCATAAGGCGGAAAGGACACAAACATGAAGTACGATGCAAGAGCTTGTCATTTCAACATGGACACTGGCTGCGTGGAGCTGCTGCTCCGGGATGGGAGAAAAATTTCCATTGACTGCACCGGGGTCGAGGATGCACTGGACGTGACCATGGCGCAGAGGTCGGAGTTAGACTACCTCATCTACAATGACCCGCTGGGCTATGTGGACTTGATTTTGAATGGCGACCCAGAGGAATATTTGAAGAATGCGGCCGGAAGCCATGGACTAGAAATCTAAATGAATGCTGGACATTACCGCTTTTTTGCGCTGGTGATGTCCGGCATTTGTTATTTGGTGTTGCCCGATCAATTTTAATGGAATCTTTATACTTCTACAATTTTCTTTACGGCTCTTTTATTTATTCCATGCTAATCTTTATGCACACGGATAGATAAAGGAGCTTTTATGATTCAATATCCTCGTTACAGGCGGCACCGTTTTTCTTCTTTTCAGGTCATTATTGCAGGTTTTGCGGCAGTTGATCTGGTGGGCGCGTTGCTTCTGATGCTTCCGATCGCTGCACAGCAGCGGTGCGTTACACCGTTTCATGAGGCACTGTTTACCTCCACCTCTGCCCTTTGCGTGACCGGACTGGTGGTACAGGATACCGGCAGCTACTGGTCGGTTTTTGGGCAAAGCGTAATTCTTCTTCTGATCCAGATCGGAGGATTGGGCGTCATTACAGTGGGCGCTGCCTTTGCGCTGCTTTCCGGGCGAAAGATCTCCCTCAAGCAGCGCAGCACAATGCAGGAAGCTACGGCTGCCCCACAGATGGGCGGCATCGTGCGGCTGACAGGCTTTATTCTGCGGATCACCGCCCTGTTTGAATTGGCCGGTGCTGCACTGCTGCTGCCGACATTTTGCGCCGATTATGGTTTGCGCGGGATCTGGTATGCACTGTTTCATTCCATTTCGGCGTTCTGCAATGCTGGCTTTGACCTGCTGGGAACAGAGGGGGCAAAATTTGTTTCGCTGACACGGTATGCAAACAACCCATTGCTTACCACAGTGATCGCGGCCCTGATCGTCTTTGGCGGCCTTGGCTTTCTGACATGGGAGGACATTTGTACATACCGCCTTGACTTTCACCGTTACCGGATGCAGAGCAAGGTGATCCTTGTCACAACGGCGTTTCTTCTGGTACTGCCGACGCTGTACTTTTATTGTTTCGAGTTCACGGCAGGTTCTGCCCGGCAGCGCATTTTATTGTCGATGTTCCAATCCGTTACCCCTCGTACTGCCGGTTTTAACACCGCTGATCTTGCTGCGATGGGCAGCACTTCACAGGCATTGATGGTGGTTCTGATGCTGTTGGGCGGTTCGCCCGGCTCTACGGCGGGCGGCATGAAAACCACAACGTTTGCCGTTCTGCTGGCCAATATGTGGGCAACCTTCCGCCGCAGAGAAGATGCGGAATTTTTCGGGCGGCGCATAGATGGTTCTGCGGTCAAGAATGCTGCCACGATTGCAGGGATGTATTTGACGCTGTTCTTCCTCGGAGCCTTTGTCATTGCTACGGCAGAGCAGCTGCCGATGTCGGTCTGTTTGTATGAGACTGCTTCGGCTGTGGCAACGGTAGGTCTGACATTGGGTATCACGCCGCAGTTGGGCATCCTTTCGCAGGGGGTGCTGATCGCACTGATGTTTTTGGGACGTGTTGGCGGATTGACGTTGATCTATGCGGCATTTGGCAGCAGCCCTGCCCACTCTCGTCTGCCGCAGGAGAAAATCGCGATCGGATAAAGGAGACAAGTATGAAATCGATTCTTTTGATTGGGCTTGGCCGTTTTGGCCGCCATATTGCACGGGAACTGAATGAGCTGGGTCATCAGGTCATGGCCATCGACAGCAACGAAGACCGTGTGAACGCCGTGCTTTCCTATGTGACGAATGCACAGATCGGTGACAGCACCAGCGAATACTTTCTGCGCTCCCTTGGCGTTGGCAATTTTGATGTGTGTATCGTAACTATCGGCGGCAATTTTCAAAGCTCGTTGGAAACAACATCGCTGCTCAAGGAGCTGGGCGCAAAGCTTGTGGTCTCGCGTGCAGAGCGGGATGTACAAGCCAAGTTCCTGCTGCGCAACGGTGCGGATGAAGTGGTCTACCCGGAAAAGCAGCTGGCAAAGTGGGCAGCGATCCGATACAGCTCCGAACACATTCTGGATTACATCGAGCTGCAGGACGACCACGCCATCATGGAAGTGACCATTCCGCCGGAATGGATGAATCGCACGATCGGCGAGATCAATATCCGAAAAAAGTATAACATCAATATTCTTGCACTGAAAAAAGATGGAAAGCTCGATATGAGCATTACGCCGGATACGCAGCTGTGCCGGGATGAAAGTATGCTGGTTTTGGGAAAATACGCATCGATCCAAAAGTGTTTCCGGCTCTGAAAAGATAGGACGGATTGGTATGGATGTCGTTTTGTTGCTGATGGTTCTTGGAGTCATGTTGAGTGGCTTCCGGGCAGCAGATGCGCTGGATCACATACGGAGGGAGATCCTTCGACAGGAAGGAAAAAGACGCGGCTGGTGGTCGTGACCATCAAATTGTGTTATACTGTGGGCAAGGCAGGTGATCTTTATGAATCAGAACGACCCACCCACCGAACATATTCTGGCGTGTCTGTCGTCCTCTCCCTCCAATGCAAAGATCGTGCGGACGGCGGCAACGATGGCAAAGGCGTTTGGCGGGACCTTTACAGCTCTGTATGTCCGAACTCCTGATTCGAATCAGATGGGAAAAGAAGATCGCCGGCGTTTGCAGCAGCATATTCGTATGGCAGAGCAGGCAGGTGCCGACATTTCTACGATCTACGGGGATGACATTCCGCAGCAGATCGCAGAGTTTGCCCGGATCTCCGGCATTACAAAAATCGTACTGGGGCGCTCCAGCATACATCGCCGCCATTTCTGGAGCGGGCCGTCACTGACCGAAAAATTGACGCTGACTGCCCCCAATCTGGATATTTATATCATCCCGGATGCTTCTGCAGAGAACGGCTACGGTTCAGGACGGAGGCTGTTCGCCCGTCCGCTTCTGCCGTCTGTCCGTGATCTGCTGATCACCGCAGGCATCCTGAGCTGCATCACGCTCATCGGCTTCTTTTTCTTGCAACTGGACTTTGCACGCTATAATATTATTATGCTCTATATGCTGGGGGTGCTGTTCACCGCATTGTGTACCAGCGGCTACACCTGCGGTGTGCTGGGCTCTGTTGCCGGTGTTGCGCTGTACAATTTTTTTCTGACGGAACCGCGCCTGACATTCCATGCGTATGACCCCGGTTATCAGGTCACATTTGCCCTGATGCTGACCTCTGCAATCATTACCTGTGCGTTGACGACACGGTTGAAAGACCATGCAAAAATGTCTGCGCAGGCAGCATTCCGGACAAAGGTACTGTTTGATACGAATCAGCTTTTACAGAGAGCAAAAAGCGAGGAAGAAATCCTCTCTCAGACAGCGTCCCAGCTGATGAAGCTGCTGAACCGGAACCTGATCGTCTACCCGGAACAAAACGGAAATCTTGGTTCAGAACAGCTTTTTTCGGTTGACGGGGAAGTGCCGTGTAACATCTTTTCTGCACCGGAAGAACGGGATGCGGCAAACTGGACGTTTTCCAACAAAAAGCGTTCCGGCGCAGGCACGGATAGCTACCCGGATGCAAAGGGACTTTATCTTGCACTTCGGACCGGAGGCGGCGTGTTTGGAGTGATCGGGATCGATCTATCCGAAAAACCGCTGGATGCCTTTGAAAACAGTGTGCTGCTTTCCATTCTGGGCGAAGGTGCGCTGGCCATCGAAAACCGCAGAAATGCGCTGGAAAAAGAGCAGGCTGCATTGCAGGCAAGGAATGAAGAGCTGCGGGCAAACCTGCTGCGCACGATCTCCCATGACCTGCGCACCCCGCTGACCTCTATTTCCGGCAATGCCAGCAATCTGCTTTCCAACGGAGAAACGCTGGATACAGAGACCCGGAACAAGATCTGCACCGATATTTTTGACGATGCACAATGGCTGATCGGTCTGGTGGAAAATCTGCTTTCCATCACCCGCATTGAGGATGGGCGGATGAATCTGCAGATCTCACCGCAGCTGATGGACGAAATGATCGAAGAAGCACTGCATCATGTCAACCGGAAAAGCTGCGAACACACCATCACAACACAGTATGGGGACGAGATCCTCCTGGTCAATGTGGATGCACGGCTGATCATGCAGGTCGTTGTCAATCTGGTGGATAACGCCATCAAATACACCCCCGTGGGCTCGGTCATTCAGATCTCGGCTTACCGGAAAGACCATCAGGTCGTAGTGGAAGTTGCAGATAACGGCCCCGGCATTCCAGATCGCGCAAAAGCACAGGTGTTCGAGATGTTTTATACCGGGCAGAGCCGCATCGCAGACAGCCACCGCAGCCTTGGACTGGGCTTGCCCCTCTGCCGAGCGATCCTGACTGCCCACGGCGGAACATTGACCCTGCGTGACAACATTCCCAATGGCAGTGTCTTTTCCTTTGCATTGCCGCAAAGCGAGGTGAACATTCATGAATAAGCCGTCCATTCTGGTCGTAGAGGATGATGTTCCTGTACGGTGTCTGATCACAACGACCCTGAAGGCCCACGGCTATAAATATCTGACTGCTTCCAATGGGGAAACGGCGATCATGATGACAACCAGCCACAACCCGGACATCATGCTGCTGGATCTTGGACTGCCCGATATAGACGGCATTGAGGTCATCCGCAGCGTCCGCACATGGTCGAACCTGCCCATCATCGTCCTGAGTGCCCGGAGCGAAGATTCCGATAAGATCGAAGCCCTTGACAACGGCGCAGATGATTATCTGACGAAGCCGTTTTCCGTAGATGAACTGTTGGCAAGACTGCGTGTAACGCAGCGCAGATTGAATCTGCTGGCTTCTGACGGCATCAATAGCCCGGTTTTTGTCAATGGTCCTTTGAAGATCGACTTCTCGGCCGGGTGCGTCTGGCTGAGCGAGAATGAATTGCATTTGACCCCCATCGAGTACAAACTGCTGTGTGTGCTGGCGCATAATGTGGGCAAAGTGCTGACGCATACCTCCCTCACGCAGAAAGTATGGGGCAGTACGCAGGAAAATGACATTGCCTCCTTGCGTGTTTATATGGCATCCCTGCGCAAAAAACTGGAACGATGCCCGAATGCGCCGCATTTGATCCAGACCCATGTTGGTGTCGGATACCGGATGCTGCGCGCAGAAAACGATGAAGCATAGTAAAAAAACAGGGTGTGTCCAACTGCTGGGTATCCGTAAAACAGTTTTCGAAAAATGACACGGCAACTGCCTGTCAGGATTGGTTACGGAGTACCCGGCTAGGCCGAGGAAGCATCAAGTCCCATGTCCGCACCGTCAAGGTGTTGGGTATGGGGCTTTTTGCATTTCAGGAACGTGTACATCTCTGGAAAGGTGTAACACACTAGACTTTGTACCAAAGTCGTGTGCCAAGGGTGCTGCGCCCCTTTGGAATCCCTGCTCACATCGCCTGTGGGCGATGTGGATTCGCCGGACAGAAAGCTCTCACAAAGGTGCACCGGGCTGTCTGCGGCGAGGAAAAGGCACTTCTGCGGAAGTGTAATAACCCACTATGACGCTTTCAGCCCTGCGGTCTGCAAAGTGTAGTGGGCTCTCCGAGTGGGAAACGGCTATATAGGGTGCGCTTCGGGCAAATCGCTGCGTACGTGCGTACCAATCTCTCGTACGCACGTACGCAGTAAAACGGCTAAAATCTCCTATATAGGGGTGTTCTTCTGGAAATCAATATGATATACTCAACTTAACCAACCATCAACTAATAGGAGGCGGTAATATTATGGGAAAAACTTTTGTGTGTAGCTTATGCCGTAATGGAATCATTGGCGGTGGTTTGTACATTGATGAACAGAGCATTACATATTCAACTCAAAAGCTCACAGTCAGTCCACTGTATCGCAACCTTGTATTGCCCATGAACGAGATAAGGGAGCTTTCATGGAGTCAGATGGTCGTTCCTGTTGCAGCAATTTCCATGAAAGATGGAGAATGTTATAAATTTATCATATATAACAAATCAGGATTTGAAAAGGCATATAAGCAATATAGCAACCACCAAGAATGAAATCACCTAGCAGGGTTTGGGGCAGGCACGCCCCAACAAGAAGCTGTCCCAAAAGGGCAAGAATTTTCAAGAATTGAAAATTTGTGGCCACGGGACGATTCTTGCTCTCACGAAAACCCATACTTTTTGAAAATCCGCTTTTCGCAGCCAAAGGAGGATGCACCATGAAAAAAGAGATCGAAGCCTTCGTCAACGCAGCCAACGAGCAGGAGTTGGAAGCCGCATGGAATAACCTCTCGGCAGAGGAACAGCGAGTTTTCGAGCAGCTCATGGAGGAAGAACCACCCGAAGATGCACTGGCATTTTTCGCACAGCTGTATGATGATGCCCCGAAAGAGCAGACCAGCGAGACTGTGAACATCTCCGAAAATGAAATCTATTTCAAGCGGAAGCCCTTGACCGAAGAGCAGAAGAAACACAGCTCTTATGTGGACGAGAACGGCAACCTCCATGTCAAGAACCTGTCCGCCTTCTGGATTCCAGAACTGACCACCACGGAGAAAGTCGGTCACACCACCTACACCGTGACCGGCAGCTATGAGGGCAAGGAGTCCTTTTTGAAGAAGCTGGAGCGCATTGTTGCCAAGAACGCCCAGCAAAAATTTGAAGATGAGGGTGCAGACGAATGACAACTGCGCCCAATTCTGCTATACTTGACCCGGTAACCAATCCTGTACCGACAGTTGCTCCACAGAGTAAGGAGGACACAACAATGTCTGGAGCAACGAATAAAATCACCGCACTTTACTGCCGACTGTCGCAAGAGGACGCACGGCTCGGCGAAAGCCTGTCCATTGAGAACCAGAAGGCTATTCTTCTGGAATACGCTAAGAAGAATCACTTTCCGAACCCGGTGTTCTTTGTGGACGATGGATATTCCGGCACGAACTACGACCGCCCCGGCTTTCAGAGTATGCTGACCGAGATCGAAGTAGGGCATATAGGAATCGTTATCACGAAGGATTTGTCCCGACTGGGACGCAATTCTGCCTTGACAGGTCTGTACACAAACTTCACTTTTCCCCAGTATGGCGTTCGCTACATTGCCATTAACGACAACTACGACACCATTGACCCAAACAGCGTAAACAACGATTTTGCGGGCATTAAGAACTGGTTCAACGAGTTTTACGCCCGTGATACCAGCCGCAAGATTCGGGCTGTTCAGAAGGCCAAGGGAGAGCGTGGAGTACCGCTGACGGTCAATGTGCCGTACGGCTATGTGAAAGACCCGGAGAACCCGAAACATTGGCTTGTTGATCCAGAAGCGGCTGCAATCGTGAAGCGCATCTTCTCCATGTGCATGGAAGGCCGTGGCCCGACCCAAATTGCAAACCAACTGTGGGTGGACAAAGTTCTGACTCCCACCGCCTATAAGTTGAGCCATGGCCTGAGTACGAACTCACCCGCCCCGGAAGACCCTTATCGCTGGGATAAAAGAGCAGTAAGTTCGATTCTGGAACGCCTGGAGTACACTGGCTGCACAGTCAACTTTAAGACCTATACTAACTCTATCTGGGATAAAAAGAGACATCTGAATCCCGTGGAAAATCAGGCTATCTTCCCGGATACACATGAGCGCATTATTGACGATGATGTGTTTGAAAAGGTTCAGGAGATTCGTAGCCAGCGTCACCGCATGACCCGGACAGGCAAGAGCAGCATTTTCTCCGGTATGGTCTACTGCGCTGACTGCGGTTCCAAGATGCAATATGGTTCGTCCAATCACAGGAACTTCAGTCAAGACTTCTTTGATTGCTCTCTGCACAAGAAGAACGGGAGCAAGTGCAAGGGACACTTCATCCGGGTAAAGGTTTTGGAGGGCCGTGTGCTAAGCCATGTTCAGCGGGTGACGGACTACATCCTCTGTCATGAGGACTACTTCCGCAAGGTCATGGAGGAGCAGCTTCGGGTGGAAAGCACCGAAAAGCTGATTGTCCTGAAGAAGCAGCTTGCCCGGAATGAGAAGCGGATCGCAGACCTCAAACGGCTGTTCATGAAGATTTACGAGGACAATGTTAACGGAAAGCTTAGCGATGACCGCTTCGACATGATGAGTCAGAGCTACGATGCCGAACAGAAGCAGCTGGAAGAGGAAGTTCTCTCCATCCAGCAGGAAATTGAAGTACAGGAACAGCAGATCGAGAATATTGAAAAGTTCGTCCAGAAAGCGCACAAGTACGTTCATATTGAAGAACTCACCCCTTATGCTCTCCGTGAACTGGTGTCGGCCATCTATGTGGATGCCCCGGATAAGTCCAGCGGAAAGCGGGTGCAGCACATCCATATCAAGTACGATGGGCTGGGGTACATCCCTCTGGATGAACTGGAAGCAAAAGAAAAGGCGTGACCGAAGTCACGCCAAATCTTCCCCATTTAGGGAGCTTTTGCAAATACTGTTTTATGGGAACTCTGCTACTGGACGCACCCTGCCAAAAGCCACAGACAACAGCGATCTGTACAACAGGGCGTTCCCCGTCGGGAACGCTCTGTTTCTCTTTGCTGGGGGTGTGATGAGCTGGTAGATATAGGATAACACAACTTAAAAAGGCACTCGAAAAATAAAGAATATACAAACAGAAAAAATAAGACCGTAATTCCCGCTCATAATTTTTACGAGTAGGAATTACGGTCTAAAAAATAAAAGGATCAAGAAAGGATGTCGGAGGGATTGTTGGCGCTGTAAAAACTGCTCTTACGAGCGTTGTTCTTTCCTTGCTGTGCTTCAAACTCCTTGTGGAGGGCTGCCTGTATGGCTTTGTCGCGCTTTTCGGAATCTGCGGCACGCTTCTTAAACAGTGCGGCCTTCTTGGTCTCGCCCTGCTGTTTGAGAATTTTTGCACAAAAACGGTATGCGATGGATATTTCCCGTGGCGGAGTACCCCCTGATTCGAGGATCTGCTCTGCTGATGCAATTGCGGTCATGTAGTACTGAAATGCCAGCTGTTGATCGTAATCTCGCGCATGATTCCCGAAGATCCAATAGTCCTCGCAGGTCAATTTCTTTCCGGTCTGTTTTGCTTTCTCCTCCAAATATTTGTCCTTTCGGAGCCATTCTGCGGCGTGCTTTCGGTTGTAATGATCTGCCGCTTCATAATAAAGACAATTTAGGCTAAATGTGCTGCAAAGCGCAGAATAGTAGGTGCAGATCTCGGAGAAGAAATCTTCCGCATCGTTGTCAAAGTGTTTCAGAACAAAGGCTTCTCCTTCGGCGGCGATATCCAGGACATGGCGGACAAACGCTTGGTCAAAAGAGCGGTCAGGATCTTGGCGGATAAGGCGGTCAACGCAGGAAAGATAGATGTCTTTCCCTAAGTTCCGGTATTCCTCCGCATGTTCACCGGCAAGCGCCTCCTCTTCTGAGAGCGAAAAGAAAAGCGTCTCCAGTTCCGCTTCTTTCTCAAAGCTTTTTGCCTGATCTTCACGGCTTGCCGTTCCGACATAAGCATCGCGCAGTTCTTCCAGTTCATGCACCCGCTGCCAGATATCCCGCTGTTCATCCTGAGGGGCTAGCTTTTGCGTCAGCAAAAGGCGCTTTAAGCGGCAGCGTCTGCATATGACTTCGATATCGATAACACTGTCGGAATCATCGTTGAGATAGAACCACTTGCTTTCTGAATAGTGATCCAAGGCTTTGCCCAGCCATGCCGCTTTTATCGCATCCGGGACAAAAGGCAGGTCTGCCGCAGTTTCATAAAGGCAGCCAAGGTCGTATTCAAAATCATAGTTCGGATCTTTGGGATAAGGATCAGCCCGGATGGTCTCGGGGGTCGTGGTATAGCCGGTTTCTTCCAGCAGCTCCACATAATCCGTGAAGGAACGCTCCAACTGCGCAAAGAAAGCGCTGCATTCGTCCACAGAGGGGGCTAATTCGTTCAGGATAAGCTGGCGGATCAGCGAATGCGTCGTCAGAAAATAGATATCCTTGTTTAACCGGTTCCGCCCGATCCAACCGCGTTCGACCAGCTCGATCAGGGCGTTCTGTTCCTCCGGCGTTTCTCCATCGAGAAAAAGCTTGGTGTCAAGCCCCTTGGGGGGAAGCAGCACCGTATGGCACAATACCGTGCGATATGCGCCGGTCATCCGGCTCAGGTCAAATAATACTTTCAGATGACCGTAGATCGTATCTTTTGTGTAGCCGCGGTCTTTGTCGCTGGTGACAGGCCGCTGCTTCAGGGACTGGAGATCGTATTGCTTCAAAGCGTCCAGTACATCCTGCGCAGTCAACCTGCCCCAAGAACAGCGGATGCTCTTTGCAATGAGATGACAGGTCAAAGTGTGGCCATGGACTGCAAGGATGAGTTCGCGGAGCGTGGACGCAAGGCGGGGGTCCTCTTTTTCCGTAATTTGCAGTTCTTTCAGCATCATTTTCAGCAGCAGCTCTTTCGGCAGAGGACAAATCTCCACGGAAGAATCGCCCTCCGGGATGAACCGCGTAGTGATAATGAGGTGAGGCCCACCCAAATTGATCAGATCCTGATAGGCGGGTTCGCGGCGGAGGTCGTCGAGCGTTTGGCTGTTGCTGTCGAAGTTGTCCATCACGACTACGCTGTCCGGCCCCATTGCCGCCAGAAGCTTTAAGTTTTCGTAATAGTGCTCTTCCTCCTGCTGCTGCAAGGACAGATGGGGAGTGGAGGGCGTATACCGGTAGTTGGTAAATTCCAGATGCAAAATCGTGTCCCGCACGGATTGCTCGTAGTTGAAAAAAGCAACACGCATCCCGTCCTTCTTGCACTGCCGCAGAAGGGCGCGGGCGGTCTCCGTTTTGCCCAAGCCGCCCAGACCATAAAGGAAGATGGGACGGACGCCGGAATCCATTTGTTTGCGGATGGCCTTCAATTCGTTATCGCGGCTGTGCGGGATAAAGCTCTCCGGGCTGGAAAGGTTCTCTGCCAGCGGGAAACGCGGCGCAGAAAGCTGCTCGATGAGGGCGTTTATCTCTTTCAGCATTTCAGCCACAGGGATGCGCTTTTCCGGGTCTGGTTCTGCGGCGGCAGAGAGGATATGATTCAGCTGGGGCAGCACAGGCCGCGCGGAGGGAACGGTATCGGAAGGATAGATCTCTGCGGGCTTCAATTCCTCTGCCAGATCCTCCGGGAACTTCCGGTATGCTGCCAGCGCTTCTTTTCGCAGCAGAAGCCGCAGCAGGACGCCGACGGAATACACGTCTGCCGCAGGGGTCAGACAAAATGGCTCGCCGCTGCGGGCACCGGTAAAAATTTCCGGCGCGCAGAACAGGGGTGTGGTGTAGAGCTTCTCGCTGGGCAGGATCGGCGCGGTCTTACCGTTGGGAGCGTCCAGCAGGCGCGCAGAACCAAAATCCAGAAAGACTGCACCGCGCAGCGTACCGGTATGCAGATCGCCGTCAATGAAAAGGTTCCCTAAGGAAATGTCTCCGTGGATCGCCGTTTTATGAAGCGTTGCAAGGGCATCCAGGATCAGGCGGATCAGATGCAGGGTGGTCAGAATATGCGGCGCAGCGATGGAGCGCGGCTCGTCCGGCATCAAAGCACCGAAAGGGTGCTCCTTGTCCCGGGGATAGGCGGCACACTCGGCAAGAAGATCGGACAGGAAAAAGCCTTTGGAAGGGTTCAGCGTGGGCAGATACAGAAAGGTGCAGGGCAAAGCGGTGCCGTCAGCGGAGCGATGCACGGGCTCTTCGGGCTGGGAGATGGAACAGACCTCCAGCTGCTCCAAATGGGGCAATGCGTGGAAGGAACCGTTATAGGCCAGCTGGCTCAGTTCCAGTTCGTGCTGTGCCATCCGCTCCAGCCGCTGGTAAAATGCCTGCCGCAATGCGGGAGAGGCATCCGGTGCGGCAAGGCCGGGGTCCAGCGCGACCCCGTTCACGCGGACACAACCGGCGGGGTAAAATTCTTTAAGGGTAACATCCAGCGAGGACCCGTCCAGATGCGCGGAATAAAGGATCGCGCTTCCGCCAATAGAGGTGCTGTGCAGGATATGAAAACGCTTTCCGTCTGTGGTGTGCAGAACTGTGCCGTCTTTCAGCGGAACGCGGTCGTTGTATGCGGCCATGGGGATTCCTCCTTTATACTTCTTTGGGCATATTATAAAACGTTTATCGTCAAAAAGAAAGGCGCGGCTCAGGAAATTGTAACGATGGCGGCGCTGTAATCGTCAAGGGGATGCTGTTCGTCCAGATAGCACTCCAGCTCCGGGCCGGAAAAGGGACAGAGGAGCCGGTCTTTCGGAAGTTTGCTTCGCAGCAGGTCGTCTGCGCCATCGGTAAGCAGAAGGAATTTTCCCCGCACAGGCCGGAGAGAACGATATACTTTCAGGTGCTGCATCATGTTGGTGTTCATGGTCAGATAGGTAGAATGCGGCGCGATCCCGCAGGAAGGGGCAGAGATCGTTGAAAATGCGGCTGCCTCCGCGCCCGACGGCTGCATCAGGATGCAGCCATCGCCCAGATGGGCGCAGAGATAGCGGCCGGTATCGTCCGCAGCAAAGACGATCAGGGTCGCTGCCAGCGCTTCCGGTTCAACGCCCTGCTGTTTGGCAAAGGCGCGCAGTGCCGGTTGGAGAACGGCGCAGATCTTCCGGCGCACGGTGTCGGGGTCGTCCAGCAGCAGGTCGTAAAACTGCTCGTAAAACATCCGGGCAGTCAGGGTGACGATCTGCTGCGCCGCTGCCAGACCATGGGACGCGGTGCTGCATCCATCGCTCAGGCAGACCGCGATACGGTCACGGCTGCGGATGCCGAACAACTGATCCTGATTCTTCTCGCCGTTTTTCAGGTGGAGGCGGCCGGGCTTTGTAAAACTGTAACATTCCATATCCGTGTTGGCTCCCTTCAGCTTAGTCCTCGTTTTCGTCCTTGTCCCCGTCAGCGCTATCGGGCTCTTTAGAGATGTGCAGCAGCTTTTCAAAGAGCTGCTGATCCTCTTCCGAAAGTTCAGGCGCTGCACCGGGCTCTTCCGTCGCTTCCTCGTCCAGCTTTACCGCAAACGGAAAGTGGAACGGCTTGTCCGCGGAACCGTCCTCCTTGGAACTGTCCTCCGATTTCTCCGTCGGATGGATGGAACGCAGGAGCTCTTCCAGAAAACCGTCCACAAGGGAGGAGTCCGGGGCGGACGGCGCGGGCTTTTTCGGCTCCGAGGCATCCGTGAGCAGGCGAAGCAGATCCTTGCAGTGGAGGTCCATCATAGCGCAGGCATACGTCAGTGCACGGGACAGAACCGCGTCCGTGGGGATGCGCTCAACGCAGTCGATATAGATATGGAACAGCAGCCGACCGCTCATGGAGTTCAGATGGAAGCAGCCGTTCTTTATCGTGCTGTTAAGGTCCGAGATAAACGCCTTGACCGGAGCGCGGTGAGGGGGATCGATGATCAGCGGAAACTCGGCGTCCAAGAGGATGCAGTCGTCCTCCATGTGAAGAGAAAACATGGTGAAAAAGAACGAGGAGAACGCTGCATAAATGGGGAAATGGAAGCAGTCGGCATCTTCATCGAACATATACTTCATGTGGTTCTTGTCAAGATGCTCCTGAACGCGCTGTACAAGTTTCTGCGAATGGTTGATCTTCATAAGAAATACCTCCGTTTTTTGGGGTTCGGCGGGCGTTTCCCGCTTCAGTGAGTACAGTATAGCGTAAGCGGATACCCTGCCCCCAAAAAATTAGTTTCGCAGTCAACCTGCATAAGAAACTGGTAAAAAGTTGTGCGTATTTGCCATAGAGCCGAAGGCTTAGGTGTGGTACACTGAAAAAAACGGCGAACAGGGAGGAATGGAACATTGCGGAAGAAATGGGCGGAAGGGACTGTCCTGTACACACGGGATGGAGCAGAGTACAAAATAACAGCCTCCAACGAAGCGGGCGGGACGGCGATCATTTATTATGCGGAAAAAGCCGGCAGCGGCATCCGCGCCGTGCTGAAGGAGTTTTACCCCCAAGAGTGGGAGCGCCGGAAGGGGGTCCCGGTCGAGCGTGCGTGTGTAGACAGCCCGGACGAAGATCCGGGTCTGCTGAGCTGCTATGAAAAGCTTGCCAAGCAGGCGGCGCGGGAAATGGAGATCAGTCAGGAGGTCGCGCGGGAAACCGTTCATGTGTGGCCGGTGCGCGGGATGCTGGAGGTGCAGAGCATCCGGGAGCCGGACGGCACGGTATGGCAGGCAGAGGGCACGCTCCCCTGCTGCATTCTGGAAATGGACAACCTGAACCACAAGGACGGCCTGTGGTTACAGGATATCCTGCGGGAAGCCGGAAAGAAAAAGAGCAAAGAAACCCCTTTGGGCAATTTGCAGCCGAACAGCAAGCCGGTGCTGGCGGTGCCGCCGCTGCAAGTGACGCTGATGCTGGTCTGGCGTCTGCTGATCCTGCTTGCAAAGATCCATGAGGCGGGCTACCTGCATGGAGATATCAACTTGGGCAATGTGTTTTTGGCAATGGATGATAAGGGCGCAAACGTTCTGAACGCCATGCTCATTGATTTTGGCAGCGCCCGCGCACTGGTGGACGGGAAAACTGCGCCGCTCGGCGAAGAGTCGGTCATGGCGACCCCGGGCTTTGCCGCCCCGGAGCTGAAGGGCGGCGGTGAGCAGCGCCTGACCCCCAAGGCAGACGTTTACGCAGTGGGCAAGCTGATGCACTGCCTGCTGGATCAGAACATTCTGGAAGCGCTGCGGAAGGGCTGGTATTCGGATCTCGAGAGGGATCTGAAAGCCCCGACGCTCAATGCCAGCGGCATCAACGACCCGCAGCTCACACCGGCGGTGCAGAAAAGTCTGGATCAGATCCTTTCCGGCGCGGCAGAAATAAAGCCGGAAAAGCGCAGCTCCGTGCAGGAAATGATGGAACAGATCATGCAGCTGTACCGCAAGATCGAGCCGCCCGCTTGGCAGATGAGTCTTGGCCTTTTGCAGCTGAACGGCGACGAGGTGCTGGGGCGCGATAAAGATATCAAAAAAATCGAAGCAAAACTGTGGGCCGAGGGAAAACTGGTGCTGCACGGCTTTTCCGGCATCGGCAAAACCAAGCTGGTAACGCTGCTGGGGCACAAATGGCAGAGGAACTATCCCTGTTCGCAGGTGTACTATGCCTTTTACCCGGGCAGCATGACCGGCCTTGCGGTGGATACGCTGGCGCGGAATATGTCCACGGTGGCATTTACCGAGCAGAAGGACGGAAAGGAAGTCCCCCGCCCTGTGGCCGGGATCATTGATGATATGTTCCGGGAACTGAATGCCCACATGCACGAAAACGACCTGCTGATCATCGACAATGTGGATGACGACACACAAGAGTACTGGGATTCTGTGGTGCACGAGGAAACGGTGCAGGGACAGACCGATCTTTTTACCCGTCTGTGCCAGCTGAATTGCAAGGTGCTGTTCGTGACCCGTCTGGATGTGTCGAATGTCACCGGGATCGTTCCTTTCGAGGTGGACAGGCTGGAATTGGAGCCGCTGCGCGCGATCCTGCGCGAAAACAGCAAAGATGCCAAGGGGCGCAGTGATGCGCAAAAGCGCAGTGACGAAGAGCTGGACAGGCTTATTGCGTTGGTAGACCGCCACACCATGACGGTGGATATGATCGCCCGCACCATGCGGGAGAGCCGACTGACCGTCCCGGAGATCTACAAGGAGTTGAGCTGTGACGGCTATGGCTCGGGCGCCTTTGTGGAGATCAGCGGTCAGAAGGACACCGACTATTCAAAAAACCGGATCGAGGGGCATCTGATCCGGCTGTTCCGTCTGGCAAATTTTAATGAGTGGGAGCAGGATATGCTGCGCTATGCGCAGCTCATCGGCGAGAACAGCGGCATGTACGAAACGCTGTTTCTCTCCTGCTGCCCGCATGAATCGAAAGACGAAAACACCAAGAACCTTGAGGCGCTGAATCATCTGCTCCGGCTGGGATATGTGCAGCAGAAAACGGAAGAGGATTCAGAAGAAGTTATTTTAAACCTGCATACGCTGGTGCGGGTGGTGGCAAGGAAAGTGCTGGCGATTACGCTGGAACAGTGTGATATCTTTTTGAGTGCGTTGCCGCTTCCGTATAGAAGATATGGCGTGCAAATTTCTCCTCAGAACCGTATTGCGATGGCAGAAGCCTATATTCAAGCGCGAAAAATTGCGGAGAAAGAAACATTTCTGTTTGGCTATTGGTCCAGCTGTGCGGCGGCGTGGCTTTTTAATGTAAAAAATCGCAGTCGAAAAGAAAATTATGTTCTCCGTATAGTGGAATATCTTCCGGATGCAATGTGCATCTACAATGCTTTGAATGACGGTTTGCTGTCTGTTGCGGGTGTCTCGGATATACAGAAAAAAGTAATTTGCCTACACTGGAATTTGTGGAATGTTTTGAGCTATGTGACACCTGAGTATGTACGGAAAAACTATGAAACGACGGAATTGGCGCGAGAATATTGGACAGTCTGTCTGGAAGAGCCAGATCGAAAACTGACGTATCCGGTGCTGTTTCAGGAATATGAAAAGTATAGTGAACGGTTAGAAGAAATTAAACGAAAGCTTTCGGAGGAACTTCATCCGGATAATTATTTGGATTACTGGCCTTATACGGATATCGCCAGCAATGAAAAACAGATTCAGGTTGGAAAAGAATTGCTGGAACATTTTGAGAGAAAAACAAATGAGGATTACGAACATTATCTGAGAATCTGTAAATGGCTTGCAGAAAAAGCAAAGGAAATTGACTATGAGAAAAATCCAGATAAAGTTCAGATTTATGTACAGGAAGAAAAACAAGCGGCACAAGAGTATCTGGAATTTCTACAAGAGCAGGAGCCAATAAACTATGAGGAAATTATAGAACTTTGCTGGGATCGTATAGAACGTTTTGAAAAATTTTTTGCATTTTTTATTTCGGATGATGAGGAAACGCTTCGAGAAGAATCTGTTCAGTATGAAAAAATTCTTCTGGAAACTCGGTGTGATTATTCGGACTTTTTGATGAAGAAAGAACCAAGTGATGTAATTGCGCAGATGGAGTGCTGCGATTATATAGCATATCGGTTTAAGGATGAAGAAAAAAGCCGACAATATAAAAACCGTGCCTTTCAAGTTCAGTTGGATTTTGTAGAACATCCGAAAAAGTATCTCCCAATACAGGATCCACTGGAAGAGATGAGGGTTTATTGGCAAGTTGCAGATTGGGCAAGCCAACAGCCCAATAAAGAAGCATTGAAACAAAAACTTTGCAAAAAAATATTAAAAGTTGGACAAGCAAATGAAGAAAGGGTGCATATAGGCTTAACGAAGAAAGAAATGGATAACGATCCCAAAAATGAAGAAGAAGACTACATAGTTCCAGCCAGTTTAAGCGAGAAAGTAAACTATGAAGCAATTCCAATGCGCTATAGGCGCAAAAAAGCTGAGTTTTATGATATCTTACGAAAAGCAGCTTATCAGCTAGGAGAAGAAAAAAGAGCAGAAATATATGCAGAAAAGTGTAGATATATAATATATGGAACGCATAGACGAGATCTTTTTTCGAGACGGAAGGTGATAGGCGACAAGATTTTTTATGAACAACCGAAGCGTGTATCCATCATTGACGAGGAAACAAAGTCTCTTCTGAGTGATTTACAGAATGGGGAGATGACAAAGCAAAAAGACCGGAAGTATTGCCAGGCGATTTTTGAGAAAGCAAGGAAGAATAATGGTGGCAGTATAGCATCTGAATTCATGGATGACTTACAGAAAATCGTGGATGCTTATGAAAAAGTAAAAGATTATGACAAAGAACTGAAATGGCTCAAGCAAATCATCCTTTTGCAGTCTGCAGGTCGGTGGTTTGATAATCCGGTCGTGACAGTAAGAACGCCAGACGGAAAAACGACGACGGAATTTTATCCGGGGCATTACTTTATGGAGCCGTACTATGAAAGAGCAATTTGTACGGCACGGAAAAATCACGATGAAAAAAGTGTGATTGAACTGACAGAGGAATTGTTTGATATTCTCTCAAAGGACAATCAGGCAAGAAATCGTGATGGACTGTTTCCAAGGATTTCGGATTTGCTGATTTGGCTGCGGGCATGTGGTCTATACATTTATTGCTGCTGTGTACAAAAGAAATATGACGGTGCAAAGGATGCTTTGCTTAAAGCAGAAAAAGACTTGGGAGACTATATTAAAAACTGGAATAGAGGGATGACCAAAGTAACTGAACAAGTCAAACAGGCTGAGCAATTTGAGGAACAATGGTATGCGTCTGACTTACAAAACTACGTGTCGATTATAGAGGAGTATAATAAGCAAAAAGAACCGATGTTCCGTTTTTTTGAAGAACAGTTGTCTTTACTAAAAAAAATTCTTCCAGAGCATCATCCTATTCTTTATATGCAACGTGACTTGCAGATTTGGTTCTGTGAAGACGAGGAACAGCTCAAAACGCTTGAAACACTGAACGAAAAGGAAAAGCTCATTGCGATTGAGAATGGATGGGCTTCTTGGTGGGAGCCTGACACCTGACAACAAAACTCCCCCTGCGGAAGCCGCAGAGGGAGAAAGCATCATTCTAAATCCGTTTACAACTCCATGCACTTTGCCCAGATCTCGGCCAGCGTATCCGCAAACAGGATCTCCATGCCCTGTGCATCGGCCTGCTCCCGGAGCTCCGGCGGCAGGTCGTCGCGGTTTTCGCCGGGCAGAAAAAGCAGCTTGCAGTCGGCGGCAAGGGCGGCTTCGGTCTTTTCCGGGATGCCGCCGACCTTTCCGACACTGCCCAGAAGATCGACCGTGCCGGTCAGGGCAAAGGTGCGGGGGACGGGCGTTCCGGTCAGCAGGCTGGCAAGCGCCAGCGCAATGGCGCAGCCGCCGGAGGCGCCGTTCTTGGGCTCATCGCCGCAGAAATGGATGTGCACCCCCTTGCCCTCCGGCAGTGTTTTGCCGGTCAGCTGTTCGGCGGCGGTCAGGGCGGTCTGCACGCTCTCCCGCAGAGCGTCCTGTGCAAAGCCGGTGATGGTAATGCCGGGGCGTTCCGTCAGAACGGCCTGTACGGCATCGCGCGAGCCGAAGCTCACACCGGCAGAGCTGCGCATGACTGCCAGCGTACTTACAAGCCCGGTCGTATCCTCCGGGAGGTGCGCCGGGTAGTGGTTCAATGCGGCGGGCGGGGCACCAAGCACGGTCTCCAGCAGCGCTTCGTTTACCGTCAGTTCCTTTTCCTGTGCCCGGTACAGGGTCAGGGTCTCGCACAGGCGGTTCAGCATGCTTTCCATGTCACGGCAGCCGGGTGCGCGGCAGTAGCGGCGCACCAAAAGGTCCGTGACGTTTTCCGGGAACAGCGCATCGGGCAGGCCGTATTTTTTCAGCGCGGCAGGGAGCATGGCCTGCTGTGCAATGGCCTTTTTCTCGGCCAGCGTATAGCCGTACATCGGCATCAGGTCGCAGCGGTCCCGGAGAATGGGAGAGACCTTTTCCAGATCGTTTGCGGTCAGAACAGGGACCAGCTGGTGCAGGTCGATATCGCAGTCCAGATGCTTTTCGTAAAAACTGCGGTGGCCGTCCAGCAGGTCCAGCAGGGCAAACTGGGATTCTGCCGGCAGCTTGTCCACCTCATCCAGCAAAAGAACGGCACGGGTGCTGCCTGCGCGCTTGAGCGCCTGCGCAATGACACCAGCGCAGCTGTTGTTGTAAACGATGCTGGTGCCTTTCAGGTCGGCGGGCTGAAGCCCGGCGCAGCTGATCTTCTCGAACGGAAGGTTCAGGGACTGGGCAAATACACGGCAGAAGTGCGTCTTGCCCGTACCGGCGGGGCCGACAAAAAGCAGCGGACGGCCTGCCTCGTTGGAGGCTTCCATACCGGCAAGCCGGGCGCGCATCGTGTCCTTTACATTGTCCAGACCGATGATCTGCTTCACACCGCATTCAAAGGAGGGCAGGTCGAACCGGAAGGGCAGCTGAGAGCGCTGGAAGCGTGCAATGTAGGAAAAGCGCTCCATGGCATCGGAACGATTGGTGCTGCTGCGCTCCGAGAAAGAGCCGCGGTTCTCGTTGATGGTCTGCATCAGCGCCTGACCGACCTTGCGCATACTGTCGGAATAGACCCCCTGACGGAATGCCAGCACGTTCTTCTCGTATTCGCTCAGCTGTGCCGCGCCAAGGAATTTTTCAGCGGCAGGGATCGTGATGGGCAGCGCCGGGTCGGGCGCGTTGGAGGCGGCATGGAAAAGCCGCTCCACGCTGGTTTTCAGGTTCGTCATGCCCTCGTCCGGGCAGTAATGATCCAGCAGCCAGGGAAGGACGTCCGGCTCCAGAACAAGGCCGCTGCGCGTGTTGAGGGTGTCGAACAGCGCCTTGCCGAATGCGAGACGCTCCTCCCGCGTGGGTGCGGGCATGGCGATCACCGCGTCAAAGGCACTGATCAGGTCGGCGGGCAGCGAAGCGGTGCTTTCGGCTTCGGCGATGATGTTGGCGTTTACATGTACGGAGGTGCCAAGGTAAAGGTCGTGCACGGTATGCTCGCGCACCAGCTGGATCAGCGCAGGGAACGGGTTGCCGTTCTGCCCGCCGAACGTAATGCGGTCTACCCCGGTAAACTGCAAAAGATCCGCCTGATCAAGCGCCGCATCCGCCAACATGCCATAGGTGGAATTGTTGTACCCGGATTCCTCTCCCGCCAGTGCGACGGGGGAGCTGATGGAACCGCAGTCGATGCGCCGCGGCTTGTAGTGTGCGGCGAGGATGTCGCCAAGCAGGGTCTTGCCGATGCCGGACGGGCCGACCAGCAGCACACGGAAAGGAACGGCAGTGCGGTTGGTGCGGCTTACCAGATCCAGCAGGGTCTGCTTGGCGGGTCCACAACCGGTCACCTGTTCCATTTCGGTGCGCAGCGCCTCGATATCGACCTGACGAAGGATGTGAGGCTTCTGGCACTGCCCCAGAAGGATCAGGGCGCGGCGGATCTTGTCCGTGCCGCAGCTGTCCAGAATGGTCCGAACGTCGGAGGGATACAAAAACGCATTCAGCTGATAAAATTCATTCAGCGCCCTGACGTTCAGGTGAAAAAGCGGGTCGTCCAGTGCGTCCTTTTTGCAGTCGGACTGAAGATACGACAGGTGCATGGTCAGATGACGCCGCATGGCAGGGGTCATTTTCGAGAAATTTTCGGACATTTTATCGTGACTTTTTTCGAGATCGGGCATAAAGCAGCCTCCTTTTGAATGGTCTGGGATCACGAGCGTTCCTTGGGAACGATACCAGATTAGCATACAAAAGAGACGCTGCCCGAAAAAATGTCGGAAGGCTTTTAGGTTATTTGAGATTTTTGAGACCAGATATAAAAGATGTGCTATAATAAGGGCAGTTGAATGGGGAGACTATACCCTTCAGCCAGAAATTCAGAGGAGGTCAACAAAATGGAAGACAACATGATGCCCCAAACGCGCGAATCGGAGCGGCAGCTGAACGAGTGGATCGAACAGACGCGGGATAACGAAAACGCGGTGCTGATGAATGCAGAAAATCTGCTGGAAACGCTGACGGATTGGAGAACGGTGATGACGCCCGGCTTCTGCGTCTGCCGTGCATTGCAGACCCATTATCCTGAAATTTTGGAAGGGCTGGACTGCCCGGATCTCAAGCAGCTGGACCATTCGAGGGGATGGTCGGCAGCGGTCCGCCGTCAAGTTGCCCGGCGGCTGGAAGAAGCGCCGAATATTGGCCCTCTGCATGATGCGGCATGGGGCACGGTGCTGAACCGCGGTTATACGGAAAGCCGTGTTGGCTCGAAGAGCGAGATCTACAAAATGGCGACGGTTTTTCACCTGACGGATGAAGAGGTCGAGCGGCTGTTCATGCTCTACAACCAGAACTGGAACCCGCATAATCTGCTGGACGCTGTATTTCTGGCAATGCGCAGGCACTACCGCGACAACCTTACATGGCGGGATATGATGGAGGTGCTCAAGGGCTTTTTGCGCCAGACCAATGGCACCCGGAACGCTGCTGCGGGCACGGAGAGCGGCGGCACGCAGGCGCTCCTCCGCATGGTCGATACCGTCCCGGATACGGAGGAGAGCCGGGCTGGTGATAGTGCCTTCAATGCAAAGCTGGTAGAAGAACTGGTGAAGAATGCCGACTCGCTTGACCAGGCAACGCTTATGGATGCGGACGGAACGGACCCGCTGTCCGGGCATTATACCAGCAATTACACGCGGGAGTACACGCGCACGGCAAGCTTGGCGCTCAAGGGGCTGCTGCAGGCACTGGTGATCCTCTTCCCGAAAGTCCCTCCGTATGTGCTGACGAAGGATGGCTTGCCGGAGGAACTTGCCGCGCTGTTTAATGAGATGTATGCCTATGTGGGCACCCGTGTGAATGACAACAACGAGGAGCACATGGAACGGGAAGATGATGCAATGGAGGAAAAGCTCCGGGCGTATCTGAATGGACGCTTGCGGTCTCTCCCGAATGAGGTGAGCCAGACGCTGAGACCGCTGCATGGCGCAGAACCCACGAACCGGGTACTGGATCATGACGGCATCCTGCTGTTGGGCTGGTTTATGATCCTTGCAGCCAGATTCAACGAAGAAAGCTGGGAAAAGCTGGTCGAATATGAAAAGGAGCATGAGGAAGACCCGGACGCAGACCTGTTCACGAAGAAGTCTGGAAGGCTCCTCCGGGAGATCGCAAAGATCGACAGCAGCAGCGATCCGAAGGAACAGACGGAGCACATGGTCAAGGCGCTCAACGACCTGCTGAGTATTTTTGAGCAAGCAGGTCTGAAGGGTATCGGCCGGGTCTATCTGGCGCGCATGATGGATCGCCTGATCGTAGCAACGATGCTTTATGCAAGCACGCGCAATGACGTTTCCAAGAACATGGATCTGGTGGAAGCACTGCTTCATCCTGAGACCTGCTGATAGCGAGCTTCCGGTCTGCCGTGGTCACACCCCGGCGAAAGATACTGTTCCATCTCCCCTCTCGGCACCATCCGGGCACCGATGGGACTGAAGATCTACCGTAACTTTGCACAAGATACAACCAAGGCACGGAAAAGGCCGGACCCATTCAAAGGGGTCCGGCCTTTTCTGCATACACGCGAAGAAAAACAGGCGCAGCGGTAAGCCTACTGCATCCGGTGCTGTGTGCGGTATTCGGCGGGGGTGATGCCGTACAGGCGGCGGAAAGTTTTCAGGAAGCTGCTGTAATCCGGGAAGCCACTCTCGGTGCAGGCGTTCAGGACGGAAACGCCCTCTTCCAGCGCCTTGCGGCAGTGCTGCATCCGCAGATAGGTCAGGTAATTGTGGATGCTCTCCATGGTGCACTCCTTGAATGCGCGGGAAAGGTGCTCCCGGCTGGCGTAAAGTTCCTGTGCCAGCTGCGCGGTGGTCAGGGTCGGGTCCTGATAATGGGCCTGCAGGTAGGCCACCGCGCGCGCGACCAGCACACTGGTGCTGCTGGGGGCAGCGGTCTGTCCGCTGCCGGTGGCCTGCGTGATGAGCAGCAGCATCTCAGCGACCTGCGCCTCAAAAACGGTGTCCCGGATAGAGCCCGGCAGCTCCAGACTTTGCCCCATACGGACGAAAAGCCCCGCAAAATCCCACTTGCGGCAGGCTTCGCTGTCCAGCACGGTGAGCTGCTGCAGCCAGCCTGTGTTTTTCAGGTTCACGCGCCGACGGGTGGCCTGCCAGAGGGCGTCATCGATCTGGACGACCAGACGATCCGACTGGTCGTCATCAATGTTGAAGTTGCCGGAGTGGTAGACCTGAGAGGGAAAGTAGATCAACTCCCCCACATGGACCAGATACACGCTGCCGTCCACCGAGTAGCGCACCGTGCTGCCGCCGATGGGGAGCACCAACTCGTGATACGGGTGGGAGTGCACCACAGACTGCTTGTTTTCCCGGTTCGTGTACCATGCGACCAGAAGCCGGGTGTTGCTCAGCCCCATCCGCGCCTGCGCTTCCGTAAGGACATTATCGATATAATGTGTGACCCGGTCGATGCCCATAGCCGCTCCTGCTCCTTGTTAAAAAAATAAGAATCATTCTTTTACGTCCTTTTTTGCCCTAGTATATCAGTACATATCACATTTTGCAACATTTAAATCACAAAATCTGCGGAAAATCCATGTGTTTTTTAGTATGATAAGGGTGCGAGGAGACGAGATTGACCAAATACACAAAAATGTTTCAACGTTTTTGTGCTTATCGACAAATGCACCGGTCGCATTTCGTGACCGCCTGAAAGGAGTCCGTCCATGCAGACCTCAAAGAATCATTTTGAAGCCAAGGTGGTCTTTAATGATGAGACCATCCGCCGGATGTTCCGCACAGAGTTCTACACCTACGAGGGGATGCGGCATCTGCTGTGGCTTGCAGCGGCCTTTGTGCTGGTGATGGCGGCGCTGTTCACCGCTATCCCTACCGTTATAAAGGTGCTCTGCCTGCTGGTGGGCTGTGCCATGTTCGCCATGCCGGACTTTTTGAGCCGGGTGGCGGCTGAGGGCGTCATCATGCAGCGGGGCGGCGCGGAAACCACCGTGAGCTGCCGGGTCAACGATAACGGCGTGGACGTGGAAAACGGTGCCCACATCCCCTTTGCAAAGATCGACCGGCTGGTGGAGGATGACCAGTATTTCTACATCTTCCAGAGCCGTCAGATGGCAGTGATGATCCCCAAGGGCAGCCTGCTGCCCGCAAACCCGGAGCGGTTCGCAAAGGTGCTTGCCAAGGAGACCGGCAAGGACTGGCAGCGCTCCAAGAGCCTGTGGGGGCTCAACCTGAAAGATCTGATCCAGATGGGAAAGGACCGCTTTCAGCGCAGCGCATCCTGAGCGCTGCACCGCTACTATGTTGTTTCACAGCCGGTTGGCTGTGATCGTGGGACACGATAAAACAAGATAAGGAAGGAAAAACACTATGAAAATCACTCGCAGACAGTTCGTACAGGTCATGGCAGTTGCTGGTGCATCTGCCCTGCTCACCGCTTGCGGCGGTTCTTCGGGCAGCACTGCCGGTTCCGGCGCAGCTGCTGCCACCGGCGGCAGCTTCAACCTGAAGCTGGGCCACAATCTGGCCGAGGATCACGCTGTGCACATCCAGCTGACCAGCTTTGCAGAGCAGGTCAAGGAAAAGACCGGCGGCAGCATCAACATCCAGATCATCCCCAACGGCACCCTGGGCAGCGAGGCTGACATGATCTCCCAGATCCAGGCAGGCGCACTGGATATGGCAAAGGTCTCCGCTTCCACCCTGGGCAACTTCAGCGAGAAGTACAACGCCTTCTCCGTGCCTTATGTGTTCAACGATCAGGCACACTACTACGGCTACATGGACAGCGACTCTGCAAAGGCAGTCTTTGAGTCCACCGACGATCAGGGCTTCCGCGGCCTGACCTGGCTGGATTCCGGCGCACGTTCTTTCTACACCAAGGCTACTGCCATCCGCACCCCGGCTGACCTGAAGGGTCTGAAGATCCGCACCATGGACAGCCAGATGGCTATCGACATGATGAACTGCCTGGGCGGCTCCGCTACCGTTATGGGTTACAGCGATATCTACACCGGTATGCAGCAGGGCGTCATCGACGGTGCCGAGAACAACGTCACCGCACTGCGTGACCACGGCGACGTGACCAAGTACTACTGCTTCGACGAGCACACCCGCATCCCCGATATGGTGGTCATCGCTTCCAGCGTGTGGAACAAGTTCTCTGACGAGCAGAAGTCCATCGTGTCCGAGTGCGCCAAGACTGCTACCGAGGAGTACAAGGACGCTTGGAAGAAGTTCGAGGACGAGGTTCTGGACAAGGCTGTGAACCAGAACGGCGTCGAGCTGGTCAAGGATGTGGACATCGCCGCATTCCAGGCCGCTGTGCAGCCCATCTACGAGAACCTCAAGACCTCTAACCCCACCACCTACGCGGTCGTGGAAGAGATCCGCGCAATGGCCTAAACGCCAACGCATTGCTTTCCATCCTTATCTCCCAAGCTGCGGGCAGCGCACGGTGCTGCCCGCAGCTGCGCGGGAGGGAATGAGTTCAAGGAGATGATCTTGTGAAAAAACTGGATAAAATTCTGGATAATGTCATGCGCTTCCTCATGGCAGTGGCAATGTTCGCCCTGCTGGCAGGCGGCACTTGGCAGATCTTTACCCGCTGGATCCTGCGCAACCCCTCCACTGTGACGGACGAGTTTTTGCGCTATGTCCTGATCTGGGCTTCCATGATCGGTTCCGCCTACTGCTTCTACAAGGATAAGCATCTGGCACTGGATCTGGTCAAGGGCCGCGCAAAGGGTGCGTTCAACGTTGTGCTCAGCGTGTTCATCGAGGCCGCCATCGTGTTCTTTGTGGGCTACGTCTTTGTTTACGGCGGCTGGAAGCTGACTGCAAACGCCACCAACGTTTCCTCGGTCATGCGCATCCCCTTCAAGTTCCTGTATTCCATCCTGCCGATCTCCGGCGTGTTCATCATTCTGGCCCGCGTGCTGAAGTATGTACAGCTCTTCGCGGAGCGTAAGGAAAAGAAAGGAGAAAACGCATAATGGTTGCACAGGCTACGTTACTGCTGTTCGGTTCCTTCTTTGTCATGCTGCTGGCCGGTGTGCCCATCTCGGCAGGCATTGGCATTGCATCCATCTTCACGGCACTGTTCAGCATGGACCCCGCAATTTTTGCCCTGACCGCCGCACAGCGCTGCTTCTCGGGCATTGACTCCTTCTCTCTGCTGGCGCTGCCCTTCTTCTCTCTGGGCGGCAACATCATGAACAAGGGCGGCATTGCAAAGCGCCTTGTCCGTCTGGCACGTCTGGCTGTGGGCAAGATGCCCGGCTATCTGGCTGCCACCAACGTTCTGGCCAATATGTTCTTCGGTGCCGTTTCCGGTTCCTCCGTGGCAGCTACTTCTGCCATGGGCTCCATCATGGCTCCGCTGGAGCTGGATGAGGGCTACGACCCCAACTACTCCGCAGCCGTCAACATCTGCTCTGCCCCCACCGGCATCCTGATCCCCCCGTCCGGCCCGCTGATCCTTTACTCCATCACCGCCGGCGGTGTTTCTGTGGCTGCTCTGTTCATGGGCGGCTACCTGCCCGGCATCCTGATGGGTCTGTGCGTGGCTGGTCTGGCTGTGTTCATCGCCGTCAAGAAGGGCTATAAGTCCTCCGACGTCAAGGACCCCGACCCCGCCATCAAGATCATCATTGATGCAGTGCCCTCTCTGCTGGCCGTCATCATCGTCATGGGCGGCATTCTGGCAGGCTTCTTCACCGCCACCGAGGCCGGTGTGGTGCTTTGCCTGTACTGCGGCCTGCTGTCCATCCTGTACAAGGAGATGACCTTCAAGAGCTTCTATAATCTGCTGGCAGACACCATGGAGAGCAGCGCCACCATCCTGTTCCTGATCGCCGCTTCCTCCATCATGTCCTACGTCATGAGTTACTCCGGCATCCCTGCCGCTATCAGCAACGCGCTGATGAGCATTTCCAACAACCGCTACGTCATCCTGCTGGTCATGAACGTGTTCCTGCTGGTCATGGGTATGTTCCTGGATCTGACCCCCGCAGTTCTGATCTTCACTCCCATCTTCCTGCCCATCACCCGCAGCATCGGCATGAGCGATGTGCAGTTCGGCATCATGCTTATCATGAACCTGGGCATCGGCTCGGTCACCCCGCCGGTCGGTTCCTGCCTGTTCGTGGGCTGCGGTGTCGGCAAGGTCAAGATCGAAGGCGTTACCAAGTACATTGTGCCGCTGTTCACCGCCATGGTCGTGGCACTGTTCCTTGTCACCTTCATCCCTGCCATTTCGCTGTGCGTCCCGTACCTGTGCGGTCTGGTGCCCAGCCTTGGCTGGACGTTCTAAGCCCTGACTGTTCCGGGTAAAGCAACGAATACGTTGCCCCCATTTCTCTGAAGATATCCTGCATCTGAGGGGGAATGGGGGCATTTTTTTATCAAGAATCAACTGAGAGGAGTAAAAACAATGGAGATCTGCTCCCGTTTTACCGGCATGGAGCGCAAAGACGGCGCTTTCCTGCTGCATACTGATAACGCTGATATCAAGGTCTGCTTTGTGACCGATGAGATCGTCCGCGTCCGCGCAAGCTTTGACCACGAGCTGGCAGAAGAGTCCTATGTCCTGATGACCACCGCATGGGAGGATCGGATGGACGAGCTGTTCAAGGGTGAGCGCACCCGTGTGGAGCCCTTTGCCGCACAGGTCACCGAGGATGACAGCACCCTCACCTTTGCCACCGGCAAGGTGACGCTGGTGGTGGACAAAGACCCCATCAACTTCAAGCTGCTGGCTGCCGACGGTTCCGAGCTGTACAGCACCCTGCCCGGCAACCCCTTCGTCAAGGATTCCAACAACCGCGTGGTGGCTTACAGCCGGATGAAGGAGGACGATTGCTTCTACGGCTTTGGCGAAAAGACCGGCCTGCTGGATAAGAACAAGACCTTCCAGCGGGAGCGCGCCACCGATGCCATGGGCTACGATGCCGAGAAGATGGATACCCTTTATAAGCACATCCCCTTCTACATCCGTCTGGACCGCGACACCCACAAGGCTGTGGGCGTGTTCTACCACAACTTCTACGAGTCCGTGTTCAACATGGGCTGCGAAAAGAGCAACTACTGGCCCCGCTACACCTATTTTCAGGCAGACGGCGGCGATCTGGACTGCTTCCTGATCGGCGGCGACACCATTGCCCGCATCGTGGACAACTACACCCTGCTGACCGGCCGTCCGGCCCTGCTGCCCAAGCGTGCACTGGGCTATCAGGGCTCCAGCATGTACTACCCCGAGCTGGAGAAGGACAGCGATGACGCTGTGCTGGGCTTCATCGACACCATCAAGGAAGAGGGCTTCCCCATCGACGGCTTCCACCTGTCCAGCGGCTACACCAGCCAGAACAACAAGCGCTGCGTCTTTACATGGAACACCGAACGCTTCAAGGACCCCAGCGCCTACTTCCACGCCATGAACGAAAAGCACGCCCAGAACGTGCCCAACGTCAAGCCGGGTGTCCTGCTGTGCAACCCCCGTTTCGACGAGTTCAACGCAGATGACGTATTCGTGAAGGATAGCAAGAACCCCGAGACCTACGGTGTCGGCAAATGGTGGGGCGGCGACGGCGCATTCTGGGACTTCACCAAGCCCGAAGGCCGTGCAGCCTGGAAAAAGTACCTCACCGAGTCCATCATTGCCGTGGGCACCGACTCCGTCTGGAACGACAACTGCGAGTACGACAGCCTGATGGACAAGGACTGCACCTGCGATTTTGACGGCAAGGGCGGCACCATCGGCCAGCTGAAGCCCCTCATGAGCACCCTGATGTGCAAGGTGGGTGCCGATGCTGTGGTGGAGCACAACGCCAAGGCACGCCCCTACATGGTCTGCCGCAGCGGCAGCGCCGGCATCCAGCGCTATGCCCAGACCTGGTGCGGCGACAACTATACCAGCTGGAAGAGCCTGAAGTACAATATCCCCATCATCGCCGGCATGGGTCTGTCCGGTCAGCCCAACGAGGGCGCGGACATCGGCGGCTTTGCCGGTCCCGCACCCACCGAGGAGCTGTTCGTGCGCTGGGTGCAGAACGGCATCTTCCAGGCCCGCTTCTCCATCCACTCCGCCTCCAACGACAACACCGTTACCGAGCCGTGGATGTTCCGGGAGTCTGCGGACACCATCCGGGACGCCATCCTGCTGCGTTACCGCTTTACCCCCTATCTCTACAGCGCTGAGTACGAGGCCAGCCAGACCGGTGCGCCCATCATGCGTGCTCTGGTCTACGACTTCCAGAACGACCCCAAGGCATGGGAGGAGAGCTTCGAGTTCCTGTTCGGCCGGGATATTCTGGTGGCTAACGTTCTGGAAGAGGGCGCCAAGACCCGCACCGTCTACCTGCCCGCAGGCTGCAAGTGGTACGACTGGAACGATAAGTTCCGCTGCTACGAGGGCGGCCAGACCATCGAAGTGCCGGTCACCATGGCTACCATCCCCATGTTCGTCCGCGAGGGCGCAGTGATCGCCATGGCAGACAACCAGCTGATGACCATGGAGGGCGACCACACCACCGCCCTGCACCTCATCGTGGCACCCAAGGGCACCACCACCACGACCCTGTACGATGACGACGGCATCACCAACGATTTCAAGAGCGGCGTGTACCGCAAGACCACCATCACCACCACCGCAGGCGAGCGGGTGACCATGAACTTTGCCTCCGAGGGCAGCTACAAGGACACCGTGGAAACCATCAAGGTGGAGATGATCGCCAAGGAAAAGAGCCCCTTCTGGGTCACGCTGGATGGCCGCAAGATCGAGCACTTCCTCAACCGCCGCAAGTTCGACGCCGCTGCCGAGGGCTGGTATTACAGCCAGAGCAAAAAGGCTGTGGAGGTCAAGTACGCCAACCCTGCCAAGGATCACGAGCTGACCGTTTCGTTTGAACAGTTCGACCTGATCGGTATGTAACACTGCACGGAGGAACCTCTTATGCTGCTGCGTAGTTTTGAATCCTTTGAAAAGACCGAAAACGGCTACCTCATCCACGGCGATGCCGCCGATGTGAAGCTGGTTTTCATGACAGACGATATCATCCGCATCCGGGTGCACTTCGACAAGGGCACTCCCATGGAGGAGGAGTCCTACACGCTGGTGACCACCGCGTGGGAGGACCGGATGGACACCCTGCTCAAGGACGAGCGCACCCGCATCACCGCGCTGGACGTCCCCTGCACTGAGGACGATAAGACCCTGACCTTTGAGACCGCACACCTGACTTTGAAGCTGTTCAAAAAGCCTTTCCACTTTGAACTGTTCGATAAGTCCGGCAAGCTGATCTATCAGGATCTGCGGGAGCGCGCCTTTGAGAAGGATCAGATCGGCCGTCTGAGCCACTTCTCCAAGGTGGACCGGGAATTTGACCACTTCTACGGCTTTGGCGAAAAGACCGGCCATCTGGATAAAAAGGGACGCCGCCTGCGGATGTCCCCCAAGGATGCCATCGGCCACGACCCCGAGACCGGCGACCCCATGTATAAGCACATCCCCTTCTATATCCGGGTAAATGAGCACGACCTGCGCCCTGTCGGTCTGTTCTACCACAACTCCTACGACTGCGTGTTCGACCTTGGCGAGGAGCTGTCCGGCTACTGGGAGCGCTACTGCTACTACCAGACCGACGGCGGCGACATCGACCTGTTCCTGCTGGCCGGTGAGACCCTGCCCGAGATCCTGAACGAGTACACCCTGCTGACCGGCCGCAGCGCCCTGCCCACCAAGCAGTCTCTGGGCTACTGCGCCTCCACCATGTACTACGCCGAGCTGGAAAAGAACTGCGACGAGGAGATCTACAAGGTCATCGACAAGCACGAAAAAGAGGGCATCCTCATCGACAACTTCTGGCTGGCTTCCGGCTATTCCAGCGGCGAAAAGGACAACCTGCGCTATGTGTTCAACTGGAACTACAAGCGCTTCCCGGAGCCGGAAAAGTTCTTTGAGAACATGAACGCCCGGGGCATCAATGTCATCCCCAACCTGAAGCCCGGCATCCTGAAGCACCACCCCTACATCGACCTGTTTGAAAAGAACGATGTCTTTATCAAGACCCCGGACGGCAAGGCTCCGTACTACGGCCGCTGGTGGGGCGGCGAGGGACGCTTCTTCGACTTCACCGGCCCCAATGGCCGCAACACATGGAAGCAGCTGCTGGAAGAGAACATCCTCAAAAAGGGCACCAAGACCGTCTGGAACGACAACTGCGAGATGGACGGCGTGGAGGACCGCGATGCCCAGTGCGACTTTGAGGGCAAAAAGGGCACCATGGCAGAGCTGAAGATCCTGCACTCCAACCTGATGGCCTACACCGCCAAGCAGGCGCTGGCAGATGTGTACCCCGGCGAGCGCCCCTATATCATCAACCGCGCAGGCTACGCCGGTATCCAGCGCTACGCACAGGTGTGGGGCGGCGATAACCTGACCGACTGGCGCACCGTCAAGTTCAACATTGCCACCATTCTGGGCATGGGTCTGTCCGGCTGCTCCAACATGGGCTGCGATATCGGCGGCTTTGCCGGCCCTGCACCCGAGGCAGAGCTGCTGCTCCGCTGGCTGCAGAACGGCATCTTCCAGCCGCGCTTCTGCCTGAACTCCGCCAACAACGACAACACCGTCACCCAGCCGTGGATGTACGAGGAGAACCTGCCCTACATCCGTGCAGCTTACCAGCTGCGCTACCGTCTGATGCCCACTTTGTACTCCCTGATGTACGAGTCCAACCAGAACGGTATGCCGGCATGGCGTCCGCTGTTCCTGGAGTTCCCGGAGGACCCCAAGTGCTACACCGACAAGAACCTGACCTTTATGTTCGGCAAGAGCATTCTGGTGGCAAACGTGGTGGAAAAGGGCGCAACTACCCGCACCGTCTACCTGCCCGCAGGCTGCACTTGGTACGATATGAACGATAATCTGCGCGCATACGAGGGCGGCCAGACCATCGAGGTTCCGGTCACGCTGGCAAGCATCCCCATGTTCCTGCGCGGCTCTGCCGTTGTGGTAACCACCGAGGACGTCAAGCACATCCTCAAGGACACCATGCGCCAGATCGACCTGCTGGTGGCTGCCGAGACCGACACCAGCTTTGTGCTGTACGATGACGACGGCCACACCGAGGACTACAAAAACGGTGTTTACGCCAAGACCACCATCACCGTCAAGGCCGGCGACCGCACCGACATCCGCTTTGCCACCGAGGGCAGCTACGCTTCCCCTGTGGAGCGCATGACCCTGAAGCTGGTCAGCAAGAAAAAGGGTGCGCTCTGGGCCAGCGTGGACGGACAGCAGCTCCCCCAGTACATCGTCCGCGACGGCTGGGAGGCCGCAGAGTCCGGCTGGTACTACAACCTGCCTGACCGCACCATCTGGGTCAAGTTCGCAAAGCCTGCCAAGAAGGACTTTACGGTGACTGTCTCCACCGAAAAGTTTGACCTGATCGGTATGGCAGAGGACTAAAAAGCTATTTCCAATCTTCTTTGATTCTTCTTCAGAAACACAAAGGCCCGTGGGGAGTTCCCCACGGGTCTTCGTGTTTTTTATAGGTTTCAGGCTTCGGTCTGCGTCTCCCGCCGGAGGATGCGGCAGACCATGAACAGGCAGTAGAACATCGCCAAGCCCCAAGCAAAGGGGTTGGAAAGGCAGATGCCCAGATACCCAAGGCCGGTCTTTACCGCCAGCACGCCGCCAAGGCTGCGGCCGATGAGCTCGCCCACGCCGGAAACGATGGCCAGCACGCTGTAACCAAGCCCCTGCAACGTGTTGCGGAAGATCATCAGCAGGCCGTGGAAGCAAAACAGCATACTCATGACGCTGAGGTACTGGATAGCACCTGCTGTGACGGCGGGGTCGGCATCGCCCAGCACAAGCCCCACCGCGTAGGGCTTGATAAAAAAGATCACGCCCCATGCCACGGCGCAGTAGAGCAGCTGCACCATGCAGCCGTCCTTGATGCCCTGCCGGATGCGGTCGGTGCGGCGGGCGCCGTGGTTTTGCCCCACATAGGTAGCCATGGCCATGCCTACGCTCTCCATGGGCAGGGTGAACATCTGACGGATCTTTTCGCCTGCTGTCTGGGCTGCCACAGCGGTGCTGCCCAGCAGGTTGATGGCGTCCTGCATGATGACTGCGCCGATGGCAGAGACCGAGTATTCAAACCCCATGGGCAGGCCGATATAGGCCAGCCGCTTGCAGTGCCCTGCCGAAAGCAGGGTGCGCGGCTGCCGGAAGGAAAGCTCCTCCAGCTTTGCCGTGCGGGTAAAGAACCAGTAGGCGCACAGCCCGCCGCTGAGCAGCTGGCTGAGCACGGTGGCAATGGCAGCACCGTCCACCCCCATGCCCAGCGGCACGATGAAGAGGTAGTCCAGCAGAATGTTCACCACGCTGGCGACCAGCAGGAAGTAAAAGGGGTGCCGGGAATCCCCCAGTGCCCGCAGCACGCTGGAGGCGTAGTTGTACAGCACCGTAGCCGGGATGCCCAGAAAAATGAGCCGGATGTAGAGCACGGCATCGGCGTACAGCTCCTCCGGCGTATGGATGAGCCGGAGCAGCGGCCCTGCCATCAGGGTGGTAAACACGGTGAACACCACGCTCAGTACCAGACAGAGCAGTGCGCCGTTCAGCAGGTATTTTTGCAGTCCGTCCTTATCCTTTGCGCCAAAGGTCTCTGCCGCCGGGATGCCAAAGCCCACGCAGGCACCCTGCACAAAGCCCAGAATGAGAAAGTTGAGGGAGTAGGTGGTGCCCACCGCGCCCAGCGCGTCGGTGCCCAGACACCGCCCTACGATGACGGTGTCCGCAAAGCTGTACAACTGCTGGAACAAGGTGCCCAGCACCAGCGGCAAGGCGAACCGCAGGATCTGGAACAGCGGCTTGCCCACGGTAAGGTCGGTGGTGCCGGAGCGCTTTTGAGAAGTAGCTGCCATAAAGAAAACTCCTTATTATGGTATTTTCTTTATTCTACCATGGACAGCCGCTTTTCCCAAAGTGGTTTTGTGACAGGAAGTTGTCTTTTTGTGACGGAAGAGCCGAGCCTTTCCCCAATCGGGAAAAGGTTTGGCTCTTTGGTTTCTCTGAAAAAGAGGATATTTGATCAGACCTCCGGCGGCGGGCAGCAGCTCTCCCGCGGGATGAGCTTGTGCGGCACGATGATCTTTGTTGCCAGAAGGTTCGGGTTCTCAATGTGGTTGATGGTCTGGCTGGCGGCTTCCATGCCCAGCTGGTAGGGGTTGACGTCCACGGTGGTCAGCTGCGGGCTGGTGATGCGGGAGAACAGCGAGTTATTGAAGGATACGATGGACAAATCTTTCGGGACGCGCAGTCCCAGCTTGCCGCAGAACTGTTCCAGCACCACGGCAAGGATGTCATCGCTGACCAGCATGGCGGTGGGGTGATTCGGGGCGGTGAGCAGAGCTTTCAACGCCCCCTCGTAGGCATCGTTCAGGGTGTTGACCTCCACACAGTCCTCTTCGCGCGGGGTGATGCCGTGCTTGAGCAGGGACATCTGATAGCCCCGCTTGCGCTCTGCGGAAAACAGCATAGCGTTGCTGACCCCGAAATACGCAATACGGCGGTGGCCCATCTCATAAAGGTAATCGGTGGCTTCCTCTCCGGCAAGGGCATTGTCGTTGTCGATGTAGATGGTCTGGTTCGCGGACTGCGCCGCCTTGCCTACAATGACATGGAGCAGCCCTTCATTGCGCAGATACGCCGCCACCGGACAGTCCTTTTTGGAATAGAGCAGGATAAAGCCGTCCGCCTGTGCGTTGGCCACCATGCTCTGGATGGCGTCCAGCACCTCGGCATCGTCCTGCCCGGTGATGACCGTGTTCACATACCGCCGCTGGTTGCAGAACTGCCCGATGCCGCGGATGATCTCCAGATGAAAGGCGTTTTCGTAGACGTCCCGCTGGGAGGAGGGCAGAATGATGCCGATGGTCTTGGAAAAAGCCTCCACCGGTTCGGCCTCAAAATTCGGCTCGTAGCCCAGCTGTGCCATGATGCGGCGCACCCGCTCCTTGGTCTCCCGGCTGATGGAAGGGCTGTCCTTGCAGGTGCGGGACACCGTGGAGGGCGAGACCCCCGCTGCCGCTGCGACATCTTTGATGGTAACTGCCATTGTCTGTTCCTCCCTGATATAGTGGTTCTATTGTAAAGCCGTTTGCACGCAATGTCAATGTTTGCGCACGGGATTGCGTAAACTGTGCAACACTGAGCTTGCGTACCTTCGACAATTTCCACAAATAAGCGTGCATTCGCTTGTGCGAAACACAGAAAAATTATTTTCGCTCCAAAAAACTCTTGTAAAAACTGCGGAGTTGGATTATTCTTGTTGCGTAAAGTAGTGCAAAAGCAACGCAACGTTTGCACAAAACGATGCAAAAAGGAACAAGGAGGAACATCATGGCAACAACAAAAGCGGCCCCGGGCAAAAAGGGGCTCATCAACTTCGACTTCTTACAGAAGCTGGGCAAGGTGCTGATGACGGTCATCGCCGTCATGCCGGCTGCCGGTCTGATGATCAGTCTGGGCAAGCTGGTGCAGATGGGCGGCGGCGACATCGCAGCGGTCATGACCATCGGCACCACGATGGAGAATATCGGCTGGGCGGTCATCAATAACCTGCACATCCTGTTCGCCGTTGCCATCGGCGGCAGCTGGGCAAAGGAGCGTGCGGGCGGTGCCTTTGCCGCCGTGCTGGCGTTCGCCCTCATCAACGTCATCACCGGCAACATCTTCGGCGTCACCAGCGCCATGCTGGCAGACCCCAACGCCGTGACCCACACCCTGTTCGGGCAGGAGATCGCCGTCAACGGCTACTTCACCTCTGTGCTGGGCGCACCGGCGCTGAACATGGGTGTGTTCGTGGGTATCATCGCCGGTTTTGTTGGCGGCGTGGCTTACAATAAATACTACAACTTCCGCAAGCTGCCGGATGCGCTGGCCTTCTTCAACGGCAAGCGCTTCGTGCCCATGGTGGTCATTGCCTACTCGGTGGTCATCTCGCTGGTGCTGGCGCTGTTCTGGCCTGTGGTGCAGACCGGCATTAACAACTTTGGCATCTGGATCGCCAACTCTTCCGAGACTTCTCCCATTCTGGCTCCGTTCATCTATGGTACGCTGGAGCGTCTGCTGCTGCCCTTCGGCCTGCACCACATGCTGACCATCCCCATGAACTACACCTCCTTCGGCGGCACCTACACCATCGCTACCGGCGTCAACGCAGGCAGTCAGGTGTTTGGTCAGGACCCGCTGTGGCTGGCATGGGCAAACGACCTCATCAACTTCAAAAAGGCCGGCGATATGGCCGCTTACAACAACCTGCTGGCTACTGTCACCCCCGCCCGCTTCAAGGTGGGCCAGATGATCGGTGCCACCGGTCTGCTGCTGGGCATTGCACTGGCTATGTTCCGTCGGGTGGATGCCGACAAGCGCGCAAACTATAAGTCCATGTTCATCTCCACCGCGCTGGCAGTGTTCCTGACCGGCGTCACCGAGCCGCTGGAATTCATGTTCATGTTCTGCGCTATGCCGCTGTACATCGTGTACGCACTGCTGCAGGGCTGCGCCTTCGCCATGGCGGGCATCATCCATCTGCGTCTGCACTCCTTCGGCAATCTGGAGTTCATCACCCGCATCCCCATGTCCCTGCAGGCGGGTCTGGGCGGCGATATCATCAACTTTGTGATTTGCGTGATCGCGTTCTTTGTTATCGGCTACTTCGTGGCCTACTTTATGATCGGCAAGCTTCAGCTGGCAACGCCGGGTCGTCTGGGCAACTACACCGATGACAACGCGGACGATTCTGCCGCCGCCGCAAAGACCGAGAAGAAGGCCGACAAAAAGGCTGATAACGGTCAGGCCGAGCGCATTATCGCCCTGCTGGGCGGCCGGGAGAACATCGTGCTGGTGGACGCCTGCATGACCCGTCTGCGCGTTACCGTGAAGGACCCCGCCAAGGTGGCCGACCTTGCCGCATGGAAGGCCGAGGGTGCTCTGAGCCTGCTGGTGAAGGGCGATGGCATTCAGGCCGTGTACGGCCCCAAGGCAGACGTTTTGAAATCTGACATCAACGATATTCTGTAAAAAACTATGAAACTGCTGACATTGAATACCCACAGCCTTATCATCCCGGAGTATGAGGCAAAGCGGGAGATTTTTGTAGACTTCATCGCAAAGGAGCAGCCGGAGGTGTTCGCCCTGCAGGAGGTGAACCAGACCGCCGCTGCGCCGCTGCTGGCAGAGGCTCCGGCGGGGTACTACCCCTGCCCCGGCAATATGGTGCTGCTGAAAGCGGACAACCACGCCGCAGCCGTGGCAAAAATGCTGGAAGCACGGGGTGTGCACTATTATTGGAGCTGGCTCCCGGCAAAGATAGGCTACGACAAATACGATGAGGGCATGGCGGTGTTCAGCCGTGCACCCATCACCGCCGCCGAGAACCTGCTACTGAGCCAGTCTAGCGATTACAACAACTGGAAGACCCGCCGCACGCTGGGCGTCTGTGCAGGAGACGTCTGGTATTATACGGTGCATCTGGGCTGGTGGAAGGACGAAGTAGAACCTTTCGCTCCCCAGTGGGAAAAGCTTTCAAAGGCGGCGGGCGCAAAAAAGACCGCCTTTCTGCTGGGCGACTTCAACAGTGAAGCCGATGTGCGGGGCGAGGGCTACGACCTTGTCCGGCGCAGCGGCTGGCAGGATACCTACTGCTTGGCGCAGCAGCGGGACGCAGGCTACACGGTGGTGGAAGCCATTGATGGCTGGCGGGATGCCCCGGATGCAGCGGCCAAAAAGCGCATCGACCAGATCTGGTGCTCCAAGGCGGTGGCTGTAAAGAGCAGCCGGGTGGTGTTTGGCGGCCTGCAGGAGCCGCAGGTGTCTGACCATGCCGGTGTTATGATCGAGTTATAAAGGAAGGTAAAAGAAGATGCAGAGAAGCGCAGGCATTTTGCTGCCCATCAGCAGTCTGCCGTCCCCTTACGGCATCGGCTGCTTTTCGCAGGAAGCATACGACTTTGTGGATTGGCTCAAGGAAGCCAGGCAGACCTATTGGCAGATTTTACCGCTGGGTGTGACCAGCTACGGCGACAGCCCGTACCAGAGCTTTTCCGCCTTTGCGGGCAACCCCTATTTCATCAGTCTGGACGCACTGGTGGAGGAAGGGGTGCTGACCGCCGCCGAGTGCAAAAAGGCAAACTTCGGCCGCAAGGCAGACGACATTGATTACAGCCGCCTGTATACCGAGCGCGGCCGCCTGCTGCGGCTGGCGTACTCCCGCAGCGACATCGGCCACAACGAAGCATTTGCGGCATTCTGCGAGAAAAACAAGTGGTGGCTGGACGATTTTGCCCTGTTCATGGCGGTAAAGGACCGCTTTGAGGGCAAGCCGTGGATCGAGTGGGCAGAGGATATCCGTCTGCGCTGGCAGCCCGCCATGGACTACTACCGCCGGGAGCTGTACTTTGAGGTGGAGTACCACAAGTATCTTCAGTTCAAGTTCGAGGAGCAGTGGCGCAAACTGAAAGCCTACGCCAACAGCAAGGGCATCCAGATCATCGGTGATATCCCCATCTATGTGGCGCTGGATTCTGCGGACGCTTGGGCAAACCCGGGCCTGTTCCAGCTGGACAAGGACAACGTTCCCACGGCAGTGGCGGGCGTTCCCCCGGATGGCTTCTCCCCCACCGGTCAGCTCTGGGGCAACCCGCTTTATCGCTGGGAAGCACACCGCGCGACCGGCTATCAGTGGTGGATCACCCGGCTGTGGTACTGCTTCGAGCTGTACGATGTGGTGCGCATCGACCACTTCCGCGGCTTCGACGAGTATTTCTCCATCCCCTACGGCAGCGAGACCGCCGTGGATGGCCACTGGGAAAAAGGCCCCGGCATCGAGCTGTTCCGCGCGGTGGAGCAGGCACTGGGCAAGCGGGAGATCATCGCAGAGGATCTCGGCTACATGAGCGACACCGTGCGGCAGCTGGTGCGGGACAGCGGTTTCCCCGGCATGAAGGTGCTGGAATTTGCCTTTGACTCCCGCGATACTGGCAGCGCCAGCGACTATCTGCCCCACAACTACCCGGTGAACAGCGTGGCGTATACCGGCACCCACGACAACGAGACACTGGTCTCCTGGTACCAGACCATCTCGGACGCCGAGCGCGCCATGGTGCGGGATTACCTGTACGACTACGCCACCCCGGACGAGCAGCTTTATAAAAGCATGATCGCACTGATCCTGCGCAGCGCAGCGGCAAAGTGCATCATCCCTATGCAGGACTGGCTGGGGCTGGACAACGCTGCCCGCATCAATAAGCCCTCCACCGTAGGGCAGAACTGGCGCTGGCGGCTGAAAAAGACCCAGCTGACCAAGAAGCTCCAAAAAGAGATCTGCCAGCTGACCACCCGCTACGGCCGGATGAACTGGGCGTAACCGAAAGAAACTTCAATACAAAGGGCAGGGCAGCCTGTGGGCTGCCCTGCCCTTTGTTGCGGAGTGCCCCTTGGCAAACCCGGCGTGATTGCGCTATAATAGAGCCGTAACAGTTCCACAAAGGTGTGGTAAGGGAGGTGCGGTCATGATCCGGGTGGCGATCGTAGAGGATGACGCGGAGGTACAGGGAGTATTGCAGGAGTATGTCCGGCGGTATACCCGGCAGTACGGGACAGAGTTTGAGGTAACGGTCTTTGCGGACGGCGTGGACATTCTGGAGGATTACCGCGCGGTCTACGATATTATTTTTCTGGATGTGGAGATGAAGCATCTGGACGGCATGGCCACGGCAGAGCGCATCCGGCAGATGGATGCAGATGTCATCCTGATCTTCATCACCAACATGGCGCAGTATGCCATCCGGGGCTACTCGGTGGGAGCGCTGGACTATGTGCTGAAGCCGGTGCCCTACTTTGCCTTTTCGCAGCAGCTGCTCAAGGCCGTTACCCGGCTGGAAAAGCGGGCAAAGCGCTACCTGACCGTGCCGGTGGAGGGCGGGCTGCGGCGGCTGGACACTGCAAGCATTTATTATTTGGAAAGCGAGGGGCATCGGGTGCACTTTTACACCGATGAGGGCGATTTTTCTGCCCCCGGTGCCCTCAAGGCCTTTGAGGAAAAGCTGGCAGACTGCCCCTTTGCCCGATGCAACAGCGGCTATCTTGTCAATCTGGCACAGGTGCGGGAGCTGCGGCAGAGCACCGTACAGGTGGGCCCCTGCGAGCTGCAGGTCAGCCGCCCCAAGCGCAAGGCCTTTCTTGCCGCACTGACCGATTACATCGGAGGTGAGGGCTCATGACCGCGCTGCCGGATATCCCCCGGCTGTACACCGCCCTTGCCGAGTGTCTGGCGGTGCTGCTGGTCACACCGGCGCTTGCACCCCGCTTTTCCAAGGCAGTTACCGTGGGTGTCACCCTGCTGTGGGCGGCGGTGCTGTCGGCCTTTCTGGGGCTGACGGGCAACGTGCCCGGCGGGCTCTGGATCCCCTGCATGGCGGCGGCCATCGGGTTTTCCTACCTATATCTATGGGGTGTGTGGAGCATCACCCTGCTGGAAGCCGGGTATCACTGCGCCCGGGCGTTCATTCTGGCAGAACTTGCCGCCAGCGTGGAATGGCAGCTGCACTGCGCCCTCTGGCCCGCCCGCAGCCCGTGGGAGCCGCTGTCTTTGCTGCTGCTGGCGCTGGTGTACGGGGCGCTGTTCGGGGGGATGAGCTATTGGCTGCACATCAGACCCCAGCCTGCCGGGCATCTGCAGATCAGCGGCAGCGCTGCCCTGACGGCGGTCATGTTGGCGCTGACCGCCTTTGCGGTGAGCAATCTGGGCTTTCTGCCGGGCAGCGATATCAACATGAGCATCTTTTCCATCCGCACACTGGTGGATTTTTCCGGCGTGTTGATCCTGACCGTGCAGCACGAGCAGCTGCGGGAAAACGCTTTGCACAGCGAGCTTACCGCCATGGACGAGGTGCTGCACCGCCAGTACGAGCAGTACAAGCGCAGCAAGGAGGGCATCAACCTCATCAACCGGCGGTACCATGAACTGAAAGTCCAGCTTGCCCGCATCCGGGAGGAGCAGGACCAGACCAAGCAGAACGCCGCCATTGCCGCCATGGAGCAGAACATCCGCCAGTACGAGGCCGAGAACAAGACCGGCAACCCGGTGCTGGACACCATCCTTACCGCCAAGACCATGGAGTGTCAGCAGGAGAACATTACCATCACCAGCGTAGCGGACGGCAGAATGCTGGGCTTTCTCACCATCCGGGAGCTGTGCACCATCGTGGGCGTGGCGCTGGACAACGCCATTGCCGCCGTCCGCGCCGAGCCGGACCCCGAAAAGCGGCTGGTCAAGGTGGCGGTTTACAGTCAGGGCGGTTTTGCCATGCTGCGGTTCGAGCACTATACAGAGGCCGCCCCCGCACTGGATGCGGACGGCCTGCCGCAGCAGGGGTCGGACCTGAAAAGCGTCCGCACCACCGTCGGGCAGCACGGCGGCAGCATGACGCTGCACTGGGAAAACAACTGGTGCATCCTGCGGATCTTATTTCCGCTGTCAAAAAACAAATGAATTTTTACGGCAGGTATCCCCTGCCGTTTTTTGTTGTCTGGCAGGGTGCACAAATGCAACGGGGCGATATTTGTGTATTAGCACAATAAAATTTGAAACCTTATTGTAACTTTTGCAAATTATGCGTTCAAAACGACAGATTATGAACAAATTGAAAATTCCTCGTCAGCTTCTGGTATCATATAGCCAAGCTGGCAGGGGCGTCCTCTGCCTTTGTCCGATTCGACAAAACAAGGAGGAGAAAACTATGTTGTCCATCAATATGGATGACGTCATCAAGGTTCTCAACTCGATCAAATCGCAGTTGATCGGCTTTGGTGTCGTAGCAGTTCTGCTGATCGCAGTCATGATCGCCTGCCGTAAGCAGAGCAAGTCCAAAAAGTATCTGATCCGCTGGCAGGCGGGTCTGGGCATGGTGCTGGCGCTGGCTATCACCGTGAACCTGATCCTGACCGGCCCCATGTACTCCATGGTCACCCTTGCCACCGGCGGCGGCAAGGTCAGCGAGGAGAACGTGGCATCCGCTACCCAGCTGTGCGAGGACATTGCCGATGAGGGCATCGTCCTGCTGGATAACGACGGCACCCTGCCCATGGCAAAGAACAGCAAGCTGAACGTCTTTGGCTGGGCTTCCACCAACCCCTGCTACGGCGGCACCGGTTCCGGTGCACTGTCCGATGCTTATCCCACCGTCACCCTGCTGGAGGGCCTGAAGAATGCCGGCTTTGAGCTGAACACCGAGCTCTCCGACTTCTACACCGCCTACCGTGCAGACCGCCCGGTGGTGGGCATGTTCTCTCAGGACTGGACCCTGCCGGAGCCGGAGGCCGCACAGTACACCGACGAGATGATGAACAACGCCAAGGCTTTCTCTGATACCGCCATGGTAGTCATCACCCGCGTGGGCGGCGAGGGTGCTGACCTGCCCACCGATGTGTCTCAGGTCACCTACGACGCAGGCCACAGCTACAACGATTTTGAGCCCGGCGACCACTACCTGCAGCTGTCCAAGACCGAGAAGGACATGATCGATCTGGTCTGCAAGAACTTTGATAAGGTCGTTGTGGTCTACAACGGCGCCAACGCTATGGAGCTGGGCTGGGTCAAGGATTACAGCCAGATCAAGAGCGTTGTCTGGTGCGCAGGCACCGGTCAGAGCGGCTTCAACGCTCTGGGCTCCATCCTCTGCGGCGATGTGAACCCCTCCGGCCGTACCATTGATACCTTTGTGTACGACCTGACCCAGACCCCCACCGCGAACAACTTTGGCAACTTCAACTACACCAACATGGACGAGTTCAAGGCCAATTCCTTTGGTGCTGATACCATCCCCGCCTTTGTCAACTATGTTGAGGGCATCTATGTCGGCTACAAGTTCTACGAAACTGCTGCCGCCGAGGGCCTCATCGACTACGACAAGACTGTGGTGTATCCCTTCGGCCGCGGCCTGAGCTACACCACCTTCACCCAGACCCTGAACAGCGTTACCGAGGCGGACGGCACCATCACCGTGGATGTCACCGTCACCAACACCGGTTCTGCCTCCGGTAAGGAGGTCGTGGAGGTCTACTATAATCCTCCGTACACCAACGGCGGCATTGAGAAGGCTTCTGCAAACCTGATCGGCTTTGCCAAGACCTCTGAGCTGGCTCCCGGCGCTTCCGAGAACGTCACCGTTACCTTCAAGGCCGAGGATATGGCCTCCTACGACACCTACGGCAAGGGCTGCTATGTGCTGGAAAAGGGCGATTACGTCATCAGCATCAACGCCGATTCCCACACCGTTCTGGATTCCAAGGTCTACAATGTGGCTTCCGACATCGTCTACGACGCTTCCAACAAGCGTGAGAGCGATGTGGAGGTGGCTGACAACAAGTTCGACTTTGCCGAGGGCAATGTGACCTACCTGTCCCGCGCCGACGGCTTTGCCAACTACGCCGAGGCTACCGCTGCTCCCGCAGACTTCGAACTGCCGGCAGAGGCTAAGGCAACCTTCTACAACAACTCCAACTGGAACCCCGAGGACTTCAACAACGCCGACGACGTGGCTCCCACCACCGGTGCCAAGAACGGCCTGAAGCTGAAGGACATGGTGGGCGTGGATTACAACGACGCCCAGTGGGATGCCTTCCTCGATCAGCTGACCGTTGCCGATATGGACAAGCTCATTGCTCTGGGCGGCTATCAGTCCGTGGCAGTGGATTCCATCGGCAAGGTGCAGGCCATCGACTGCGACGGCCCCGCCTCCATCAACAACAACTTTACTAAGCAGGGCTCCATCGGCTTCCCCTCCGCTGTGATGATCGCAGCTACCTGGAACACCGATCTGGCACATGACTTCGGCACCTCCATCGGCAAGATGGCGGACGACATGGACGTTTCCGGCTGGTACGCACCGGCTATGAACATCCACCGCTCCGCTTTCGCAGGCCGTAACTTCGAGTACTACTCTGAGGACGGCGTGCTGTCCGGCGCAATGGCTGCCAATGCCATCATGGGCTCTCAGGAGCAGGGCGTCTACGCCTTCATGAAGCACTTTGCTCTGAACGATCAGGAGACCAACCGCTGCGGTATGCTCTGCACCTGGTCCAACGAGCAGGCCATCCGCGAGATCTACCTCAAGCCCTTCGAGCAGTGCATCAAGGCAGCTGACTGCCATGCCGTTATGTCCTCCTTCAACTACATCGGCAACACCTACGCCGGTAACTGCTCTGCCCTGCTGAACGACGTTCTGCGCGGCGAGTGGGGCTTCGTGGGCATGGTGCTGACCGACTACTACGGTGTCTACGGCTATCAGGATTCTGACCGCCTGATCCGCAACGGCGGCGACTTCTGCCTGGTCAACTACGACACCGAGACCAACCACCTGACCGATACCACCAGCGCTACCGCTCTGGTGTCCGCACGTCAGGCCTGCAAGAACATCCTGTACACTGTGGCAAACTCCCGTGCTTACTACCCTGAGAACCTGAACCCCGGTATGCCCGGTTGGGAAAAGGTGATGATCGGTGTGGACGTTGTACTGGCAGCCGCTCTGATCGCACTGGAAGTTCTGGTGGTCAAAAAGGGCTATGCAAAGCGCAAGGAAGAGGAAGTCAACGCCTGATTCTAGGTAAGACGCTCTGAACGTTTGCAGCACCTGAACTGAAACCAGACCAAAGGCCCGCTGCGTAAAAAACAGCGGGCCTTTTCTGGATTTGAAAAGGCAAAGAGGAAAATGCCATGAAACATACAGATATCATCAACAGCCTGAGTCTGGAACAAAAATGCGCCCTGCTGAGCGGCGGCACGGTGTTCACCACCCGGGCGCTGCCGGGCAAGGGCATCCCGGCCATTACCCTGTCGGACGGCCCCAACGGCGTGCGCAAGCAGGCGGGCGCTGCCGACCATCTGGGCCTGAACCCCAGTGTGCCCGCCACCTGCTTCCCCACCTCGGCCACCGTTGCCAACAGCTGGGACCCGGAGCTTGGCGAGGCTGTGGGCGCAGCCATGGGCGAGGAGGCCGCAGCACAGGGCGTATCGGTGCTGCTGGGTCCCGGCCTGAACATCAAGCGCAGCCCCCTGTGCGGCCGCAACTTCGAGTATTTCTCGGAGGACCCCTACCTTTCCGGCAAGATGGCAGCGGCCTACGTCCGCGGCATCCAGAAAAACGGCATTGCCGCCTGCCCCAAGCACTTTGCCGTGAACAGTCAGGAGCTGCGCCGCATGGCCTCGGACTCCATCGTGGACGAGCGCACCCTGCGGGAAATTTACCTGACCGGCTTCGAGATGGTGGTCAAAGAGGCACAGCCCAAGACCATCATGTCTGCCTATAACCTTATCAACGGCACCTACGCCAACGAGAACGCCCACCTGCTCATGGACATCCTGCGCAGGGACTGGGGCTTTGATGGCGCGGTGGTCACCGACTGGGGCGGCTCTAACGACCACGCCCTTGGCGTGAAGAACGGCTCTACGCTGGAAATGCCCGCCCCCGGCGGGGACGCCGTCCGGGAGCTGATGAAGGCGGTGCAGACCGGCAAGATCACCGAGGCAGACGTGGACGCCCGGCTGGACGAGCTGCTGGAACTGGTGTTCACCACCAAGGCGGCGGTGGATGCCGCACCCGGCAAGTTCGATGCCGACGCCCACCACGCACTGGCACGCCGGGCTGCTGCCCAGAGCATTGTGCTGCTGAAGAACGAAAACAGCCTGCTGCCCCTTGCAAAGGGGGAGAAGGTGGCGGTCATCGGCGACTTTGCCCAGACCCCCCGCTATCAGGGTGCAGGTTCCAGCGCCGTCAACTCCATCAAGGTGGATTCCTTTCTGGACTGCCTTGCGGAAAGCGGGCTGAACCGCGTCGGCTACGCCAAGGGCTTTGACCGGCAGGGCAAGCCCGACGAGGCACTGAAAGCCGAGGCGGTGCTGCTGGCAAAGAACGCCGATGTGGTGCTGCTGTGCATGGGTCTGGACGAGATCAAGGAGAGCGAGGGCATGGACCGCGCCGACATGAAGCTGGCAGAGAACCAGCTGGAGCTGCTGTCCGCTGTGGCGGCGGCAAACCCCAACGTGGTGGTGCTGCTGAGTGCGGGCTCTTCGCTGGAAAGCGGTTGGGTCAAGGACTGCAAGGCGCTGGTCTACGGCTGTCTGGGCGGTCAGGCCGGTGCGGGCGCACTGGTCGAGGTGCTCACCGGCGCGCAGAACCCCTGCGGCAAGCTGGCAGAGACTTGGGCGCGCAGCTACGCCGACACCCCCGCAAAGGAACATTTCGGCGGCGATGGCCCCACCGTGGAGTACCGCGAGGGCCTGTATGTGGGCTACCGCTACTACGACACCGCCGGTGTGCCCACCGCCTTCCCCTTTGGCTACGGCCTGAGCTACACCAACTTTGCGTACAGTGACCTGAAAGCAGACGAAAAGGGCGTGACCCTGACTGTCACCAACACCGGCAGCTGTGCAGGTGCCGAGGTGGTGCAGCTGTATGTGGCAAAGCCGGATGCAAAGATCTTCCGCCCCGTCAAGGAGCTGAAGGGCTTTACCAAGGTGCAGCTGGAAGCCGGAGAGAGCAAGACCGTCACCATCCCGCTGGACGACAAGGCGTTCCGCTACTGGAATGTCAAGACCGACCGCTGGGAGGTGGAGGGCGGCAGCTATCAGCTGCTTGTGGGCGCTTCCAGCGCCGATATTCGCTTGACTGCCGCCGTTACGGTGGCGGGCACCGGCGCACCCGACCCCTACGCGGGCAAAAAGCTGGGTCATTACTGCACAGCCAATATCCAGAATGTACCGGATGATGAATTCGAAGCGCTGCTGGGGCACGCTATCCCGGAGAACAAAGTGCACATCGACCGCAACATGACGCTGGGCGAGATGGGACACGGACGCAGCCCCATCGGCTGGCTGGCGGCTGCCGTGCTGGGCGCGCTGCTGCGCCGCAGCATCAAAAAAGGCAAGCCCGACCTGAACATCCTGTTCCAGTACAATATGCCGTTGCGTGCGCTGGCCAAAATGACCAACGGCGGTATCAGCATGGGCATGGTGGACGGCATCGTGATGGAGCTGCAGGGCTTCTGGATCATCGGCCTTGTGCGGGTGATCTTGGAGGCCGTGAAGAACCTCGTACTGAACAGCCGCATGGAAGAGCGCTTGAAAAACAGCTGAAAGGAAGCAGGCTATGAATTTCTGGAATAACTTCGCGGCAAAGCACCCCGCCGCTGCCAAGTGGGTGCGCGAGGGCGGCCTGTTCGTCATCGTGTCCAACCTCATCACCGTGTTCAAGTACCTGCTGCTGCAATTTCTGCCCAAGGCCTTTGCAAGCCTGCCGGTGGTGGATTTCGGCTGGCCGGGCATTGATATCACCCTGTTCGGCGAGACCTTCAAGTGGAACATTTTGGGCTATGATGCTGCCCACGGCGGTCTGCCCTACTTCTGCGCCTACATGATCGCCATGGTCATCGGCGAGTGCATCAACTTCCCCATCCAGCGCAATTTTGTGTTCCGCAGCAAGGGCAATCTGGCAAAACAGATCGGCTGGTATGTGCTGGCCTTCTGCGTCATTACCTGCATCGTCAACTCCATCAACTGCATCTGGGTGGCGGTGGCTGGTCTGCTGGTGCCGGACTTCATCTACAACATCGGCACCACCGTGCTCAACGGCGGCATCTCCATGGTGATCTTCTTCTTTGTGAATAAGATCATCTTCCCGGAGGGCGAAAAAGCCGCCAAATAATAAGCCATCTTCTTCATTTTCTTCTTCTCATCATAAGCCAGAAGGGCTGCTCCGTTACCCGGGGCAGCCCTTTTGGTTTGGGAAGACCCACTTCTATTTTTGTTTTTCTGCACAAAATGTTCTGTGGGCAGGGTTTTCCTCTTGACAAGCGGGCAAATGTTTCGTACTATATTTAGTAGTATGGAATCAAAGACGCTGTACGCAGGTTTCTGTGTGACCCTGTACCCGTTTCAGGCAAAGTGTGCCTGTTTGATATAAAATGGAACCGTAGAGAGAAAAGCCGTATGCTTTTGCCCGTGCCGCCGGTTTTGGGCGGTGCGTATGGTTTTGGTGTCACTTTTTGCATTGAAAGCTCTTTCTATATCATTGCCCGTGTCCTGCTGCGCAGCGTCTCCTGCTTTTAATTTTGCATTGAATTGAAACAAAGGAGAGTGAACGCAATGACCGCGATCGGAGTGATCGTGGCCTTGATCGTTGCTGTTGTCGGCGTGGCTGCGGGCTATTTTATTGGTTACAACAACCGTAAAAAGACCGCTGAAGCCCAGATCGGCAGCGCCGAAGCCGAGGCTACCCGGCTGGTGAACGAGGCGATCAAGACCGCCGACCAGAAGCGCAAGGAAGCGGTTCTGGAAGCAAAGGACGAGGCTTTCCGTCTGAAAGCCGAGGTCGATGCCCAGAAGGCAGAGGCCGACAAGGAGATCAAGCAGCGCCGTGCGGAGATCAGCCGTCAGGAGAACCGCATCGACCAGAAGGAAACGGCTCTGGACCGCAAGACCGAGGCTCTGGAAAAGAAGGAAGAAGAGCTGAAAAAGCGCGCTGCCGAGGCCGAGGAGCGTCTGGCAGAGATCGACGCTCTGCGCGCCAAGGAGATGGAGCGTCTGGAAACGCTGGCCGGCCTGAGCCAGGAGGACGCCCGCGAGGTGCTGCTGCACAAGGTGGACGAGGAGCTGACCCACGAAAAGGCCGTGCGCGTTGCCGCCTACGAGACCGACCTGAAGGAAAACTGCGATAACATCGCCCGTAACCTCATCGGACAGGCCGTCAGCCGCTGCGCCGCCGACCATTGCAGCGAGACCACCGTCAGCGTGGTGCCGCTGCCCAGCGATGAGATGAAGGGCCGCATCATCGGCCGCGAGGGCCGCAACATCCGCGCACTGGAGACCGCTACCGGCGTGGATCTGATCATCGACGATACCCCGGAGGCCATTACCCTGTCCTCCTTCGACCAGACCCGCCGCGAGGTGGCCCGCATGACGCTGGAGCGCCTGATCGGCGATGGCCGTATCCACCCCGCCCGCATCGAGGAGACGGTGGAAAAGTGCCGCCACGATCTGGAACTGCAGATGAAGCGCGAGGGCGAACGCGCAGTGATGGAGCTGGGCATCCACGGCCTGCACCCCGACCTGATCAAGCTGATCGGCCGGCTGAAGTACCGCACCAGCTTTGGCCAGAACGCCCTGACCCACAGCATGGAAGTGGCTTGGGTGGCCGGTCTGCTGGCAGGCGAGATGGGCGTGAACGTCACTATGGCACGCCGCGCCGGTCTGCTGCATGATATCGGCAAGGCACTGGATCACGAGATCGAGGGCAGCCACGTCCAGATCGGCGTGGACATCTGCCGCAAGTACAAGGAGAACACCCAGATCATCCACGCTATTGAGGCACACCACGGCGACGTGGAGCCCAAGACCCCGCTGGCCTTCATCATTCAGGCTGCCGACGCCATCAGCGCCGCCCGCCCGGGTGCCCGCCGCGAGAACGTGGAAAGCTACGTCAAGCGTCTTGAAAATCTGGAGGAGATCTCCTCCGGCTTCGAGGGCGTGGAGCAGGCCTTTGCCGTGCAGGCAGGCCGCGAAGTGCGCATTCTGGTCAAGCCCGACGTCATCAGCGACGATCAGGTCATCCTGCTGGCACGCGCTATCGCCAAAAAGATCGAGGATACGCTGGATTACCCCGGTCAGATCAAGGTCAACGTCATCCGCGAGAGCCGCGCTGTGGAGTACGCAAAATAAAGCCTTTTTCCGCAGGCTGCCGTGTTTTTTGCACGGCAGCCTGTTTTTTATGCCAAAACGATTGCATTTCCTGTTAAAAAAAGGTATCATGGATGCAGAAGAAAGCAAAAAGCGGCGTCCGCACCGGACGCAGACCCGCAACGACCCCGGAACGGAAAGGAGCATCGTTTTATGAAAAACTGGAAGAAACTACTGGTCTGCCTGCTGGTCGGCCTGATGGCACTGACCGTATTCACCGCCTGTGATGCCAGTGTGGGCAAACCGATGGGCCCCGAGCGCTCGGACGCCGAAAGCGCAAAGGCACTGTGCGAGAGCTTTAAAGGCGTGACCTACGATGAGGAACTGAGCGAAAAGGCTTACTATATTGCCTACTGGGTCGCCCAAAGCGCAGTGTCCTGCAAGGTCAATGCAGAAAAGACGGAGCTTTCCCGGGAGAACAATATCGGCAATGATGCAAAAGCGTTGCTACAGATGGAGAATCCGCGCTACGCCTCTGCCTTTGACTGCATGGGCATTGGCAAGGGCATCGGCGGCGGTATGGGCGTAGATGACTTTACGCCGGGCTTTGCCATCCAGCCGGACCCCAACAGCCAGAACTTCAACACCACTTCGGACATTACCTTTGTTCTGCCGAATGACGGTCGTGTGACCGACACCATGACCAAAGCCGCAAAGGGCAAGACCAAACTGGGCGTTGCCTACGTGGTAGAAAAAGGTGTAAGCTACGCTGTGGTGCTGTTTGGGTAAAACCATTTTAAATGTGCGCCGCGTTCGCTATGCACATCAATAGCGGAAGTATGATTTGAATTTCGGGGAGCGGAACGTCTGCGGACGTTCCGCTCCCCCTGTTTTCACGGGAGGGGTTTGGAACGAACTCCCTCAGTCAAAACCTAACGGTTTTGCCAGCTCCCTCTGGGAGGGAGCCTTTGGCATGGCGGTAAAGTTTCCGGTTAAACCGTAAAGCTTGCGGGCGTGTTTGCTCCCCCGGGGGGAGCTGTCGCGCAGCGACTGAGGGGCTACAAATCGGCGGAGCCGGAAAAAACGGTTAAAAGATCTTCACGCCGAACAGGCGTGAATCTTCAGTTTTTTCCGGTGTAGCCCACTTCTTTAGGATTGTCAAGGGCGTGCAGCCCTTGACCCGTTGCGGGGTGGGTGGAGTCCAGAGGTAGGGAGGGGGGAATCGGAACACCCCTCCCTACCTCTGGCCCAGCGGAGCGTCCTTGCCCGCTAAAGGCAAACAGAAGCCTTCCCCGCAGAACACGCACTTTTCTGGTTCTCTTTTGGTGTCAAAAGAGAACATCCCTCGGCAAGCAGAAACTTCCCCCGCGGAGCGCATTCAAAATCGTCCCACGCAAAAAGCAGCCGCCGCACCAAAAGTGCAGCGGCTGCTTTGCTTATGTTATAGGTTATCAGCCCTTCAGGAAAGCCGGCAGGGGCTTGCCTTCCTTGAGCCACTGGTGATACTCGGCGGTGGCGGCAAATTCCACGTCACCGGCAGAGTTCAGGGCGGTTTCCACCGAGTCCTGCACCACGCCGATGATGAAGCCCACGCCCACCATCTGCATGGCAATGTCGTTGGAGATGCCGAACAGCGAGCAGGCCATAGGGATCAGCAGCAGGGAGCCGCCAGCCACGCCGGAAGCGCCGCAGGCACCCAGAGCGCTCATGGCGCTCAGCACGATGGCGGCGGGCAGGGACACCTGAATGCCCAGCGTATTAGCCGCTGCCAGCGTCATGATGGTGATGGTGATGGCTGCACCGTCCATGTTGATGGTAGCGCCCAGCGGGATGGACACGGAGTACATATCCTTGTCCAGACCCAGCTTTTCACACAGGGACATATTCACAGGGATGTTGGCGGCAGAGCTGCGGGTGAAGAAGGCGGTCAGACCGGACTCCTTCAGGCAGCGGAATACCAGCGGGTACGGGTTGCGGCGCAGGTAAACGAACATGATAAAGGGGGAAACGATCAGCGCCATGAACAGCATGGTGCCCACCAGCAGCGCCAGCAGCTTGCCGTACTGGGTAAAGATGGCCAGACCGTTGCCGGAAACGTTGGTGTACACCAGACCCATGATGCCGAAGGGTGCCAGATTGATGATCCAGCGCACGATCTGGGAGACGGCATCGGCGGTGTTTGCCAGAAAGACCTTGGTGCTCTCTGCGCCGATGTTCTTCATGGCAATGCCGAACATGCAGGCCCAGAACAGAATGCCGATGTAGTTGCCGTTCATCAGGGCGCTGACGGGGTTGGCCACAAAGTTGGTCAGCAGGGTGCTCAGCACCTCGCCCAAGCCCTGCGGGATCACGTCAGACTGTGCTGCATCGGCCAGCACCACCTTGACCGGGAACATAAAGCTGGTGATGGCTGCAATGGCTGCCGCCAGAAAGGTGGTGAGCATATACAGCCAGATCACGGTGCCGAAGCGGCGGTCCAGCTTGGACGAACCCTGTGCCAGCGCGCTTGCCACAATGACGAACACCAGCACCGGGGCAATGCCCTTCAGCGCACCGACGAACAGGCTGCCCAGCTCGCCTACCCAACCTGCGCCCGGCACTACCAGTGCCAGCACCGAACCGACTGCCAGGCCGATCAGGATGCGCAGGATCAGGCTGGTCTGGTTGTATTTTGCTACAACCGCTTTCAAGGTTTTCATATCGTAACACTCCTCTTACACTGTGCGCCTATTGCGTACATTTTCCTGTTTCTTGCACGAGAACAGTTGTCATTATAGCATATACGGCAAAAAAGAGAAAGTGTTTTCAGGCATTTTGACGCCTCAAGTTACGTTTTTTGTAACCTTTTGCAAAATTGCCTTGAAAACTGTACTTGCATAAAATACAGTTTTGCGGTTTTGACGAGGAACAGAACCCTCTCAGTCATCGCTGCGCGATGCCAGATTCCCCCACCCGTGAAAAAGGGGTTCTGAAAAGCCCGCAGGCTTTTCAGAACCCCAAAATCAAAAATATTCTTCCGCTGAAGATGCCCAAAGCAGCGCGGAGGGCATTTTAAATCGTCCTTACCCCAGCTGGCTCTGGGTCAGGGACATTCGCTGGTAGGCAATGCGCGGGGTGCCGTCCTCCACATGGATGATGCCGCAGCGGGTAAAGCCCTCGCTTTCCAGCAGATGCTGCATCACCTTGTTGTCGGCGTGGGTGTCGGCGCGCAGGCTCTCGCAGTGTTCCAGACACCACTCCACTACCGCCTTGCCTACACCCTTGCTCTCCTCCGCCGAAGCCAGCCGGTGCAGGGTGCCGTAGGGCAACGTGTCGTTGAGCCACTGCCCGTCCTCGATGACCTTATAGGTGGGGTCCTCGCCAAGGATAAAGGCAAACACCGCCTGCATCCGGCCGTTGATCATGTACACGAACAGCCGGTTGGTGTCGATGTCCTCCTCCAGCAGCTCCGGGCTGGGGTAATTGTCCCCCCACTGGGTGGGGTTGCCGTTTTTCGCCATGAATTCCCGCGCACGGGCATAGATATCCAAAATCCGTGGCAGATCTGCTCTTACCGCTCCGCGAAACATATCTTTTCATCCTCTCTTGCCCGCGCCCTGCCGCGCGGGGTGCATTTATTTCAGTATAACACAATTTTCCATAAAGTACCAGATTTTTCTCCATTTTGCGGCAAAAACAGACCGCCGTGCGCGGGGCGGCAGCACGGCGGTCGGGGGCAGCAAAATAAGGGGTGGTTCATGCGGTAGGGCGGCGGGTGGTGGTGCCGGTGCGCACCAGCCGGTACTCCCGGGGGCTCAGGCCGTAGCGCTCGTGGAACAGGCGGTAGAAGTAGCTGGTGTTCTCGTACCCCACCTGCGCAATGATCTGCTGGATGTTCAGGTCGCTGCGGCGCAGCAGCCGCGCGGCGGTCTCCATGCGGTGCTTTTGCAGCAGTTCCTTGTAGGTGCGCCCGGTCTGGGCGCGCACGCACTCGCTGACATACGCCAGCGAAACACCATAAGCCCTTGCCACGTTGGAAAGGCTGGCCTCACGATAATTTTGGGTGATCTCCTGCAGCGCCGCCTGCACCAGTGCATCGCGGCTCACGGCCTCCATGCGGGCGGGCTGCGTGGAGCGTTCAAGCTTTGCCATCATTGTATCTGTCCTCCGTAACGGTGCGGCTGGCGGGGGACTGGGGGAAGCCGGACCACCCGCCGCACGATAACTGCGGAGCCCTTTCAGGGCTCTTATACCCTGAATACGAATCACCCGCCGCAAACATTGCAGAAAAGATAAAAATTTTTTAGTCAATTTTCGTTGTAGGGGAAGAACCCCCTCAGTCGCCTACGGCGCCAGCTCCCCCAAGGGGGCGCCTTTTGGCGATGCCGAAAAAGTTTCTTGTTGCGTTTGATACTTTAGTGACAGGGCTGACGGCGTGCGCCCTCTCAGGCGCTCCTGCGCCAGCTCTCCCAAAGGGAGAGCCAAGCCATTACGTTCGTTGCTAAAGTGTTAGGAGAAACGAGGAAACTTCCGGCGGTGCTCTTGGCTCTCCCTTTGGGAGAGCTGTCACCGCAGGTGACTGAGAGGGCGGATATTCTCCACCGAAAAAGGCTGCCCGCCAATTGGCAGACAGCCTTTTCCAGAAGAAAATAAGGAAAACACGCGCCCAAAGGGGCAGAGTGAGTATCAGAACATGCTTTCGTCCTTATAGCGCCCGGTGCGCACGAACTGCACCCATTCGGCTACGTTCACAGCGTGGTCGCCGATGCGCTCCAGATACTTGATGACCATGAGCAGATCCAGCGCGGCGTCCACCTTGGCGGGGTCGGCGGCGATCTCCTGTGCCAGCGTGTGCTTGATGGCGTTGAAGTCGTAGTCCACGGCATCGTCTGCGGCGATAACGCGGCGGGCAGCCACCTCGTCCTCGGCGGTCAGGGCAGCCATGGCGTCTAAGATCATCTGGTAGGCTTTGCGTCCCATGGCAATGGCCTGACTGACGGCGGGGTCGCCCTCCCTGCGCACGGTGACCAGATGGGGGATGATCTCGGCGATATCCGAAGCGTGGTCGCCCATGCGCTCGATATCGGTGACAACTTTCATGGCGGTGGAAATGTGGCGCAGATCGCCCGCCACCGGCTGCTGGCGCAGCAGCAAGGTCATGCAGCGGTGCTCGATGTCCCGCTCCATATTGTTGATGCGGTCATCCCCCTGCACGATCTTCTGGGCGGCTGCGGTGTCGGCGGTGCACAGCGCTTCCAGCGCGTTCTCCACGGCCTCGGCGGCGTTCTGCCCCATCTCCACCAGCGCGGTCTTGAGGGCTTCCAGATCGCTGTCGTATTGTTTGCGAATGCTCATTGCTTTGTTCCTCCCTGCATTAACCGAACCGGCCGGAGATGTAGTCCTCGGTGCGCTTGTCCCGGGGCGTGCTGAAGATCTGGTTCGTGGGGCCAACTTCCACCAGCTCCCCCAGCAGGAAGAAGGCGGTGCGGTCGCTGATACGGGCCGCCTGCTGCATATTGTGGGTGACGATGACCACGGTGTAGTTCTTTTTCAGCTCGTTCATCAGCTCCTCCACCTTCATGGTAGAGCCGGGGTCCAGTGCGCTGGTGGGCTCGTCCATCAGCAGAACCTCGGGCTTGACCGCCAATGCCCGGGCGATGCAAAGACGCTGCTGCTGCCCGCCGGAAAGGCCAAGAGCGCTCTTTTTCAGGCGATCCTTCACCTCGTCCCACAGGGCTGCGCCCCGCAGCGAGCTTTCCACCAGCTCGTCCAGCTCGGCCTTATTGCGCACGCCGTGCAGCTTGGGGCCGTAGGTGATGTTGTCGTAGATGCTCATGGGGAAGGGGTTTGCCTTCTGGAACACCATGCCCACACGGCGGCGCAGGTCGGTCAGCTCCATCTCGCGGGCAAAGATATCCTCGCCCTTCAGCCGTACATCGCCCTCGATGCGCACGCCCGGCACAAGGTCGTTCATGCGGTTCAGGGTCTTTAAAAAGGTGGATTTGCCGCAGCCGGAGGGGCCGATGAGTGCGGTGATCTCCCGCTCGCCCACGTCCAGCGAAATGCTTTTCAGCGCCTTGAATTCGCCGTACCAGAGGTTCAGATCCTTTGCCGATATCACCGGCACATTCGTGTTTTCCATAGAGTACCTCTTTATTTTTACTGCTTCTGTTTCAGTTTCGTTTTCGCCAGACGTGCTGCCAGATTGATCAGCAGCACCAGCACCAGCAGCACTGCGCCGATGCCCCATGCGGAGGCGAAATCGCCGTCCTCAAAGGCGCGCAGGTACAGCAGCACCGACAGGGTGGCACCGTTGGAGGTGTAGGCCTTGAACACGCTCTTGGCGATCACCTCTGCCGCACCGGCGGTGAACAGCAGCGCGGCGCTTTCGCCCACGATGCGGCCTACCGCCAGAATGCAGCCGGTGACGATGCCGTCAATGCTGCAGGGCAGCACGATGGTGCGGATGATGTGCCACTTGCCCGCGCCCAGACCCATAGCACCCTCACGGTAGCCCTGCGGCACGGTTTTCAGGGATTCCTGTGTGGTGCGGATGATGGTGGGCAGGTTCATCACCACCAGCGTCAGGCTGCCGGACAAAAGACAGGTCTGGAAGCCCAGTGCCTGACTGAATACCAGCATACCCACCAAGCCGTAAATGATGCTGGGGATACCGGCCAGCGTTTCGTTGGTGAACTCGATGACCTCGATGAGCCGCCGGTTGGAGGCGTATTCGGTCAGGTAGACCGCCGCACCCACGCCCAGCGGCAATACAATGAGTAATGTCAGCAGGATGACATACAGGGTGTTGAGGATGGCGGGCAGAATGCCGTCCGTCTTTTTCAGCACACTGGCGGTGGTGGAAAGGAACTTCCAGCTGATGTGGGGGATGCCCCGCACCAGAACCATGCCGATGATCCCGGCCACCAGCACCATCACCAGCACTGCGCTTGCCCAGACCAGCACGGTCATTACCCGGTTCCATGCCCGGCGGGAGGGCGAAAAGCCGTTATTCATCGCGGTTTCCTCCCTTCAGTACCACATTCAGCACCACGTTGATGAGCATGATGAACACGAACAGCACCAGCGCGATGCTGAACAGTGCCTGCCGCTGCAGGCCGCCGGCGTAGCTCATTTCCTTGGCAATGGCGGTGGTCAGCAGGGTAACGCTGCGGAACAGGCTGTCCGGCATATTGGGGCTGTTGCCCGCCACCATCATTACAGCCATGGCCTCGCCGATGGCGCGGCCGATGCCCAGCACAACGCCTGCGGCAATGCCGCTTTTCGCCGCCGGAATGCTGATCTTGAACCATGTTTCGGTGTCGGTAGCACCCAGCGCCAGACTGCCCTGCTCGTACTCCGGCGGCACGGCGTTGAGCGCCGTCACCGACACGGACACGATGCTGGGTAAGATCATGATGGAAAGCACCACGATAGCGCTGAGCAGGCAGGCACCGGAGGCCTTGCCGAAAGCTTTTGCCACGGCGGGCACCAGCACCTGCATACCCAAAAGGCCGAACACCACGCTGGGGATGCCGGACAGCAGCTCGATGGCGGTGACCACCACGGTGCGCAGCTTTGGGTCTGCAGCCTTGGAGAGGAACACTGCCGTCAGCAGGCCGATAGGCACGCCGAGGATGGTAGCGCCCAGCGTGCCGTAGATGCTGGACAGGATGAAGGGCAGGATGCCGAACAGCGGCTCTGCCGCAGTGGACGCCCATTTGGTGCCGAACAGGAACTTGAACAGACCAATTTTATGGATGGCCGGCACGCCGGAGACCACCATGTACACCGAGATGAGCACCACACAGCACACCGCCAGCATTCCGCACAGGAAGAAGATGAAATTCATCACCGCTTCCAGCCAGTCGGCGGGGGTGCGGGGCAGGCGTACCCGGCGCAGATAGGATTTTTTGTTCATAGCTGAAATCCTTTATAAAAGCCGCGTCGGCTCGCAGAAACGGCAGGCCGACGCGGCGGGCTGATTTTATCATCGTCCCATCCCTGTTGCCGGGTCAGTTCGGCCGGGAGTTTCACCAGCGAATGATCCGAGGGTGGGACCCTGTTGCCGCAGGCAATAGGGCGGGAGCTGGAAGCCCCGAATTTCGCGGGGGAACTCCCAGCCGGGCTGACCCTGAGCGCCTTTTACTCGTTCACGGGCACAGCGCCTGCGGTGCGGATGAGGTCGGCAGCGTCCTTGCTGGTGGCAAAGTCCACAAAGGCCTGTGCCTGCTCAGAAAGGGCAGCGCTCTTGTTGGTGACGAACACGAAGGGACGCTGAATTTTATAGCTGCCGTCCTTCACGGTGTCCTCGCTGCACGCCACACCCTCCACGGTGACCATGGCAACGGTGTCGCCCACAGCGGACAGAGAAGCGTAGCCGATGGCCAGCGGGTTTGCCTCCACAGCGCTGATGACAGCGCCGGTAGCGGTCAGTTCCTGTGCATACTTGCAGCTGTCCTTCACGTCCACGATGCTCTCAAAGCCATCGCGGGTGCCGGAACCGGCCTCCCGGCCCACCAGAACGATCTCGCCGTCATCGCCGCCGACATCCTTCCAGTTGGTGATCTCGCCGGTGAACATCTTCTTGAGCTGCTCCACGGACAGGTCGGCAACCTTGCTGTCCTTGTTCACAACGATGGCGATACCATCCAGCGCCACGACAGTGCCGTCCACAGCGTTCTTCTCGTCGTCCTTCAGGGCGCGGGAGGACAGGCCGATGTCCAGCGTCTTGTCGGTAGCGCCGGTGATGCCAGCGCCGGATCCGGTGGGATCGTAGCTGACGGTAACGCCCGGCTCGACCTCGGCAAAGCCCTCGGTCAGGGCAGCGATGACGTTCTTCATGGAAGTGGAACCGCCGGTAGCCACATTGCCGCTCAGGGTACCGGCTGCCTGCCCGGCAGCGGAAGAAGCGGTGCTGGAAGCAGAAGCAGCGGTGCCGGATGCGGAAGAAGCAGAACCGCCGCAGGCAGTCAGGGCAGCAGCCACAGCAGCTGCACCGCAAACGGTCAGAAACGAACGACGAGAGATCTTTTTCATGATAGAATTTCCTCCATTTAAACCCGGGCGCCCGCCCGGCACTGTCTTTTTGTGTTTTCCTTGGGAACGGCCTTATTCTACCGCTTTGCCGCCCCTGCCGCGACCATGGACGTGCAAAAAGTGCGTAAAACTTTGTGCACGTTGCCAGCCCCAATGTAAAGAACAGGTAACGCGGCGCAAAACAAAAAAAGCCGCCGGGCACTCCTGTTTCCAGAAGTGCCCGGCGGCGGGGTGTATTGGGTTTTACTCTACGCGGCCCGTTACGTTTTTGCCGTTGTTCCCATAGAGGAATACAGCGGTTTTGCCATTGTAGCGCACGCGCAGCTCATAGGTGCCGGGACTGTTCTTTTCCGGGATGCGCTCCTTGGTCTCCAGATAGAACTTCTGCGAGCCATTGTAGACGACCGTCTGTCCCGGCGCTGCGATCAGCTCGTTCCGCTTGAAATACAGCGTTTCCTCTGTATCTGACTCGCGGAAGATGCAGGTGATGTCCTCCGGCTTGATGACCACCCTTTCAGCGCTGTTGTTCTGGACAGTGAACTCTGTGCAATAGGTCAGTGCAAAATTATCGCCGCCGCCCAGAAACGGTGTTGCACAGATAAAGGTGACATCACCGATCTTCGCCACACCGCTGGTCTTGTCGATCACGGTATCCCCGCAGCCGGTCAAAGCCCCTGCGGCGGTCAGCACCAGTGCCCCGGCGCTGAGCTTGAGAAATGTTCTGCGGTCGATCATAGCAATGCACCTCCTGTATCGGGTATCCCTTAGAAAACGCTATTCTGCGGTATCAGACGGTCTGCTTTACAAAAGTGCTGGTCGCATAATCCAGCGTGTAGATTTCCGTTACGCTTGCGCTCGAGATCGTAAAAGTAACATCGGCCTTCTTGGCTACGACAGCTTCGTACAGGTCTTTCTGATCTTCTTTCAGCGTGAAATTCATCCAACCCTCTTTGATCTGGCCCTTCGCAAGACTGATCTTACCGTCATTTTCCAGCAGATCGCCATCGGTATAGTTCTTGACCACCTGTCCATTGATCTTCAGGGCGAAATAGCCCTTTGCAGGGATCGGCTGGGGCCTTTTGATGCCGGAGGTATCCTTGATGCGCACCCAGACGCTGATGTAGCCTTCCCATCCGGTGCCAGCAGTGCCACCAAAGTCGATGCCGTTGGTTTTACCCAGAGCCTTGCCTGCCGTTGCCTGGAACAGGCCAAAATCTGTGCCAATGGCACCATCACTGCAGCCGCCCAGCAGCCCGGTCATGGATACCGCCACTGCCACCGCAGCAGAAGTCTTTAAAAATGCACGACGATCCATTTTCATAGCCATACTATAAGCCCTCCTCAAAAGCTTTTTGTACCCTAAGAGTACCACATTTTACCACATTGTCAACTATCCAAACTTAGGTTTCACCATTTTATCGTTCCTTTATAATCTACTATAACAGCGCAGTGTCTGCCGCCGTTCTGGGGCGGCGGCGGAAATTTTTGCTTTTTTCAAATAAAATCGAAATTTGCTGTTGACAAAGGCCTTTTCCTGTGCTAAAATAGCCAAGTCGGGTGCGAACACCTGATGCAAAATGGACGTATGGCCCGTTGGTCAAGCGGTTAAGACAGAGGCCTCTCACGCCTTTAACATCGGTTCGATTCCGGTACGGGTCACCATTTTATAGTAGTAAAACGGCCACGCGCCGTTTTATATAGATGCCTCTTTAGCTCAGTCGGTTAGAGCACCTGACTGTTAATCAGGGTGTCGCCTGTTCGAGTCAGGCAAGAGGCGCCAGCAAAGCGATGGAAAATTTCCATCGCTTTTTTCTTTTTCCCGGCAGTCTTGTTGACAGCACCGCCCCGGGGGGCTATACTTAACACACTATAAAGGATTAAAGGAACCTCCTGCCGTGCGGCTTTACGGTGCAGTAAGGCCGAAAAGGCGCCCCCTTGGGGGAGCTGGCAATGCCGCAAGGCATTGACGGAGGGGGGCAAACCCTTGACAAAGGAGAACATCATGAAAAAAGTTATTCTGACCGGCGACCGTCCCACCGGCCGCCTGCACGTTGGCCATTATGTCGGCTCTCTGAAGGAGCGGGTGCGGCTGCAGAATACCGGCGAATATGACGAGATCTTTATCATGATCGCCGATGCGCAGGCGCTGACCGATAACGCCGATAACCCGGAGAAGGTGCGCCAGAACATCCTGCAGGTGGCACTGGACTATCTGGCCTGCGGTCTGGACCCCAACAAGGTGCACATCTTCATCCAGTCCATGGTGCCCCAGCTGACCGAGCTGAGCTTCTACTACCAGAATCTGGTCACCGTCAGCCGTCTGCAGCGCAACCCCACCGTGAAGAGCGAGATCCAGATGCGCAACTTTGAAGCCAGCATCCCGGTGGGCTTCTTCTGCTACCCCATCAGTCAGGCTGCCGATATCACCGCCTTCAAGGCTACCACCGTGCCCGCCGGTGAGGATCAGAAGCCCATGATCGAGCAGTGCTGCGAGATCGTCCACAAGTTCAACTCCGTCTACGGCGAAACGCTGGTAGAGCCCCAGATCGTTCTGCCCCAGAACGCCGCCTGCCTGCGTCTGCCCGGCATTGACGGCAAGGCCAAGATGAGCAAGAGCCTTGGCAACTGCATCTATCTGTCCGAAGAGCCGGAGGATATCGAGAAGAAGGTCAAGTCCATGTTTACCGACCCCAACCACCTGCGGGTGCAGGACCCCGGCAAGGTGGAGGGCAACCCGGTGTTCATCTATCTGGACGCTTTCTGCCGCCCCGAGCACTTTGCCGAGTTCTGGCCGGAGTACCAGAATCTGGACGAGGTCAAGGCACACTATCAGCGCGGCGGTCTGGGCGATATGAAGGTGAAAAAGTTCCTGAACAGCGTCATGCAGGCTGAACTGGAGCCCATCCGCACCCGCCGCAAGGAGTGGGAGCAGCGCCTGCCCGAGGTGGTAGAGATCCTGAAGGAGGGCAGCGCCTACGCCGAAAAGACCGCTGCCGCCACGCTGGACGAGGTGCGCAAGGCCATGCGCATCGACTACTTCGAGAACGATAACCTGCTGAAGTAAGTTTTATGAGAGAACCCGAAACGCCTGCGGCGTTTCGGGTTCTCTTTTGCATCGTTTACGAAAATTGCATAGAAAATGCGGTCAAACTATGCTAAAATAAGGGCAACAAGTACAGAAAGCCCCGTTTTTGGGGGCGATAAGAAAAAGGAGAACCACCATGCAAAAGACCATCTGGATCACCGGCGCAAGTTCCGGCATCGGCCGGGAGTTCGCCCGCCGGTACGCCGCCATGGGCTGTCGGCTCATCCTGACTGCCCGCCGCGCCGACCGTTTGCAGACCCTTGCCGAGGAGCTGCACGCAGCCCACGGCACGGAATGCCGCATCGAGACCGCCGACCTCTCCCGCGCCGAGGAGTGCAGCCGTCTGTGCGAGGTGCTGGCTGATGAGCAGATCGACATCTTTATCAACAATGCCGGTTTCGGCGTCTGCGGCAGCATTCTGGAAACGGAGGAAGCCCGCGAGGAAGAGATGGTCCAAGTGAATGTTGCCGCCATGGCGCGGCTGTTCCGCGCCGTGGTGCGCAAGATGAACGCGCAGGGCGGCGGCACCATCCTGAATGTGGCGTCCTCTGCGGGGCTTCTGCCCGGCGGCCCCTATATGGCGGGCTACTACGCCAGCAAAGCCTATGTGGTCAGCATGACCCGCGGCGTGGCCGAGGAGCTGCGGGAGATGCACAGCCCGGTCTACGTCTGCGCCCTCTGCCCCGGCCCGGTGGATACCGAGTTCAACGACCACGCCGGTGTGGTGTTTGCCCTGCGGGGCATCACGCCGGAGCTGTGTGTAGAGGAGGCTCTGCTGGGCATGATGCACCGCAAGACCATCATTGTGCCCTCCGCCTTCATGCGGCTGTGCACCAGCGCCCAGCGCCTTGTGCCCATTCCCCTGCTGATGCCCATCGTGGCACGCCAGCAGAAGAAAAAGCTGGGGTAAAAGACAAAAGTTGCCTAAACTTGTCAACAAGCCCAAAGAAAGCCGGAATATCTTGTGCACCGTGACAAGGTGCGTCAGCCTGCACAAACCATTGTACTGAAAAACGACGGCTTTGCGTGCTGTTTTTTCAGCAGAAAAGCGAAAATCTAAAGAAAGTACAACAAAACTTCACAAGAATGTGCCTTGACACTTTCTGCAAAGGATGCTAGACTGGTATACAAGTAAGAGCGCACTCCGGCACGGCCGGATACGACGCGCTTTGCAAAGCAGCACGGAGCAGTTTTGCCCCGTGTAAAATATGGTTTTTTGACAGGAGGACTTTATTATGGCACAGTGCACTCCCAAATCTTTTGACCTGACCGGCAAGGTGGCGCTGATCACCGGCGCATCCTACGGCATCGGCATGGCAATTGCAAAGGCTATGGCAGCCAACGGCGCTACCATCGTGTTCAATGATATCAAGCAGGAGCTGGTGGACAAGGGTCTGGCTTCCTATGCAGAGGCCGGCATCAAGGCTCACGGTTACGTCTGCGACGTCACCGATGAGGATGCCGTCAACGCTATGGTGGCAAAGATCACCGAGGAAGTCGGCCACATCAACATTCTGGTCAACAACGCCGGTATCATCAAGCGCATCCCCATGACCGAGATGAGCGCTGCTCAGTTCCGTCAGGTCATCGACGTGGATCTGAACGCTCCCTTCATCGTGGCAAAGGCCATCATCCCCGATATGATCGCACAGGGCGGCGGCAAGATCATCAACATCTGCTCTATGATGAGCGAACTGGGCCGTGAGACCGTTTCTGCCTATGCAGCAGCAAAGGGCGGCCTGAAGATGCTGACCAAGAACATCGCTTCCGAGTACGGCGCTTACAACATCCAGTGCAACGGCATCGGACCCGGCTACATCGCTACCCCGCAGACCGCACCTCTGCGCGAGATCCAGCCCGACGGCAGCCGTCACCCCTTCGACCAGTTCATCGTTGCCAAGACCCCCGCAGGCCGCTGGGGCGAGGCCGAGGATCTGGGCGGACCCGCTGTGTTCCTGGCATCTGAGGCTTCTGACTTTGTCAACGGCCTGATCCTGTATGTGGACGGCGGCATTCTGGCCTACATCGGCAAGCAGCCCCAGTAAGCGCTGAGGGCACTCCGCAGTTCTGACCCCGGGGACTGCCGCACAGCGTTGTGTGGCAGTCCCCTTTTGTTTGTACGGGAAAGGATGTTATGCTATAATGGAAAAAACACATCAGGATATCCCTTGGGTGCCTCATGCCGAAATTGCCCCGGAACCCTGCGGTCCCGGGGTGCAGCGCCGCGTGCTGGCGTATAGCAAGGACGCCATGTGCGTGGAAAACACCTTTGAGACCGGCGGCGTGGGTGCCATGCACTGCCACCCCCACACCCAGATCACCTATATCGTCTCCGGGCGGTACCGCTTTACCATCGGGGACGAGACCCGGGAGGTAGGCCCCGGCGACACCCTGCTCAAGCAGAACGGCGTGATGCACGGCTGTGTCTGTCTGGAGGGCGGCGTGATGCTGGATTTCTTTACCCCCATGCGGGAGGACTTTGTATAACACCTGCGCACCGCAGGGAAAAATAAGAAGGAGAACCATTGTTATGAAGATCGCACTTATCAACGAGAACAGTCAGGCCGCCAAGAACGGCATTATTGAAGCCGCCCTGAAGAAGGTGGTGGAGCCCATGGGTCATGAGGTGGTCAACTACGGCATGTACGCCGCCGATGACGCTGCACAGCTGACCTATGTGCAGTGCGGCATTCTGGCTGCCATCCTGCTAAACAGCGGCGCTGCGGACTACGTCGTTACCGGCTGCGGCACCGGCGAGGGTGCCATGCTGGCACTGAACAGCTTCCCCGGCGTCATCTGCGGCCATGTGGAGGACCCCGTGGATGCCTACACCTTTGCCCACGTCAACGACGGCAACGCCGTTGCCATGCCCTTTGCCAAGGGCTTCGGCTGGGGCGGCGAGCTGAACCTCGAGTACTGCTTCGAGAAGCTGTTCGGCTTTGGCCACGGTCAGGGCTACCCCAAGGAGCGCGTTGTGCCCGAGCAGCGCAACAAGAAGATCCTGGACGGCGTGCGCGCTGCCACCTTCAAGCCCCTCATCGAGTGCCTGAAGAGCATCGATCAGGAGCTGCTGAAGGGCGCTGTGGCCGGTGCAAAGTTCTCTGAGCTGTTCTTCGCCTCCTGCAAGGACGAGGAGCTGGCCGCCTACGTCAAGACCCTGCTGTAAGCTGCGGAGGAGATCATGCAAGGACTGACCCTGTTCAACCTGAACCTCACCCACCTTCTGGATGCTTTTCTGGAAACGGCAGTGCCCATGATCGCCGGTCTTGCCGAGGTGGTGGGTCTGTTCATCATCATCACCAGTCTGGCAAAGGCCACTTTTTACTATGTCCGCGCCACCTTCTTCAACGACCACCGGGACTTCCACCATGAAATGAGCAGCGGCCTGACCACCGCGCTGGAATTTCTGATGTCGGCAGAGATCGCCAAGACCTTCCTGCTGCAAAATCTGGAGTCGGTGGTGCCGCTGGCGGCTACCTTTGCGCTGCGCGCTTTGATGAGTATGCTGCTGCACTGGGAGATGGAGGGCGGCCACCGCCCGGCCAACGCCAAGGAAAAGGACAAGTCCGGCTCCCCGAAGGACGGCAAAAACGGCTGACAGGCAAAAGATTTGCCAAACTTTAGCAGGGCAAAGTTTCACCGTGTTGTGAAAAACGTAAAACCTTGAGATGAATACTTGACAGGTTTGCACAAAGAGACTATACTCGTGCCATCGAAAGCAAAGGCGCTGACGGAAGCAATTCCGTCAGCGCCTTTTGTGTTTTCGGGGATACTGCCGCACGGAGAGAATAGAGGGCTCCCTGTGCAAAAAAACGACCGTAGGAGGTAGGAAAGTATGTTCAACTCCGTCAACACCTGCTGGACGCTCGTAGGAGCGTTTCTAGTGTACTTCATGCAGGCCGGATTCGCCTTGTGCGAGGCTGGCTTTACCCGGGCAAAGAACACCGGCAACATCCTGATGAAAAACATGATGGATTTCTGCATCGGCACGCCCTGCTACTGGCTCATCGGCTTCGGCCTGATGTTCGGCGGCACCGGCGCACTGATCGGCGGTTTCGATCCCTTCATTCAGGGCGATTACAGCCATCTGGGTCTGGATATCCCCCTGTGGGTGTACATCGTGTTCCAGACTGTGTTCTGCGCCACGGCAGCCACCATCGTCTCCGGCTCCATGGCCGAGCGCACCAACTTCAAGGCCTACTGCGTGTACTCCGCCGCCATCTCGCTGGTGGTGTACCCCATCTGCGGCCACTGGATGTGGGGCGGCGGCTGGCTGCAGAGCATGGGCTTCCACGATTTTGCGGGCTCCGCAGCCGTGCATAACGTGGGCGGCGTCATCGCTCTGCTGGGCGCATGGATGCTTGGCCCCCGTATTGGCAAGTACGATAAGGACGGCAACCCCCACGCCATCCCCGGTCACAACCTGACCGCCGGTGCTCTGGGCGTGTTCATCCTGTGGTTCTGCTGGTTCGGCTTCAACGGCGGCTCTTCCCTGAGCCTGTCCACCGATGCCACTATGACCCTGACCGGTCTGGTCTGCTTCAACACCAACCTTGCCGCAGCCGTTGCTACCTGCGTGACCATGATCTTCACTTGGCTGCGCTACGGTAAGCCGGATGTCTCCATGACCCTGAACGGTTCTCTGGCTGGCCTTGTGGCCATTACCGCAGGCTGCGATACTGTCTCCCCCTTTGGCGCCTTCTTCATCGGCTTTGTGGCCGGGTTCCTTGTGGTGCTGAGCGTGGAATTCTTTGATAAGATCGCCAAGGTGGACGACCCCGTAGGTGCTGTTTCCGTCCACTTTGCAAACGGCGTCTGGGGCACCATTGCGGTGGGTCTGTTCTCCACCGGCTCCAACACCGCCCACGCCGGTCTGTTCTACGGCGGCGGTCTGGCACAGCTGGGCACCCAGCTGCTGGGTCTGGTCTGCGTGGACGCCTACGTTGTGATCGTAATGTTCATCATCTTCAAGATCATTGATAAGACCCTTGGTCTGCGTGTGCCCGCCGAGGTGGAGATCGACGGTCTGGATATCCACGAGCACGGTCTGGCTTCCGCTTATGCAGGCTTTGCCATCTCGGATGCAAACTCCGCTGCCATGACCCCCAACGAGAACACCGATTTGGGCGAGGACGATGTCACCAAGGCTTCGGCAACGCAGGTGGATGCTGCCGTGCCGGTGGTGCGCGAGCCTGTGATCCACGATGGCGTCTACGACACCGGTATGCATAAGGTGTCCATCATTGCAAAGCTGGCAAAGTTCGATCAGCTCAAGACCGCCCTGAATGATCTGGGTGTCACCGGCATGACCGTAACGCAGGTCATGGGCTGCGGCATCCAGAAGGGCACCCCTGAAAAGTACCGTGGCGTGCCGGTGGATACTACCCTGCTGCCCAAGATCAAGGTGGAAGTCATCGTCTCCCGCATCAGCGTGGACGCTGTGGTGGAAGCCGCCAAGAAGGCGCTGTACACCGGCCACATCGGCGATGGCAAGATCTTTGTCTACAACGTGACCCGCGTGGTCAAGATCCGCACCGGCGAGGAAGATTACGCCGCGCTGCAGGACGTGGAGTAACCCTCCACAAGCTTCTCCGCTGTTCCCGCTGCGGCGGCAGCCCGGCTGCTCCGACACAGTCCCCGCCGCCCGGCGTGACAGATAGATCGTTCTCCTTTTTCCTTTTCCTTTTTTGTTCGAGTCTACAGTAAGTCGAAAGCCCCGCTCCTGCGCACAAGGGAGCGGGGCTTTTGCTGTGAAAAAAGTGCCCCGGAAACGCCGACAGGCGTTTCCGGGGCACTTATCATTTATACCTTACAGGCTGCGGGTGCGGATCTCGGTGGTGACCTTGGCGATGAAGTCCTCAAGGCTCATCTCGGTGGTCTCGCCCTTGCGGTCGCGCACGGAGATATTGCCGGCCTCGGCTTCCTTGGCGCCCAGCACCAGCATATAGGGCACGCGGTCCACCTGCTGTGCGGCACGGATCTTGTAGCCGATCTTCTGGTTGTCGTCATCCAGCACAACGCGGACACCGGCATCAGCCAGCTTCTCGGTCACGTCCTGTGCGTACTCCAGCGTCTTTTCGGACACGGGCAGCACCTTGACCTGCGTGGGAGCCAGCCAGGTGGGGAACTTGCCCTTGGTCTCCTCGATCAGGTAGGCCATGAAGCGGTCCAGAGAGCCCAGAATTGCGCGGTGCAGCACCACGGGGGTCTTTTCGGAGCCGTCCTTGTCCACATAGGTCAGGTGGAACTTTGCGGGCAGGCAGAAGTCCAGCTGGCAGGTGGACAGGGTGTACTCGGCACCCACGGCGGGCTTCACGTTCACGTCCAGCTTCGGGCCGTAGAAGGCAGCCTCGCCGATCTCCTCGGTGAAGTGGATGCCCAGCTCGGTCAGCACTTCGCGCAGGGCCTGCTCTGCATGGTTCCACATGGCATCATCGTCGTGGTACTTCTTCTTGTCGGCGGGGTCGCGCAGGCTCAGCACGCAGCGGTAATCGGTGATGTTGAAGTCCTTGTACACCTCAAAGATCAGGTTGCACACGTCTGCCACTTCGCTCTTGATCTGCTCCGGGGTGCAGAACAGGTGGGCATCGTTCTGGCAGAAGTGACGGCCGCGCTCGATGCCCTTCAGGGTGCCGGAGGACTCGTAGCGGAAATCGTGGGCGATCTCACCGATGCGCATGGGCAGGTCACGGTAAGAATGGGGACGATTTGCGTAGATCATCATGTGGTGGGGGCAGTTCATCGGGCGCAGAACATAGCTTTCGCCCTCCATCTCCATGGCGGGGAACATGTTCTCACGGTAGTGATCCCAGTGACCGGAGGTCTTATACAGGTTCACAGTGCCGATGCAGGGAGTCATAACGTGCAGGTAGCCGCGTGCACGCTCCTTCTCCTTGATATAGTTCTCCAGCTCCTGCCAGACGGTGTAGCCTGCGGGCAGGAACATGGGCAGGCCGCGGCCCACCAGATCATCGGTCATGAACAGGCCCATCTCCTTGCCGATCTTGCGGTGATCGCGCTCGCGGGCCTCCTGCTGCTCCTTCTCCCATGCGTCCAGCTCTTCCTGATTGCGGAAAGCCACGCCGTTGATACGGGTCAGCATCTTGTTTTCCTTGTCGTTCTTCCAGTATGCGCCGGACTGCTGGGTGATCTTAAAGGCCTTCAGTGCCTTGGTGTAGGTCAGGTGGGGTCCGATGCACATATCCACGTACTCGCCCTGCTGGAAGAAGCTGAACTCGGTCTCGTCAGCCAGATCTGCCATGTGCTCGACCTTGTAGTGCTCCTGACGCTCTTCCATCAGCTTTTCAGCCTCGGCACGGGGCAGGATGAAGGGCTTGATGGGCAGGTTCTCCTTGACGATCTTGCGCATCTCTTTTTCGATGTTGGCCAGATCCTCGTCGCTCAGCTTCTGGTCGCCCAGATCGACATCGTAGTAGAAGCCGTTCTCGGTGGCGGGGCCGAAGGCAAAATCAGCCTGCGGATACAGGCGCTTGATGGCCTGTGCCATAATGTGGGCAGCGGTGTGACGGATAACGTGCAGTTCCTGATCCTGCGGGCACTCGTCCACATGACCGTCCTTGTAGATGATCTTCATAGTAGGTTCTCCTTTGACAATGTGGTTTGAACAAAAATAAAAAGCGCTTCACCCCGTAAAACTCACGGGATGAAGCGCTGATCAAATGTCTGCGTTCCACGGTTCCACCCGAATTGCGCGCTCCCCGGCGGGGAAACGCGCCCCTCGCAGTGCTGTAACGGGCACACCCGGCAGAGGTTCGCCTCTGCACTCTGCGGTGGTAGAAGCCGGGGTCATGGCAGGCTGCTTGCAGCACCCGGAAACCCGGGGCAGCCCTCTCTGCGGCATGAAAAGCGGGGCTTCAGTTTGTCCGCATCAATGTTTTGGACAGGATGAAACTACGCTGATTGTAGCACGCCGGAACAAAAAAATCAAGGGATAGCGGCAGAAATGTACTTTTTTATGCGCCCTGCTTCTCCACGCTGCGCACAGCCAGCGCCTTGGCGGGCTTCATCAGCAGCACGCACACGCCGTTGAACAGCACAGAGCCCACGATGAAGGTGATAAAGAACTGCGGCAGATGGGTGGTCAGTGCAGGGATATCGATGCAGGCCACGGTCAGGTAGGCAAAGCCCACGTTGTTCAGCACCTTGGGTGCGTAAGGGTGCAGGATGATGAGGATGAACAGCACCACGGCCAGCGGCAGAATAAAGCCGAAGAAATCGCCCAGAACAGGGGTCAGGGCGCTGATAGCCAGCAGTGCCACGACCGTGAGCACCAGACCCACAAGGCCGCCCAGTTCCACGGTGACAAGGCGATCCTTCACATCGCCCTCCAGCGTGAACATCATGATGTTACTCAGGAAGATCAGCCAGCTGTACTTCATGCCGGTCAGGTGGATGACGGCGTTTGCAATCAGGATCCAGACCAGCAGCATCAGGCGGAAGTAAAGCAGAAAACGCTTGGTTACGGCCTCGTTCATAGGGGGTGTCCTCTCTTTCTCATCTGCATTGACAAGTGATTCTTTTCAAATGTGCTGATATTTTGGCAAGCGATACTTGCACTGAACGGGATAAGTATACAATACTTCCCAGAAAAAGGCAACAGTTTGGCAAGTAAAAGTTGCAATTTATGTAAATGCCGTTTCCCTCCACGACCCCATCCGTGAAAATGGGTTACAGAAACGCCCGCAGGCGTTTCTGTAACCCGAAATTTAAAATAATTTTTCCGCTGCAACGACGACGACCGCCGCCAGTGGCGGAAACAGGGAGGAGTTGTTGGGGCAGCGGCCAGCAAGACGCGAGTGCCGCCCAAGGCACGATGCGGATGCTGGGTGCCGCAACCCGGAAGACGCGGAGCGCATTCCAAATCGTTCTTCCCCCTCTGCACCTTGCCACAGGCGGCGAAGCAGTGTATAATAGCCTCAGAACGCTACAACGCCGGAAACCCCGGCAGATACAGGAGGAAATACAGATGAATAAACCGGTACTGGTCGTCATGGCAGCCGGCATGGGCAGCCGCTACGGCGGTATGAAGCAGATCGATCCGGTAGGCCCCAACGGACAGGTCATTATGGACTACTCCCTTTACGATGCCCGCCGCGCCGGCTTTGAGACGGTGATCTTTGTCATCAAGCACGAGATCGAGGACGCCTTCAAGGCGGCCATCGGCGACCGCGTGGCCAAGGCGATGGACGTGAAGTACGCTTTTCAGCAGCTGGAGGAGCTGCCCGCAGGCTTTGCCGTCCCGGAAGGCCGCGTAAAGCCTTGGGGCACCTGCCATGCTGTGCTGGCTGCAAAGCCCCTCATTGACGGCCCCTTTGCGGTCATCAATGCAGACGACTACTACGGCCCGGAGGCGTTTCAGGTGATGTACGATTACCTGTCCACCCACGCCGATGATGATTTTTACCGCTACTGCATGGTCAGCTACCTGCTGAAGAACACCCTGTCCGAGAACGGCAGCGTGGCACGCGGCGTGTGCATCAAAAACGAGGACGGCACCCTGCAAAGCGTGACCGAGCGCACCCGCATCGAGCCCTGCGATGGCGGCGCACACTACACCGAGGACGGCGGCGAGAGCTGGGTAGACCTGCCCGGCGACACCCCCGTGAGCATGAACCTGTGGGGCTTTGGCAAAAGCTTTCTGGACGAGGCCGAGCAGCGCTTTGCGGGCTGGCTGACCGAGAATCTGCCGGTGAACCCCCTGAAGTGCGAGTACTTCCTGCCGCTGGTGGTGACCGAGCTGATCGAGGAGAACAAGGCAAAAATTCAGGTGCTGCGCAGTACGGATAAGTGGTTCGGCGTCACCTATCGGGAGGACAAGCCCTTGGTGGTGGATGCCATCGCCCGCAAGACCGCCGAGGGTCAGTACCCCGAGAAGCTGTGGGAGTAAGTGCTTCGCAGGGCGGGACGATTTAGAATGCCCTCCGCTGCGCTCTGGGCATTTTCAGCGGAAAGAATATTTTAAATTTCGGGGTTCAGAAACGCCTGCGGGCGTTTCTGAACCCCATTTTCACGCAAGGAGCTGTAAAGGGAAACGGCAGCGTGTCTAACCCCTTCCGTGAAAATGCAGCGTCGGGCAGCCCGCAGGCTGCCCGACGTTGCTCTAATATAAATAATTCTTCCGCTATTGATGCGCAAAGCGAACGCGGAGCGCATTTAAATCGTTCTGCCATTGCCGCGCAGCGGCACAGCGTTTACAAAAACCGTTCCAGCTGGATGCGGTTATCCTCTTCAAAATCCTGCAGCCGCTGGGCAAGGCGCTTTGCGCCCGGGGCGGCGTTGGGGTAGTCTTTGCAGCTTTTTACGCAGTCCACCACCCCCATGCCGCTGCCCTGCGTGAGCATCTCCGCCAGATTGCGGGTGGACTTGTCCGTAAGGGTCTTGAGCCCGATGCCCATTTTCGTGTTCAGCTTTGCCATGGTGCTCTGCCCCTGTGCGCTGCCGCCGCAGGCTTCGATGGCGGTGTGCGCCTCCTGATTGAGCTGGTGATAGATGTTCCGCTGGCGCAGCAGTTCGGCCTTGAACTGCACATCGCTGGTCATGGGTAAGATCTGCTCCAGGGTGTTCTTGCCCATCTCGGTGTTCTGCACCACCGCTTCCAGCAGGTTCAGATTATCGTTTTTCTGGTTTTCCATACAAAAAATCCCCCTTTGGCACCTAGTATGTGCCCCAAGGGGGATTTTATACGGTTGTTTTCAGCAGATCTTATTGCCGCCGGAGATCTGGATGCCGCGCAGCCGCTCGTCACAGATGGCGTACAGGCGCTGCCAGCAATTGGTGCTGGCGTCCAGTTCGTCCAGCCCTGCCACTGCGACACTCAGGGTAAAGGGCACCCGCTTCATCATCCCCATGGAGGTGATGCATTCGTGGGGCATTCCGGCGTAGATGTTCCGCATCTGCTCGGCCAGCTGACCGCCGTCCAAGTCCAGACAGCCCACCACAAAGGTGGTGCCGGTCAGGCGGCAGACGATCTGACTGCCCGGGATATCGAAATACTTTTTCCACTGGTTTGCCACAAAGCAGATCAGCTGATCCATCACCGGCTGACCGTAGGTGTCCCGCAGCTGTGCACCGTGATCCAGCGATATCAGCGCCACAGCAGCCTTGCGCCCCTGTGCAGCCCAGCGGTCCAGCTCGGCGGCGATCACGGTCTCCAGATAGCGGCGGTTGTACACGCCGGAAAGGAAGTCGTGGTTCAGATCCTCGCGGCACAGCTCCCGCTCGCGGGCGCTCATGCGCTCTTCCGGCAGCAGATTGCCTGCCAGCGGGGCGGACATGGTGATCCGCCACAGCTTGCCGTCTGCCCGCACCGTGCGGTGCAGCACGCAGCTTACCCGGCCGTTGCACAGGGCGTAGCTCACCTGTAAGCCCTCGTCCTGCCAGCCGGTGTCCTGTGGCAGCTCGTCCAGCAATACCGTTTCAAACGCAGTCTGTGCGCCCTCGACAAAGGTGCGCAGATCCTGCTCTGTCCATTCTCTGTCCATCTGTAATTTCCCCATCATCAGTACGCGCCGCCGCTTCCGACGGGCGAAATTCCAATTTTCCCACAAATCCGGGAACTTACGGCTATTATACCATTGAAATACAGATTTTTCCAGCAAAACGCACAAATTTTTACGGCAGTTTTTACAATTTCGTCAGATTGCTAATTATTTCACGTTTTGAGCATCTGCATTGCAGCGGCAGTACACGGCGCACTCGGCTTCGATCTGTGCGGCAAGGGCTTTGGAGTCAAAACCGGCCTTGGCACGCCATGCCCAGTTGCCGCCCAGCTTGCCCGGGGTGTTCAGGTGCGCCTCGGCACCCAGACCCAGCCAGTCGTACATGGGAATGATGGCTCTGTCGGCCACCGAGCCCAGCGCAGCCCGCAGCAGGGCGGTGCGCGCGGCGGCGGTCTTGACGGCTGCCACCTCCTTGGCGGTGGGTTTGCAGGAGGTCAGGTGCAGATAGGCCGCAGCAGTGGCCTTTTCCTTTTCGGAAGCGCCGTTCTCCCACCAGTCGGTCAGGGTGGTGTTGTCGTGGGTGCCGGGGTAGACCACGCCGTTCTTGACGTGGTTATGGGGCAGATACTCGTTGTCCCCGCCGCCAAAGGCGAATTGCAGCACCTTCATGCCCGGGAAGCCACTGTCGGCCAGCAGCTTGCGCACGCTGGGGAACAGCTCGCCCAAATCCTCGGCAATGATGGGCAGCTTGCCCAGTGCGGCTTCCAGTGCATCGAACAGCTCCATGCCGGGGCCGTTCTCCCACTTGCCGGTGCGGGCGGTGGTACTGTCTGCCGGGATGGCCCAATAGGTGTCGAAGCCGCGGAAGTGGTCAATGCGCAGCAGGTCGTAGATGCCCAGCGCGTGGCGCACCCGCTGGATCCACCAAGCGTAGCCGGTCTTTTTGTGGTACGCCCAGTCGTACAGGGGGTTGCCCCACAGCTGACCGTCTGCGGAGAAGTAGTCCGGCGGGCAGCCTGCCACCCGGGCAAAGCGGCCGTCGGCGTCCAGCTCAAACAGCTTGCCGCCCACCCATGCGTCCACCGAGTCGGCAGAAACGTAGATGGGGATATCGCCCAGGATCTGCACGCCCTTTTCGTTGGCATAGGCCTTGACGGCCTGCCACTGGACGCTGAACTTGTACTGCACAAACTTCCAGAAGCCGATCTCCTCTTCGTTTGCGGCAGCAAAGGCAGCCAGCGCGGCCTTGTCGCGGCGGCGGTAGGGGGCGTCCCACTCCACCCAGTTCTTCATCTTGTTGGCGACCTTCAGCGCCATGTACAGGGCGTAATCCTCCAGCCAGTCCTCGTTGGCAAGGGTAAAGGCGTAGTAGTCGTCGGGGTAGTAGTAGGTGCAGCCGTGCAGCCCGGCGCACTGGCTGCGCCATGCGGCGTAGGCCTTGCGCAGCACTGCAAAGCGGCTGACATACAAAGTGCCATAGTCCACTTCCAGCGGGTCTTTGCCCCAGCTCTCCGCCTTGAGGTCTGCGGCGGTCAGCAGACCCTCTTTTTCCAGCGCTTCCAAGTCCACAAAATAGGGGTTGCCCGCAAAGGCAGAACAGCTCTGGTAGGGGCTGTCGCCGTAGCCGGTGGGGCTGAGCGGCAGCAGCTGCCAGATCGTCTGCCCTGCCGCAGACAGGAAATCCACAAATTGAAATGCCGCCTTGCCAAAGCAGCCGATCCCGTAAGGGCCGGGCAGACTGGATACCGGCATCAGAATACCACTTTCACGCATGATCCGTTACCTTCCTCGCTGTCAATTTTCGGGAATATTCGTTGTTTCCTATCATAACATAACTGTAAACTATTTTCCACAGGCAAAAATCGTGGTATACTGGTTTTTATGGGGTACCCCCTCAGCTTCGCTGCGCTCAGCAGCTCCCCCAAGGGGGCGCCTTTGGCATGGCGGCAAAGTTTCTCACTGCACTTGATACTTTAAAATATGGCTGACGGCGTGCGCCCTCTCAGTCACCTGCGGTGACAGCTCTCCCAAAGGGAGAGCCAAGAGCACTGCCGGAAGCTTCCTCTTTGCACCTAATACTTTAGCGATGCGCTTTACGGCGTGCGCCCTCTCCGTCATCGCTGCGCGATGCCACCTCTCCCAAAGGGAGAGGCAAGAGCACTGCCGGATGCTTTCTCATTGCACTTAAAACTTTAGCAATGAGCATTAGACCTTGGCTCTCCCCTTGGGAGAGCTGGCGCGGGAGCGCCTGAGAGGGCGAGCGCTCCACTATTGTCAATCGTTCTATCTACAGGAGGTACTCGCGCGATGCAGCGCACTGAAAAATATTTTGAGCAGGACGCCTTCCGCACCGAATGCGAAAGCGTCATCCTTGCTGCAGAGCCGGACGAAAAGACCGGCGGCGGGCGCATTGCGCTGGACGGCACGGTGTTCTACCCGGAGGGCGGCGGTCAGCCCGCCGACCGGGGCACGCTGACCCTGCCGGACGGCACGGTGCTGCAGGTGCAGGACGTCCACGAGCAGGCGGGCGTCATCTGGCATACGGTGGATGCCCTGCCCGCTGCCGCAGCGCCCGGCGCAGCTGTTGCCGGCTGCATCGACTGGGACTGGCGGTTCGATAAGATGCAGCAGCACACCGGCGAGCATATCCTCTCCGGCATCCTGCACCAGATGTTCGGGGCGGAGAATGTGGGCTTCCATGTGGGCACCGAGGCCGTGCGCATGGACACCAGTGTGCCCATCAGCCCCGAGGGGCTGCGGCAGGCCGAGCTTGCCGCCAACCGCATCGTGTGGCAGGATGTGCCGGTGCTCATCAGCTACCCCACCCGGGAGGAGCTTGCCGCCCTTGTCTACCGCTCCAAAAAGGAGATCGAGGGGCAGGTGCGCATCGTGACCATCCCGGGTGCGGACGTCTGCGCCTGCTGCGGCACTCACACCCGCACCACCGGTCAGGTGGGGCAGATCAAGATCCTTGCCAGCGAGAACTACAAGGGCGGTGTGCGGCTGAGCGTGGTGTGCGGGGCCCGTGCGCTGGCGGCGGCACAGGCCATGCGCGCCCGGCAGGCGGACATCGGCGCGCTGCTCTCTGCCAAGGCCGACCAGACCGCTGTGGCGGTGCACCGGGTATACGACGAGTATACCACGCTCAAGTTTACACATTTCGGACTGTGCAGCCAGCTGTTTGACGCCCTTGCGCAGCTGACCGCGCCCGATGCGGACGCCATCCGCACCCTGCCGGGGCTGGACCCGGACGGGCTGCACCGGCTGGCTGTCCGTCTGACCGAAGCCACCACCGGCCTGTGCGCCGCCCTGACCCCCACCGAAAAGGGCACCGGCTACTGCCTTGCCCGGCGGGACGGCGATGTGCGCGCCCTGACCAAAGCACTGAACGCCGCCCTGAACGGACGCGGCGGCGGCAAGCCCGGCATCTGTCAGGGCAGCTGCGCCGCCACCCCGGAGCAGGTGGAGAGATTTTTGAAGGAGAACAACAAACTATGAGAATGCGTTTCAAACCCTATGCCCACGACGAACTGATGGCCGCGGATTTCCATGTGCACGAGCCCCTGATCTGGGGCGGCAAGTGGCACGGCCAGTATGCCCGCCCGGAGCAGCCCTTTATTCTGGAGCTGGGCTGCGGCAAGGGCGGCTTCATCTCCCAGCTGGCCTGCGCCCACCCGGAAAATAACTATCTGGGCATCGACATCACCGATAAGGTGCTCATCCTTGCCAAGCGCAAGATCGAAGCCGCCTATCAGGCAGCGGGGCGCCCCATCGACAACGTAAAGATCATGAGCACCGATATCGAGCGCATCAAGGGCGTCATCACCCCGGAGGACGAGGTCAGCCGCATCTACATCAACTTCTGCAACCCGTGGAGCAAGAACGACTCCTCTCACAAGCACCGCCTTACCTACCCGCGCCAGCTCATCGCCTACCGGGAGTTTTTGAAGGACGGCGGCGAGATCTACTTCAAGACCGACGACGATGATCTGTTCCGGGACAGCGTGGAGTACTTCCCCGCTTCCGGCTACGACATCGAGTGGATCACCTACGATTTGCACGAGAACGAGCCGGAGTGGAACATCCGCACCGAGCACGAAGGCATGTTCACCGAGATGGGCATCAAGATCAAGGCGCTCATTGCCCGCAAGAAGCCCGGTGCCGACAGCGTGACTTGGGTAGACCCCAAGGTGCTCAAGCGGATGGCACGGGAAGCTGCCGCCGCCGAAGCCGCCGCACAGGAAGGCGAAGGAAATGTCTGACCCCTGTGAGCTGTGCCTGAATAATGTTCAGGACGAATACGGCAGCTATTACTGTGCGCAGGGCGCTGCGCTGGACGAGGACGAGATGGCACGCTATCTTGCCCGCAATACCGCTGCCTGTCCCTTTTTTGAGCCGGGGGACGAATATAAGATCGTATCCAAACAGAACTGAAGAACGGAGGTGCCTATGGTAAGCTTTCTTACCGATACCGTGGTATGCGGCTTTTCGCTGTACCATATTCTGGCCTATTTCCTGATCTATTCCTGCATAGGCTGGTGTCTGGAGGTCATCTATGCCGCCGCCACCACCGGTCAGCTGGTGAACCGGGGCTTCCTCAACGGCCCGGTCTGCCCCATCTACGGCTTTGGCATGGTCATTGTGCTGTTTGCCCTTACGCCCTTGCAGCACAGCATCCTGCTGCTGTATCTCGGCGGCGTCATCCTGCCCAGTGCGCTGGAACTGGCGGGCGGCTGGGCGCTGTATAAGATCTACCACACCCGCTGGTGGGATTACAGCGATTTTCCCTTTAATATCGGGGGCTATATCTGTCTGGAATTCTGCCTGCTGTGGGGCGTGGGTACGCTGGTGGTCATGCGCATCGTGCACCCGGTGGTGGCAGACCTTGTAAAGCTCATTCCGCCCTTTGTGGGGGTCATCCTCATGTGCTTTCTGTACGCCGTGTACGCAGTAGACGTGGTGGCTACCGCCATTGCTGCCTCTGCGCTGGCCGATACGCTGGACACCATGGAGCAGCTGGGCGACAGTATCCACGCCGTCAGCGACGCCATGACCCAGCTGCTGGGCACCACCACCCTGAATGCCGACCAGAAGCTGGACGAGGGACGGCTGCAATTCAAGCTTGCCGCCGCCGAGGCGCGGGATGCCGCCGGAAAGCGCCCCTCTGCCCGTGAGACGCTGGCTGCCATCCGCGCCAAGGCCGCCGAAGCCAGCGAAGCTGCCCGCCGCGCCAGCGAGGACGCCCGCCTGAACGCTGCCGAAGCTGCCAACGCCGCCCGCCTTGCTGCCAAGGGCACTGCCGAGCGCGCCGCCGAGCTGCTGCAATTGGAACAGCTGGCCGCAGAGCTGCAGCAGCGCAGCGAGGAAATGCAGACGCAGCTGCTGCGCCTGCCCCGCATCGTTGGCCCGCGCCGTATGCTGCGTGCCTACCCCAAGCTCCGGCACGGCAAAAAGCTGCGCAGCCTGCCCACATTGCGGGAGATGCTGCACCGCGCCGAACAGGAAAACAAGGACGACAACAAGAAACCCCAATGACCCCGAATGCCGCACCGGCGCTGCCGTGTGTGGCATTTTTGTTGCGCTCTGCTCGAATAATGTTGTTAGAAAGTGTGAAAAAACTATTTCAAAACCGCTTAAACCGTGTTATACTGATTATAAAGTATACAAACCGACCGCAATCGGCTTATCCGCATTGAATCTATCCAAATTGTGAGGAATCGTCATGTCAGAGGAACGAAAGACCAAAACAGATGCCGCCGCACCGGCACCTGCTGCGTTGGAGCGGATCGACCGCAAGGACGCATTTTTACAGGCCCTGCATACATTCCTGACCGCGCATCAGGGAACGGAATGGGCTGTCGCCGCTGTGGATATCCAGCACTTCAAGCTTTATAACGAGCTTTACGGCACCGAAAAAGGCGATGCTCTGCTGGAAACTGTGGCAAACTGTCTGCTGGGTTACAGCAAGCAGACCGGCTATCCTGTGGGCTATTTTGGAAATGATGACTTTTTCCTGTGCCTGCCGGACGAAAAAGCCGAGCAGACCGCCGTGCTTGCTACATTGCAGGCCTGCATGGCTGCCGGCAGACAGGATGTCACCTTTTTTGTGGTAATGGGCGTGTGCCCCGTGCAGGCAAACCCCGGCGCGGATGCCGCCACCCTGTGCAACTACGCGCAGATCGCCGGTGTAACGACCGACAGCGGCTATCTGCACCGCTTTGAGCCCACCATGCTCAACGAACTGAAAGAACAGCAGCAGCTGTTGGGCGAGTTGGAGCGCGCACTGGACAACCACGAATTCTGCTTCTTCCTGCAGCCCAAGTGCAACAGCATCACCCGCGCCATCGTGGGCATGGAAGCGCTGGTGCGCTGGAATCACCCCACCCGGGGCTGCGTCCCTCCCGCCGAGTTCATGCCGCTGCTGGAGCGCACCGGCCTTGTGACAAGGCTGGACCAGTACATCTGGGAATCCGTCTGCCAGACTTTGCAGAAGTGGCAGGAGAGCGGCAGCAACCTTGTGCCGGTATCGGTGAACGTTTCGGTGCAGGATATCCTGAATCTGGATGTGCCGCAGATCTTTGCAGATCTGGTGGAAAAATATAAGCTGGAGCCTAAGCTCCTTCTGGCTGAGATCACCGAGACCATGGTGGCCGAGGACACCCAGATGGTGGAAAGCGCCATTCAGGGGCTGCACCGCAAGGGCTTTGCGGTGATGATGGACGACTTCGGCAGCGGGTATTCCTCGCTGAATATGCTCAAGGATACCAACGTCGATGCCATCAAGCTGGACATGAAGCTCATCGACATGAACCAGGAGAACCGCAGCAAGGGCGTGCAGATCGTGGAGTCGGTGGTGGATATGGCACACCGGCTGAATCTGCCCATCATCGCCGAGGGCGTGGAGACCCCGGAACAGGTGTCCATGCTGCAAGCCGCAGACTGCCTGTACTCGCAGGGCTACTACTTCTTCAAGCCCATGCCGGTGGAAAACGCCGAAAAACTGCTGGCGCAGCCCACCAATCAGGATTACTGGGATCTGCGCCGCGACCTGATGCGCCGCGACCGCCGGGTGGAGAACCCGGGCACCGAAAAGACTGCGCTGGCGCTGCAGGCCTACCAGATCTTTACCGACAACGTGCTGGAGATCTCGCTGCTGAACCTTGCCACCGGTGCGTACCGGGTGATCAAGCGGGATGCCCGCCTGCTGGGTGCAGATCTGGAAAAAGAAGAGGATTTTGTCAACTACTGCGACCGCTTGGTGAACGAGAAGATCGTGCACGAGGAGGACGCAGACCTGTTTTTGGAGCAGACCGATCTGGAGGCCTTGCGCTCTGTGCTGTACCACGCCACTGCGCCGGAGTTCTACCGCTACCGCGAGAACGTGTCCGGCCAGTATATCTGGGTCACCACAGAGGTGCTGCCCTGCCGTGGCTGCTGCGCCCAGAACCCGTGGGCGACCGTGCTGGTGCGCAACGACGCACAGGCCGACCAGCTCAGCGAGGAGCTGGACTTCTCTTACAGCCACGACACCCTGACCGGCCTTGCCAACCGCAGCCGGTACGAGGCCGACCTGCGGGAGCTGCCCCACAGCGGGTACGAGTCCGTGGTGTGCACCTACATTGATGTGGTAGGGATGCACGAGGTGAACGAGCATCTGGGCCACCGCAGCGGTGACACCCTGCTGTGCTGCTTGGCAAATGCCGCCCGCAAGTTCTTTGCCACCAGCCGGGTGTACCGCATTGGCAGTGATGAATTTGTCATCCTGACCCCCAACGAGCCGCCTTACAGCGTGTGGAGCACTGCAGACCGGATGCGCGCCTTCCTGAAGGAAAAGGACTACGCTATTTCCGTAGGCATCCAGCAGACCACCGACCTGCGCCATGTGGACGAAGCCGTGGCCAAGGCCGAGGCTGCCATGCGGCAGGACCGGCAGACCTACTACGAGCACAACGGCCGCGCCCGCCAGCTGGAAGGCCTGAACGAAAAGATGGAGCGCACCCTGCAGGAAAAGCGGGACGCGGAGCACTTTTTGAAGGTGCTTGCCCCCAAATACAAGACCGTAATCGTGGTGGACTTGCAGCAGGATACCGTGCGCCCTATCATTGTGCCGGATTACTTCCAGTCTATTCTGGATACCTGCGGCGGCTCTTTCCGGGCTGCGCTGACCAACTACCGCGACACGCTGGTAGCGCCGGAGAACCGGGACGGCTTTGCGGATCTGCTGGATTTCGGCCTTGTGCGCAGCACCGTGTTCAGCAACAACCTGCTGGAGCACCGCTACCGCAAGACGGATGGCCGCAGCTTCTGCATCCGTGTGACCCCCTACTCCCGCAGCGGCTCCCACATCAACGAGGTGCTGTGGATCTTCGCGGATGAAGAGGTAGAGTAAAATATTTTTATAAACTATAAAAGCAGCCAGACCGCCCGGTCTGGCTGCTTTTTCGTTTTCAGGAATAAATGCCGTTTCCCTCCACGACCCCTCCCGTGAAAAAAGCAGCTCCGAAACGCCCGCAGGCGTTTCGGAGCTGCAAATAAAAATATCTTTTCCGCTGATGATGCGCAGAGCAACGCGGAGCGCATTTAAGATCGTCCCGCGTCCGCGCGGCTCAGTGGTAGAAGGTGTCAAAGTTCACCTGACGATAGAACCGCTGCTGCAGCTGGTCAAAGCTTTCGCAGTTCTGCGCCAGCAGCCACATACTTTTGGTCACTACGGCCTCGATGGTCATATCGTGGGCTTCCAAGAAGCGGAAGCGGTTGCGCACCCGCTTGCCCACCTCGTACACGCCCACATCGCTGCCCTCGTAGGTGACCTGCGTGGTCATGATAAGTACCTTGTGGGTAGTCTCGTAGTCGCCCAGCCCGGCGGCAAAGGCGTCCATCAGCTGCTGCGGGATGCCGCCCACGCCGAAGCTTTCCACGATGACGCAGTCGTACAGGCGGAAGATCTCCGGGATGAGCGCCGGGGACATGCCCGGGGTCAGCTTGAGCAGGAACACCCGGCTGTCCAGTGTGCGGCTGAACTCCACCGGGCCGGTGGGCCACGGCGAGGGGATGTACCGCACCAGCCGGTCACCCTGCACCAGCGCCAGCTCCGGGAAGTTGACCGAGGCAAAGGCGTCGTAGCTGATGGTCTTGTTCTTTTTGGCGCGGGTGCCCGCGATGACGTGCCCGCCAAACACTACCATCACGCCCCGGCTGCCCGGGTCGATGGCGCAGACCACGCTGTCCCGCAAGTTTTTCTTGGCATCCGTGATCTCGTTGGAGATGGGCTGCTGCGCGCCGGTAAGGATGATGGGCTTATCCGCGTTCTGGATGAGATAAGAGAGCGCCGCCGCAGAGTAGGCCAGCGTATCCGTGCCGTGGCAGATGATAAAGCCATCGTACAAGGCGTAGTTTTCCTGAATGGCGCGTGCCATCATCAGCCAGTGCTCCTGCCCGAGGTCGGTACTGTCGATGCTGCACAGCGCCAGCGTTTCCGGGCAGCACAGCTCCTTCAGCTCCGGCAGATGGGCAAGCAGTTCCTCGCTGCTAAGCACGGGCTTCAGCCCCTGCTGGGTGCGCACGCTGGCAATGGTGCCGCCGGTGGTGATAAAAAGCAGACGTTGTTTGGACATAAAGCAAAAGCCCCCTGTGGCAGTAATTTCAACGTGAGACCAGTATAACATACTCCCCGGGGCTTGAACAGTGCCCGCCGCCCAAAAAGTTTTTGCGACCCGGTCACAGAAATCTGTGCGGATTTGGTGTATAATAAGGGCAATGAACCATGCAAAGGAGCAACACCATGTCCAACATCGTTATCGTAGGTTCCGGCCCGGCGGGGGTGTCCGCTGCCCTGTACGCCGTGCGCGCCGGGGTGCAGACCACCGTGCTGACCAAGGGCTCCGGGGCGCTGGCGCGCGCCGAAAAGATCGAAAACTATTACGGCTTTGCCCAGCCGGTCTCCGGGCCGGAGCTGGAACGCCGCAGCATCGAGAATGCCCGGCGGCTGGGGGTGCAGTTTGTGCAGACCGAGGCCGTGGGGCTGACATGGACCGACCGTTTGACCGTGGAAACGCTGGCAGGCGCGTACCCGGCAGACGCGGTGATTCTTGCCACCGGTGCTTCCCGCGCTGTGCCCCGCATCCCGGGGCTGACCGGGCTGGAAGGCCACGGCGTAAGCTGGTGCGCAGCCTGCGACGCCTTTTTCTACCGTGAAAAGGATGTGGCGGTGCTGGGCAGCGGCGAGTACGCCCTGCATGAGGTGCAGGCGCTTTTGCCGGTGGTGAAAAGCGTCACCCTGCTGACGAACGGCGCAGCCCTGACCGCAGACTTCCCGCCCGAGGTAGCCGTCTGCACCCAAAAGGTGGAAGCCATTCTGGGCGAGCAGACCGTCACCGGCGTGCAGCTGGCAGACGGCACGGTGCGGGAGGTATCCGGCGTATTTGTGGCGCTGGGCGTGGCAGGCAGTACCGCACTTGCCCGAAAGCTGGGCGCTGCCGTAGAGGGCAGCCGCATCGTGGTGGACGACAAAATGCAGACCACCGTGCCCGGCCTGTACGCCGCCGGAGACTGCACCGGCGGGCTGTTGCAGGTGGCAAAGGCTGTCTATGAGGGCGCACTGGCGGGCACGGAAGCCGCCAAGGCGCTGCGAAAGGGGTGAGTGGCATGGCTGAAGCATCTCCGCACGCCCAGTGTCTGGCCTGTGCGTTTCCGTTTTGGGAGCATCTGACCCCGGAAGAGCAGGAGCGGCTGTGCCGCTTTACCCGCCCGGTGCACTACGCCAAGGGCACCCGGGTGCACAGCCCGCTGGAAAGCTGCGTGGGCATCCTTTTGCTGCGCAGCGGGCAGCTGCGCAGTTACCTGCTGAGCGAGGACGGCAGGGACGTGACGCTGTACCGCCTGTTCGGCGGGGAGGTGTGCATCCTGTCCGCCTCCTGCGTGATGGACGCGGTGAACATCGACCTCTACATCGACGCGGAGGAGGACACCGAAGCGCTGTGCATCAGTGCGGGCATCTTCCGGCAGCTGATGCAGGAAAACGTCTATGTGCGCTGCTACGCCTACCAGATGACGGCAGAGCGCTTTTCCGATACCATGTGGACGATGCAGCAGATTCTGTTCATGAGCGCCGACCGGCGGCTGGCGATCTTTCTGACCGACGAGCTTGCCAAGACCGGCGGCGCGGACCTCCGCATGACCCACGACCAGATGGCAAAGTACATGGGCTCTGCCCGCGAGGTAGTGAGCCGGATGCTCAAATACTTCGCGCAGGAGGGCTGGGTGCGGCTGTACCGCGGCGGTGTGCAGGTGCTGGACAAGCAAAAGCTGCAAGCGCTGGCAAGGGGAGAATAAGAGTAAAAAATAACACCGGAGCGTCCGAAGATGCTCCGGTGTTGTTCAGTTTATCTTCAGGAGATCGCGTCCACGTCCCACTTCATGCGGACGGCGTCGGCGCCGTCCAGCTTGATGTGCATGGCACCGGCGTTGTCCAGTACCTGCTCCGGCTTGCGGGCACCGCACAGAACGTGCAGCCCCGGGATCATGCGGGCGGTCAGGGCGATGACCAGCTGCGCCATGGTGCAGTCGTACTTCTCGGTCAGGTCGCTCCACTTTGCCAGCAGTTCCAGCGCCTGTGCCCGGCGGGTGGGCTGGAAGCAGGGGTTCGTGTTGCGGGTGCTGCCCTCCGGGTAGGTGGTGTCCATGGTCACCTTGCCGGTCAGAAGACCCTGCTCCAGCGGGGAGTAAGCCTGCACCGAAACGCCCAGCTCCTTGCAGGTGGGCAGCAGCTGCTTTTCAATGCGGCGGGTCAGCAGGCTGTACTTTTCCTGAATGACGTCCAGCTGACCGTACTTGCAGTAGCCCCGGATGATATCGGAGGTGACGTTGGAAGCACCGATGGCGCGGATCTTGCCCTGCTCCTTCAGCTTCATCATGGCTTCCATGGTCTCTTCCAGCGGATACACGCCGAAATCCGGGCTCTGCCAGTGGGTGTACAGCACGTCCAGATGGTCGGTGTGCAGACGGCGCAGGCTGTCCTCCACGTCCTCGATGATGCTCTTGGCGGAGAGGTCGCGGTACACCTGTACCCCGTCCACTACCTTGTGCAGGATGGGAGACTCGTGCCGCCACTCCAGGCCGCATTTGGTGGAAAGCACCACCTTGTCGCGGTCGATGTGCTTCATGGCTTCGCCCACCACTTCCTCGCTGTGGTACAACCCGTAGATGGGCGCGGTGTCGATCCACTGGATGCCCTGCTCCACGGCAGTCTGGATGGCCTTTACGGACAGTGCGTCGTCGTTATCGCCCCACCATGCACCGCCGCCGATGGCCCATGTACCCATGCCCAGAAACGGCACGGCAATACCGCTTTTGCCAATATTGATATTCTGCATATACTTTACCCTCCATGCCAGCAGTGTTCCCCGCAATGGAAACCCTCATTCCAATGTCTGGCATACTTTGTTGTGTTTTTTATTCTATAAAAAAGAACTGCGGAGCGCAGGTGCACTCCGCAGCGCTCTTTTATCAGATGTTGCCGAACTCGCTCAGCTGCAAGCTCTCGTTGTGGGTCTCCGCCCAGCGCACCGCCCAGTCGGAGGTGAACAGCAGCAGACGGTTGCCCTTCATGTCCTCCACAGCCTTGGTGTCGCTGGTCAGGTCCAGATCCCGCAGATTGTAGGTGTCGGGGTCGTTCTGCACCCAGCGCAGCTGCTCAAAGGGCAGCTGCTGCATCCGAATTTCCACGTTGTACTCGGTGTTCAGACGGTACTCCAGCACTTCCAGCTGCAGCACGCCGACCACGCCGACCACTACTTCCTCCATGCCGCCGCCCACTTCGCGGAAGATCTGGATGGCGCCTTCCTGCGCGATCTGCTCCATACCCTTCACGAACTGCTTGCGCTTCATGGTGTCCTTCTGCTCAATGCGGGCAAAGTGCTCCGGGGAGAAGGTGGGGATGCCCGCGAACTGGACCTTCTTTTTGCCGGTGCACAGGGTGTCGCCGATGGAGAAGATGCCCGGGTCAAACAGGCCGATGATGTCGCCTGCGTAGGCCTCGTCCACGATGGCGCGGTCCTGCGCCATCAGCTGGGTGCCAGTGGCCAGCTTGATGTTCTTGCCCTCCTGCACATGGTAGGCTTCCATGCCGCGCTCGAACTTGCCGGAGCAGATGCGCATAAAAGCAATGCGGTCGCGGTGGGCCTTGTTCATGTTGGCCTGAATTTTAAAGATGAAAGCGGAGAACTCGTCCCGGCAGGGGTCCACCGGCTCGCCGGTCAGGCTGTCCACGCGGGCCAGCGGGGCGGAGGTGAGCCGCAGGAAGTTTTCAAGGAAGGGCTCCACGCCGAAGTTGGTCAATGCAGAGCCGAAGAACACGGGGCTTAATTCGCCGCGCAGCACCTTGTCCAGATCAAACTCCTCGGCAGCGCCGTCCAGCAGCTCGATCTCGTCCACCAGCTGCTGGTGCAGATAGGGGGTCAGCAGCTCGTCCAGTGCGGGGTCGCCCAGCTCGGCCTCGGTCTCGCTGACCTTCTTCACGCCGTTGGCGCGGCCGTCGCTGGAAAAAGCCAGCACCTTGCGCGCGTTGCGGTCAAACACGCCCTTGAACTCCTTGCCGCAGCCGATGGGCCAGTTCATGGGGTAGGTCTTGATGCCCAGAATTTCCTCGATGTTCTCCATCAGCTCAAAGGGGTCGCGGGCTTCGCGGTCCATCTTGTTGATGAAGGTAAAAATGGGGATATGGCGCAGGGTACAAACCTTGAACAGTTTGATGGTCTGCGCCTCAACGCCCTTTGCGGCGTCGATGACCATGACGGCAGAGTCTGCCGCCATCAGGGTGCGGTAGGTATCCTCCGAGAAGTCCTGATGGCCGGGGGTGTCCAGAATGTTCACACATTTACCGGCGTAGTTGAACTGCAGCACCGAAGAGGTGACCGAGATACCACGCTGCTTTTCAATGTCCATCCAGTCGGACACGGCGTGCTTGGCGCTCTGCTTGCCCTTGACGGAACCAGCCTGATTGATGGCTCCACCGTACAGCAGCAGCTTTTCGGTAAGGGTGGTCTTACCTGCGTCGGGGTGGCTGATGATGGCGAACGTCCTGCGGCGTTCGATCTCTTCACGATTTGTCATAGATGATATTTCTCCTGAAATGGATAGAACTTCTTCCGGCATCGCGCAACGATGCCGGAAGAAGCATTTTTACACATACGCACCCTATTCTATACGAAAACGCGTGATAATGCAAGGGTTTTCGTTATTTTTTCAGGATCAGGCAGGGCAGAGGGGCAGTTTCGGCCCAATTGGCAAAATCACACACCAGAACGGTGAAACTTTTCAGTGGAAGTGCGCACAGAAAACGCAGCACCGCCTGTTTTTCGTCCGAGCCGATGACCGCCCCGCTGTACAGGATAGCGCTCACGATGCCGCCGGGGCGCACCGCCTGCAATGCCGCCTGCAATGCGGGGATGCTGCTCTGCGCGGTGGAAAACACCCCATGGTCTGCCCCCGGTAGCCAGCCGAAGTTGAACATGACTGCATCGGCAGTGCCGGGCTGCACATACTGTAGTAAGTCGGCGTGGCTGCCGCAGACAAGGCTGTACCGTTCGGCGGGTACGCCTGCCTGTTCCAGCCGGGTGCGGGTGGAGCGGATGGCTTCGGGCTGCACATCAAAGGCCAGCACCCGCCCGGCGGGGGCGGTCAGTCCGCACAGAAAGGCGGTGTCGCCGCCGTTGCCGCAGGTGGCGTCCACGCACAGCTGCGGGTGCACCAGCCGGGCGGCTAAAAAGTCCTGCACGAACTTGACCGCCGTCAAGTCCGGGGTGCGGCGGCGCACCAGCTGCCCGCCCTCGGCGGCAAAGCCGAATTTGCCCCAGAAGGCAAGCTCGGCGGCGTTTTCCGGCAGCGGGGCGGTAAAAACCGTGGCAGCTTCTCGGTCATAGCCGCCAAAGCTGCGCAATACTTCTTTTAACAGGTAGGAGCCGTAGCCCTTGCGCCGCCACCGGGGCAGGATGCACAGGGCGGCAAGCTGTGCGCCCTTTGGGGCGGGGGAGAGGATGCACTCTCCGATGCGGTCCTTTTCTTTATACAGGGCAAACCCCTGTTCGGTGCGGCGCAGTTCCATAAAAAGCTCCTCCTTGACGGGCCAATATTCTTCCCTTACAATAGCAAGCAGAAACGCGGCTGTCAAGGGCAGAAAAACAGGACCGTATTTCACATATTCTTCACGGCGCAAGCGATTGATTTTCACATTTGACAGTTACAATAGGGACAGTTCAAAGGAACAGATGTCCCTGCGGACCGGCCTTTGAGGGAAGGATGTAGTAACATGGAAAACGAGAACAAGTGGGAATACGATTATTCCGCTTCCAATAACGAGACCGGCTACCCCAACGTGGGCAGCAGCGGCATGAACACGGCAAACCAGTATAACGAGCCGGAAGCGCAGCCTGCGCGTCCGGCCGATACCGCCCCGGCAGACGGCGGCAGCGTGCCGCCCACCCCGCCGGAGCAGCCGCAGTACAGCGCCCCGGCGCAGCCGGAAAAGCCCCGCCGCAAGAAAAAGTTCAATGGCAAAAAGCTGGCACGCAGCGCCGTGGCGCTGGTGCTGGCAGCAGCCATGGGCTTTGCGGGCGGCTTTGTGGGTGCAAAATACGGCGGCGGCAGCAAGGTGGTCATCCAGCAGGTGGAGCGCCCGGCCAGCTCTGACAGCAGCACCGACAGCACCGGCAATTCCATCAGCGCCACCAGCGGCACCGGCCTGAGCACCGCACAGGTGGCCGAGATGGTCAGCCCCAGCGTGGTGGTCATCACCACCGAGCAGGTGGTCTACTCCCAGTGGTCGTGGTACGGCCAGAGTCAGGTGGAGAGCGGCGCGGGCAGCGGCGTCATCATCAGCTCGGATGGCTATATCCTCACCTGCGCCCATGTGGTGAGCGGTGCTTCCAACATCACCGTGAGCATCGGCGACAAGGATTACCCCGCTACGCTGGTGGGCGAGGATACCACCAGTGATATCGCCGTGGTCAAGGTGGACGCTACCGGTCTGACCCCCGCCACCGTGGGCGACAGCGACAATCTGAAGGTGGGCGAGAGCGTCATGGCCGTGGGCAACCCCTTGGGTGAGCTGGGCGGCACCGTGACCAGCGGCATCGTCAGCGCCCTGAACCGCAGTGTCAGCATTCAGAGCACAAGCTCTGTCAACACCATGTCCCTGATCCAGATGGATGCCTCCGTCAGCCCCGGCAACTCCGGCGGCGGCCTGTTCAACATGAACGGCGAGCTGGTGGGCATCGTCAACGCAAAGTCCTCTTCCAGTGACGCGGAGGGCTTGGGCTTCGCCATCCCGGTAAATGACGCTGTGAAGGTGGCGCAGGAGCTGCTGGAAAACGGCTATGTGACCGGGCGTCCCTATCTGGGCATCAGCTACTTTGCCGTGACCGACGCTCAGACCGCCGCCCAGCTGGGCGTGAACGCCTACGGTGTCTACATCGTGGAGGTGGTCAAGGGCGGCCCTGCCGACAAGGCAGGCCTGCAGGCCGGTGACCGCATCGTGAGCGTAGACGGCAGCGAGGTTGCCACCCAGAGCGACCTTGGCACCCTGATGCAGGACCACAAGGCCGGTGACACCATCGAGATCACCGTCGCACGCGGCGGTCAGATGCAGACCGTTACCGTCACCCTTGGCGAAAAGGGCGCAGAGAATAGCTGAAAATAGCATAAAGAAAGCGAGAGCCGGTGGCCTGTAAGCCGCCGGCTCTCGTTTTGGTTTAAGCATATAAAAAAGAGAATGTCAAAAACAGGGGAGTGATTCAGAAGTAATACTCACTGGAACCGATGAAAGGCACGCGATCCCAGTTCTCGTCCAGCAGCACGCCCTGCACGGTCAGAATCAAACGGGCAGGATCGGTGGTCGATTCATAAACAGAACATTGCGCATGTTCCACATACCAATGGGGAACCGCTTCCTGCTGTGCGGCCAGAAGGGTGGCGTTGCGGTTCGGCTTTGCCTGTACGCTGAACCAATCCGCGGCGGTTTCGTACTGCGTACTGCCATCCGGCAGCTTTTCCAGGATGATTGGCAGATGGGCTTCAAAAGAAGCGTTTTCGACTTCAAAGGAAAATGCCAGCGTGCCATACTGCTGCTGTGTGCCATCCGCAGTGATCTCGGTGCGGGATTCGATAAACTGAGCGGTCTGCACGCCAAAGGACACCGTGGCAGAGGAACGGTTTGTGCTTTGCGGCTCTTTTGCGGCAAAAGCATAAACGGAAAACGATGCCAGCAAAACTGCTGTGCACAGGAGTGCACCAACGACCCGCTTTAACATAGAATTACGCATTGTTTTTCCTCCGTTGCAGAATAAGAAGATCATAAAGAATGGGTGTTAGCATTGGAAACATCAAGACTTCTGCATGGGAACCCCCTCTTTTCTGTAAAATGTTTTTACTGTATCAAAAATAGCAGGACTATTTATATTTGTCAATCATGCTTTTTGGTGAATAGTATTTGCAACAAATAACTTTGTAGATATAATCAAAATACCAATACCGGAGTTGGAGAAAATGCCATGGGGGTCTCTGAAAATTTATAGCAGTTTGCGTTTTTAATGCACAAGCAACATCCGCAAACTGCATATCGCAAATATGCCGTTTCCCTCCACGACCCCTCCCGTGAAAAAGTAAATCGGGAAAATCCGCGTTTGCGTAGCAATGAAAGCCCCAGTGGGGCTTTTAAGCGGCAGAGCGGTCTGCGTTAGCAGATGGAGGGGCTTTGCCCCGACAAGCTCCGCAGATTTTCCCGATTTACAAATCACAAATAATTTTTCCGCTGCAACGACGACGACCGCCGCCAGTGGCGGAAACAGGGAGGAGTTGTTGGGGCAGCGGCCAGCAAGACGCGAGTGCCGCCCAAGGCACGATGCGGATGCTGGGTGCCGCAACCCGGAAGAAGCGGCGCGCATTCAAATCGTCTTACACCGCACCCAAAATGGTGGCGCTGTACGGCGCAAGGGTGGTTTTGTTTGTAAAAACGCGGCTTGCCCCCCGCCACAGGCTGGAAGAAGTGCCATCGCTCAGCAGCTTCCACTGCCCGGCAGGCAGGGCAACGGTGCGGGTGGTGTCGGTGGGGTTATAAAAGACACACAAAGCGCTCCATGCCGCGCCGTCTCCCCAGACGGCGGGCAGCGTCCAGCCCACCAGCGGCTGCTCCAGCGCAAAGAACTGCAAAGCCTCCGGGGCGTGACGGTCGGTGCTGCCCAGCCGCGGAAAGGCTGCCCGCAGCGCCAGAAGCCCCCGGTAGTAGTCCACGAGGGCGTGGTACTGCTCGGCGCGGTTCCAGTCCAGCCGGTTCAGGGCGGGAGAGGAGCGGTAGCTGTTCCCTACCCCCTTTTTGGTGCGGGCGAACTCCTCGCCTGCCTGCATGAAGGGCAGGCCGAAGCTGGTCAGGTAGATGCCCGCCGCCAGCCGGTTCTGCGCCAGCGCCACGGTGTCCCGGGCGGTGAACTCCGGCTTTTCGTAGCGGACGCAGAGCAGCTTGTCCCACAGGGTAAAGTTGTCGTGGGCGGAAACATAGCTCACGATCTGGCTGGGCGCGTGGGGCGGCAGACGGTCGCTGCGGCACCATGCCGCCACCGCTGCGCCGATATCCCAGAAACTGCCGGGCTTGCCCTCCACATAGCCCGGCTCCCGGGCATCGAAGCAGCCGCCCTTGATGGCGTCCCGGGTGTCGTCACAGAAGATGCCTACCCGCTCGTTGAGCATGGCAAGGTTCGCCTTGTTGGCCTCGTACCGGTGCAGCTGGCTGGCACCGCCCTGCCACGGCTCACCGTACAGCAGGATGTCCCGCCCGCCGGGCAGGGCATCCAGCGCAGTGCGCACCGCGTTGATGCTCTCGGCGTCGTACAGGCCCATCAGGTCGAACCGGAAGCCGTCAATGTGGTACTCCTTCGCCCAGTAGAGGATGGAGTCGATGAGGTACCGCCGCGCCATGGGGCGTTCGGTGGCAAACTCGTTGCCGCAGCCGCTGCCGTTGGAAAAGCTGCCGTCCGGGTTTTGCCGGAAAAAGTAGTACGGCACGGTATTGTTTAAGGGGTTCTCGGTGCGGTAGGTGTGGTTATACACCACGTCCATCACCACCCCGATGCCCGCCGCGTGCAGCGCGGCGATCATCTCCCGGCACTCCCGGATGCGCACCTCGCCCCGGGTGGGGTCGGTGGAGTAGCTGCCCTCCGGCACGTTGAAGTTGGTGGGGTCGTAGCCCCAGTTATACTGCCGCAGCAAAGGCCTTGCCTCGTCCACGCTGCCAAAATCAAAAATGGGCATCAGCTGGACGTATTTTACCCCCAACCGCTTGAGGTAGTTCAGGCAGGTGGGGTGGATGCCATCGCCGTGCAGGGTAGTGCCCTGCTGGGTAAAGGCCATATATTTGCCCCGCCACGCCGGGCGCACCCCGCTGGCGGCATCCTGCGAGAAGTCCCGCACGCTCACCTCCCACACGGCGCGCTGTGCCGGGGGGATATTGGGGCGCACATCCTGCTCCCACCCGGAGGGCGCGGTGCGGGCAAGGTCTACGATCATGCTGCGCACGCCGTTTACCCCCGCCGCCCGGGCGTAGGGGTCGCCGGTCTCGCGGGTGATGCCGTCCACGGTGACGGCAAAGGTGTAATAGCGGCCGTGCTGCTCCCCGGGCAGCCAGACGCTCCACACCCCCTGCGCCCCGCGCACAAGGGGCTTTGTGCCCAGCACGGCACTGCCGTCTCCCTTGTGGTATAAGGTCACGGTGACTGCCTCGGCAGTGGGTGCCCACAGCCGCAGACAGGTGCCGCCGGGGGTGTAGTCCGGTCCAAGGGGACCGGTATAGTAGTTTTCGCAGTGGAAGGGCTCGTTTTCAAACAGTGTTTTCCACTGGGCAGGCGTTTTTGCAGCCATGGTCAGTTTCATTCCTTCTTAAAAGATTCGTTATATTCAGTGTATCGGACAACAGGCTTTTTTTCAAGAGGAAATCAACTTTTACCATGGAAATCAATTTTCCGTAGGAAACCAGCGCGGCAGCTGCCGTTCTCGGTTATGATCCCTTTCCATGAAAATGGGGTTCAGAAACGCCCGCAGGCGTTTCTGAACCCCAAAATTTAAAATTATTTTTCCGCTGAAAATGCCCAAAGCACACGCGGAGGCCATTCAAAATCGTCTCACTCCAGATACATCCGCCGCAGCCGCATCAGGCGGGCGGGGGTCAGGCCGTATTCGGCTTCCAGATAGTTCTCGGCGCTGCCGTAGTCCTGCCGGATGGTGCGCAGCACAAAGGGCGCAGTCTCCGGGTCTACCCCGGCGGAGGTCTGCCAGCGCATCCGCTGCGCCGGGTCGGCGGCGATCTCCGCCGCATGGTCAGCCATGGCCTTTTCGATCTCGGCGGCGCGGCAGAGGTTGGTGCGGGCATAATCCGCGCAGATGGTCTCGTCCGAAGCACCCAGCGCCAGTAAGATCAGCATGGCAGCGACACCGGTACGGTCCTTGCCCGCCGTGCAGTGGAACAGGATGGGCGTCTCGCCGGCTTCCAGCGCCCGGAACAGCTCTTTAAACGCCTTGTTGCCGGTGAGCATCTGCCAGTACATCAGCTGGGTGAGGCTCATCCCGGCGGGGGCGCTCTGCACCAGCCGCTGGATGTCGTTTGGCGAAAAATCGATCTCCTGCCCGGTGGCATCCCGCAGGCCGCAGATCTGCACCAGCCGTGCGCCGTCCGGCACATAGTCCGGCAGCTTGGCGGCTTCTGCGCCGCTGCGCAGGTCAAGGATGAGCCGCAGCCCCAGCCCGTCCAGCCGGGCGCGGTCAGCTTCGGTGGTCAGCCGCCCGGTGGGGAAACCCCGGTAGATCTGCCCCCACTTTACGGTCTTGCCCTCGTCGGCATGGTAGCCGCCCAGCTCCCGGAAGTTGTTGCCGCCCGCAAAGGGCAGCTGGGTGCCCGGGGCGGGATGCTCCGGGGCAGCCTTTGCGGCGGCGCTGGAAAGCACCGGCGCGGTGTAGAAGGGCTTTGCAGGGCGACCCCGGCGGGGCGGCAGGCTGGCGGTGCTGCCCAGAACCTCTAACAGGTAGCTGCGCAGCAGGTCGATGTAGGCAGAGCTGGTGTCCCGCCGCTGCACCAGTGAGACGCACAGCGGGGGCATATCTTCCAGCAGCACGTCCCGCACCCGGTCCAGCTCCCGGCGCGCGCCGGGCTCGTAGCGGGTCAGGCAGGTGCACAGCTGCTCCTGCACCAGATAGTAGGCCTGATAAAAGCTGGGGCCGATCTCGGCGTTGGGGGCAAAGCCCGCCCGGGCACAGGCTGCCCACAGCGGGCTGAACAGATCCTGCCGCAGGCTGGGCAGCAGCACCCGCTGCCCGCGCAGCTCTGCCAGCGGGATGCGCTCCTTTTCCCAGAAGGGATGTCCCCGGGGCACCAGCAGGCAGGCGGGGTCCGCCCGCAGGGTGGTGCGCGCCAGCACCGGCGCGGCACAGCCAAGGTCGATGACCAGACCCGCGTCCAGCTCGCCCTGCTCTACCCCATCGGCCACGGCGTCGTTGTCCAGCAGGCGGAAGCGCATCTCCACATGGGGGTACTGCTGCCGGAACTTGTCCAGCTGGGTCTCCAGCCCGGGCAGATAGTCCGGCACCAGCGCCACGCTGATGCCGATGCGCACCGGCTGGGCAGACTGGATCTCTGCCCGCAGCGCAGCCTGCATCTGCTGGAACTGCTCCACTACCGGGGCGGCATGGCGCTGTAAGCTCATGCCCCGGTCGGTGAGCGCCAGCTTGTGGTGGGCACTGATGAACAGCGGCCCGCACATTTCGGCCTCCAGCGCAGAGATGCTCTGGCGCAGCGCCTGCCGCGACAGGAACAGCCGCTGTGCGGCGCGGGTATAATTCATTTCTTCGCACAGGGTCAAAAAGTAGTGCAGCTGGCGGATATCCATGGTCTCCTCCCGGGAAAGTTTGTTCTGGAAAAAGAATACCGCTTTTTCGGCGGAATGTAAAGAGAGGGCAGCAAAAAGCCGCTGCACGGCGACAGCCGTGCAGCGGCTCAGAAACTTGGATGCTTAGATCAGGCTCAGAGCCTCTTCGTCAGCCACCAGAATGAAGTCCGGGTGCATCTGCAAAATGCTTGCGGGCACCTCGGGGGTGACGGGGCCGAAGAAAGCCTTCTTGACGATCTCGGCCTTGCCGGCACCGTTGACCACCATCAGCACCTTGCGTGCCTGCATGATGGTGCGGATGCCCATGGTGTAAGCCTGCTTGGGCACCAGATCCACGTTGCCGTCAAAGAAGCGCTTGTTGGCCTCGATGGTCTCCTGAGTCAGATCCACGCAGTGGGTGCCCAGATCAAAGGCATCGTGGGGCTCGTTGAAGCCGATGTGACCGTCATGACCGATGCCCAGCAGCTGCAGATCCACACCGCCCACGCTGCGGATGACCTCGTCATAGCGCTTGCACTCGGCCTCGGCATCCATGTTGGTGCCGTCCGGCAGGTTGATGTGGGCGGGGTCGATGTTCACATGGTCGAACAGGTTGCGGTGCATAAAGCTCCAGTAGCTTTCCGGGTGATCCTTGGGCAGGCCGCGGTACTCGTCCAGATTGACGGAGGTGACCTCAGAAAAATCCAGATCCCCCTCGTTGTAGCGCTCCACCAGCTTCTCATAGGTGCCAACGGGGGTGCCGCCGGTAGCCAGACCCAGCACACAGTCGGGCTTCATGATGACCTGCGCAGAAATGATGTTTGCGGCCTTGCGGGACATATCAGCGTAGTCCTTTGTACGAATGATCTTCACGATAAACGACCTCTCTTCTTCATTTACTCTTTGTGGGTCGTGCACAGCGGCACACGCCCGCATCTGGTTCAAGTTTATCACATTTGCCGACGGAAAGCCACAAAACGGCACAATTTTTCCGGTTTTCCGTTTCTTTTGGAAAAAGTGCCTTAAAAACCGGTTGAAGTATTGTTCTTTTGCACAAAAGGCGCGCGCAGGGGGTCAGTCTGCAAACCCGGCCTTCTGCAGCGCGGTGAGCAGCAGCGGGATGAGCACCAGCTGCGCCACGATGCCCGGCACGGCGGTAAACAGCGCCCCGGACAAAAAAGCGCTGAAGGGGAAGCTGCCGCCGGTCAGCCCGGCCAGCACAAAGCGCACGATGCCCCACACGATGCGCCCGGACACCATGGCAGTCAGCAGCACGGCGTAGAGCGCGGGCAAAGTGTGCTTTGCCCTGCGCCACAGCAGCCCGGACACCAGCCCGTAGGTAGCCAGTTCAAAGGCCATGGAGAGGGCTACCGGGAACATGGGCGGCATGCCGAACAGCACCGAGCGCAGCAGCGGGGCGGCAAAGCCCACAGCCAGCCCCCACGGGCCGCCCAGCACAAAGCCGCACAGCAGCACCGGGAAGTGCATCGGGCAGAGCATATTGCCCACCTTGGGTACCTGACCGGTGAGCAGGGGCAGCACAAAGGCCAGTGCTAAAAACAGGGCGGCCAGCACCAGCTGCCGCACGGAGGGAGTGCTTTTGGTTTTCATAAGGGTTCCTCCTTTTTCAGCCGCAAAATAAAAAGGAGCCTGCCCCGGCATTCCATGCCAAAGGCAGACCCCTTCGTGGCGTCTGTTCCAAAAAAATATTGCTTGCAGGGGAAGCGGCAGGCTGCTGCCCGCCCATGCCCGGCTTCCTGCCGGAACGATGGTCAAAAGTATAACAAACCATTTTGCCCCTGTCAAGCGGGGCAGAACGTCTGCAAAATAGACAAAAATCGGTCTTTTTGCAAAAAAATTTCCCCGGGGCTGTACATTTTGCTGGAAGAAGCTTGACCTTTTTGCGCAGAATGGATAATATAAAATTGAAAAAAAGCGCGCTGCGGCAATCTTGACGCCGGGGCGCTGACGAGAGGCTTTTTTGAGCGCATGAATTCTGAGGTTCATACGGGAGGACCATCATGACAAATGCTGAAAAACTTACCCTGAAAAAGCACGCCTGCCACATCCGCATGGGCGTGATCGAAGGGACCCACAGTGCAGGCTGTGGTCATCCGGGCGGCAGTCTGAGCATCGCAGACGTGCTGTCTTATCTGTACTTTAAGGAACTGAACGTAGACCCTGCCCAGCCCAGGATGGCGAGCCGCGACCGTCTGGTGCTGTCCAAGGGCCATGCCGCCCCGGCGCTGTACGCAGCGCTGGCAGAGCGGGGCTTCTTCCCGGTGGAAGAGCTCAAGACCCTGCGCAAGATTGGCAGCCGCCTACAGGGCCACCCCAACATGAACAGCGTGCCCGGCGTGGATATGTCCACCGGCAGTCTGGGTCAGGGCATCTCTGCCGCCTGCGGCATGGCGCTGGGCGCAAAGCACGCCGGTTCTGCCGTGAACGTTTACGCCATTCTGGGCGACGGCGAGGTGGAAGAGGGCGAATGCTGGGAGGCCTTTATGTTTGCCGCCCACTACGGCCTTTCTAACCTGTGCGTGATGCTGGACCGCAACCATCTGCAGATCGACGGCACCACTGAGACTGTTATGAACAGCGCCCCGCTGGAGGATAAGCTCCGCGCCTTCAACTTCAATGTGGTCACCATCAACGGCCACGACTTTGACCAGATCGAGAGCGCCGTGCAGGCTTTCCACGCTGAGAGCGAAAAGCCCACCTGCATCATTCTGGATACGGTCAAGGGCACCGGCGTTTCCTATATGACCAATTCCGTTGCATGGCACGGCAAGGGCCCCAACGATGAAGAGTATCAGGTGGCCATGAACGAGCTGAACGCCGCCTATGCCGCGCTGGAACAGGAGGAGAACTGAGATGGCAGACGTGAAAAAGATCGCGACCCGCGACAGCTACGGCAACACCCTGAAGGAGCTGGCCGCGGAAGGCCACGATGATCTGGTGGTGCTGGACGCCGATCTGGCCGCCGCTACCAAGACCGGCATGTTCCAGAAGGCATACCCGGACCGTCACTTTGACTGCGGCATTGCCGAGGGCAACATGGTAGGCGTGGCCGCAGGTCTGGCCGCTATGGGCTATGTGCCCTTTGTTTCCAGCTTTGCCATGTTCGCAGCCGGCCGTGCCTTCGAGCAGGTGCGCAACTCTGTGGGCTACCCCCACCTGAACGTGAAGATCGGCGCCACCCACGGCGGCATCTCCGTGGGCGAAGACGGCGCTTCCCACCAGTGCTGCGAGGACTTTGCCCTGATGCGCAGCATCCCCGGCATGACCGTCATCTGCCCCGCCGATGATATCGAAGCACGCGCCGCTGTGCGCGCCGCCTACGCCATGGAAGGCCCCGTCTACCTGCGCTTCGGCCGTCTGGCTGTGCCGGTGTTCCACGATGAGGCCAACTATCACTTTGAGCTGGGCAAGGGCGAGCAGCTGACCGAGGGCAACGATATTGCCATCATCGCCACCGGTCTGATGGTCAACGAGGCACGCATGGCTGCCGAGCAGCTGGCTGCCGAGGGCATCCACGCCCGGGTCATCAACATCCACACCATCAAGCCCCTGGACGAGGAGATCGTCCTCAAGGCTGCAAAGGAGTGCGGCAAGGTCATCACCGCCGAGGAGCACAATGTCATCGGCGGTCTGGGTGAAGCCGTCTGCGCCGTCCTGAGCGAGAAGCAGCCCACCCCCGTGCGCCGCGTGGGCGTGCAGGACGTGTTCGGCTGCTCCGGCCCCGCATGGGACCTGCTGAAGAAGTACGGTCTGGACGCTGCCACCATCTGCAAGACCGCCCACGAGATGCTGGGCAAGTAAGCGCTTTTTACAGCAGTACGAATTCGATTTTTAAAGCCGCCGCACAAAACACTGTGCGGCGGCTTCTTTTTATCTCAATAGCTGTCCTCCACACAAGGACAACGGCAAAATGAAGGCCTGCGTTTTATATCAAAAAGAAAAGTGCGTAATTCTATTTATAAAATAAATTAAATCGCTCAAAAGAAAGAAATATAATAGAAAAAACACGATTTTTCAAGTGTATTTGTTAAAAAGTGAAATGCGTTCATGGATTGAAATTGTACAAAAATCGGGGGATTTTTTAGGCGCTACGTTAGACAAACCGCAGAAATGAACGCATCCCGCGGACAAATTTTGCAAAACCCCTTTTCTTTTGCGGAAAGGAGCGGTATAATGCCGCCATAGCACAAGGGAGTGCATAGTTCCGGAAGGAGGAACAGACATCCCTTGTGTATTTTTAGAACGCGATGCTTTAGCAGAGTATAAAACTAAAGCAGTAAAGAGAGGGGAAACATCTATGAGATTCGATCGTCGTATTTCGCGCCGCAGCTTCCTGGCAGCTGCCGGTGTTACCTCCGCTGCGCTGGCTCTGACGGCCTGCGGCGGCTCTTCCAGCTCGGTGGCGGCTTCTTCCGCCTCCGGCACTGCCTCCTCTGCAGCTGGCACTGCACAGGGCGGCACCCTGAATATCATGCTGGAGACCGAGGTCCAGTCGCTGGACCCGCAGGTGGCCACCGACGGCACCTCCTTTGAGGTCATCGCAGACTACACCGACGGTCTGATGCAGATGGATGCAGACGGCGCAGCAGTTCCCGCCATTGCCGAGACCTATGACATCAGCGAGGACGGCAAGACCTACACCTTCCACCTGCGGGATGCCAAGTGGACCAACGGCGAAGCTGTTACCGCTGCCGACTTCGTGTTCGGCTGGCAGCGCGCTGTGGACCCCGCCACCGCTTCCGAGTATTCCTATATGCTGTCGGATATCGGTCAGGTGGTCAACGCTGCCGAGATCATTGCAGGCGAGAAGCCCGTCACCGATCTGGGCGTGACTGCTGTGGACGACAAGACGCTGGAAGTCCAGCTGAACGTTCCCGTCAGCTACTTTTTGAGCCTGATGTACTTCCCCACTTTCTATCCGGTCAACGAGGCGTTCTACAACACCTGCAAGGACACCTTCGGCACCAGCCCCGACACGGTGCTGTCCAACGGTGCCTTCAAGCTGACCGACTACCAGCCCGCCGCAACGGCCTTTACGCTGGAAAAGAACCCCGATTACTACGATGCCGACAAGATCGCTCTGGACAGTCTGGCCTATCAGGTCATCAAGGACAGCCAGCAGGCACTGATGAGCTACCAGACCGGTGCTCTGGATATGACCCTGCTGAACGGCGAGCAGGTGGATCAGGTCAAGGATGATCCCGAGTTTACCAGCGTGGGTGCCGGTTACCTGTGGTACATCAGCCCCAACATCGGCGGTGTGCCGGATCTGGCTAACGAGAACCTGCGCAAGGCCATCACCTTTGCACTGGATCGTGACGCCATTACCGGGGATGTGCTGAAGGACGGCTCTGCACCCTGCTACACCGCCGTTCCGCCGCAGTTCGCCACCGGCCCCGATGGCAGCGACTTCAGCGCCGACCAGACCAAGTTTGCAGAGTTCTGCGCCTATGACGCCGACAAGGCCAAGGAATACTACGAGCAGGCTAAGAGCGAGCTGGGCAAGGACTCCTTCACCTTCAACATGGTGGTGGATGCCGACGACGCACCCCAGAAGGTGGCACAGGTCGTCAAGGAGCAGCTGGAGACCACGCTGGCAGGCTTTACCCTGAATCTGACCGTGGAGCCCAAGAAGCAGCGCGTGCAGGATATGCAGGACGGCAACTTTGAGATCGGCCTGACCCGCTGGGGCCCCGACTACGCCGACCCCATGACCTATCTGGGTATGTGGGTGACCGGCAACTCCAACAACTACGGTCTGTGGAGCGATGCCGACTACGATGCCATCATTGACGAGTGCACCACCGGTGACCTGTGCACCGACCCCGAGGGCCGCTGGGCTGCCCTGTACGAGGCAGAGCAGATCGTTCTGGAGCAGGCAGTCATCTTCCCCCTGTACGGCCAGTGCAATGCCGAGATGGTCTCCTCTGCCGTTACCGGCGTAGCGTTCCACCCCGTGGCACTGAACCGCGTGTACAAGAACGCCGCTAAGAGCGAGTAAAACTGAAAGCACACTGAACAAGGCCGCACAGTGGCCCGCAAAGAGCCACTGTGCGCCTTTTTGGCATTGTGCCTGTCCGCGGCAGACGAACGACTGACCGCGAGATCCCGGAAGGAAAAAGGGGGTCCACCCGACGTGAAAAAATATACGCTCAAGCGAATCCTGACCTCGCTGTTTACGCTGCTGGCAATTCTGCTGGTGCTGTTCATCCTGATGCAGCTGATGCCCGGTTCGCCCTTCAATGATGAAAAGCTGACGCCGGATATGCGTGCAGCCCTGTATGCAAAGTACGGCCTTGACCAGCCTATCTATATCCAGTTCTTCCGCTATGTGGGCAATATGCTCCGGGGCGATCTGGGTGTCAGCTACAATATCTCCAAAAATACGCCCATCTCCCAACTCATCCAGTCCCGTCTGCCCATCTCCATTCAGGTGGGCGGCATGGCGGTCACGCTGGGTGCCATCGTAGGTCTGGTGCTGGGCATCCTTGCCGCTTTGAAGCGGGATACCGTGGTGGACACCATCGCCACCATCATCTCGGTCATCGGCGTATCGGTGCCGTCCTATGTGTTCGCGCTGGCGCTGAGCTACACCTTCGGCTTCAAATTCCGCTGGTTCCCCATGCTGTTTTCCGCCAAGGATATCTTTGGCTCCAGCGTGCTGCCCAGTATTTCGCTTTCCATGTTCACCATGGCGTCCATTGCCCGCTTTACCCGCAGTGAGATGATCGAGGTGCTGGATTCCGATTATATGCTGCTGGCCGAGAGCAAGGGCATCTCCGGCCCGGCGCTGATCTTCCGCCACGCGCTGCGCAACGCCCTGATCCCCATCATCACGGTGCTGGCACCGCTGATCGTGGATCTGATGACCGGCTCGCTGGTGGTGGAAAAGATCTTTGCCATCCCCGGCGTGGGCAGCCTGCTGGTGACGGCCATCCAGTCCAACGATTACAACGTGGTCATTGGTCTGAGCTTTATTTACAGCGCCATGTACATTGGCATCATGCTGGTCGTTGACCTGCTGTACGGCATCATCGACCCGCGCATTCGTTTGGCAAAGGGGGACGACTAAATGGCAGAAAAAGCGATCCGGCTGGGCGGCGAATCCACCGCCGATGCCATTGTCAGTGCCGTGGATGCAATGTACACGGAGCACACCTTTGCAGAAAAGGATTTTGCCCTCAAGCACAACGAGGACGAGATCAGCGTGGATACCAACTTTGCGGCGCAGAACTTCTGGAAGGAAGCGCTCATCCGCTTTTTCAATAAGAAGAGCGCCGTGCTGGGGCTTGTCCTCATTGTGGTCATCGTGTTGCTGGCCGTTTTGGGCCCGGGCATGAACAGCTACACCTACTCCGGGCAGGATCTGAGCCAGAAAAACTTTGCGCCCCGCGTGCCGGGCATTGAGCAGTTCGGCATTCTGGACGGCAGCGAGAAGATGAGCACCACCACCGGCACCAAGGTGACCAACGCCTATCAGGAAAAAGACAAGCTGGACGTCTACTACTGGTTCGGCAGCGACCTGTACGGCCGCGATATCTGGACCCGCACATGGGAAGGCGCCCGCGTCTCTCTGATCATCGCGGTGGCGGCGGCCATCATTGATATGCTCATCGGCATGAGCTACGGCCTGATCTCCGGCTACTTTGGCGGCAGGGTGGATATGGTGATGCAGCGCTTTCTGGAAGTGGCCAACGGTATCCCCCGGCTGGTCATCGTTACGCTGCTGCTGCTGGTATTGCAGCCCGGCATGGTGACCATCATCTTTGCCCTGATGCTGACCGAGTGGGTGGGCATGAGCCGCATTGCCCGTGCCGAGATGCTCAAGTTGAAGGATCAGGAGTTCGTTCTGGCGTCCCGCACGCTGGGTGCAGGCAGCTTCTTCATTATCTTTAAAGAAGTGCTGCCCAACATCATCGGACCCATCATCACGCAGGTCATGTTCAGCATCCCCACCGCCATCTTCACCGAGGCGTTCCTCTCCTTTGTGGGTCTGGGCATCCCGGTGCCGCAGTGCTCGCTGGGTTCTCTGATCAGTGAGCTGTACAACAGCTTCACCACCCACCCCTACCAGATCATCCCGCCCATTGTGGTCATGAGCCTGCTGATGCTCAGCTTCAATCTGGTAGCGGACGGCCTGCGCGAGGCGCTGGACCCCAAGATGAAGAGTATGTAAGGAGGAACACCCCATGCCTGAAACGAAAAAAGAACAGGTCTTGTCGGTGCGAGACCTTGATATCACCTTTAAGACCACCGCAGGCCCGGTGCACGCCATCCGCGGCGTGAACATCGACCTGTACAAGGGCGAGACGGTCGCGCTGGTGGGCGAGTCCGGTTCCGGCAAGTCCGTTACCATGAAAGCCGCCATGGGCATTCTGGCTAAGAATGCCACCGTGAACAGCGGCAGCATCCAGTTCAGCTACCACCACGCCGACGGCAGCCCGGAGACCGTGGACCTGCTGCAAAAGGATAAAAAGTGGATCCGCCGCCACATCAACGGCAAGCGCATCGCCATGGTGTTTCAGGACCCCATGACCAGCCTTGACCCCACCATGACCATCGGCAAGCAGATCATGGAGGGTATGCTCTGGCACTTCAAAATGCCCAAGGCAGAAGCCTACAAAAAGGCGCTGGAGCTGCTGGAAGAGGTGGGCATCACCGATGCGGAAAAGCGGATGAAAAACTACCCGCACCAGCTGTCCGGCGGTATGCGTCAGCGCGTGGTCATTGCCATTGCGCTCTCCTGCGACCCCGACCTGCTGATCTGTGACGAGCCCACCACCGCGCTGGATGTGACCATTCAGGCAAAAATCCTGGAGTTGATCCGCCGTATCCAGAAGGAGCGCGGCATCTCGGTCATCTACATCACCCACGACCTTGGCGTTGTGGCAAAGGTGGCAGACTATGTGGACGTGATGTACGCCGGCAAGATCGTGGAGACCGGTACCATTGATGAGATCTTCTACGACCCCAAGCACCCCTACACATGGGGTCTGCTGTCGGCTATGCCCGACCTTGACACCGCCGACGACCGTCTGTATACCATTCCCGGCTCGCCGCCGAATCTGCTGCACGAGAAGCCCGGCGATGCCTTTGCACCCCGCAACCGCTTTGCGCTGAACATTGACGACGAGATCGACCCGCCCATGTTCAAGATCAGCGATACCCACTATGCGGCAACATGGCTGCTGGACCCCCGGGCCCCCAAGGTGGAGATGCCGCCGGAGCTCAAGGAGCGCATTGCCCGCATGAAAGCAGAAGCAAAAAAGATCGAGGAGGCGGAATAAATGGCAGCACAGAGCACGACCCCGCTGCTGAAGGTCGAAGGGCTGAAGCAGTATTTCCGCGTCAATAAGAATTTCACGGTCAAGGCGGTGGACGATGTCAGTTTTGAGATCTACCCCGGCGAGACCTATGGTCTGGTGGGCGAGTCCGGCTCCGGCAAATCCACCATCGGCCGCAGCATCATCCGCCTGTACGACCCCACTGCGGGCAAGATCACCTTTGACGGGCAGGATATCAGCGGTCGCCTGACCCATGCGCAGAACAATACCCTGCGCACCCAGATGCAGATGATCTTTCAGGACCCCATGGCGTCCCTGAACCCCCGCAAAAAGGTGGAGGACATCATCGGCGAGGGTCTGGATATCCACCATCTGTGCAAAACGCAGGCAGAGCGCCGCGAAAAGGTGGAAAAGATCCTTGCCAAGGTCGGCCTTGCCCCGGAGCACGCCGAGCGCTACCCCCACCAGTTCTCCGGCGGTCAGCGCCAGCGCGTAGGCATTGCCCGCGCCCTCATCATGAACCCCAAGCTCATCATTGCGGACGAGTGCATCTCGGCACTGGATGTGTCCATTCAGGCGCAGGTGGTCAACCTGATGAAGGATATCCAGCAGGAGACCGGCACGGCCTATCTGTTCATCGCCCACGACCTGTCCATGGTCAAGTACATCTCCGACCGTATCGGTGTGCTGCATCTGGGCCACCTGCTGGAGACCGGCACCACCGAGGAGATCTTCGAGCACCCCATCCACCCCTACACCCGGAGCCTGCTGTCGGCCATCCCTCTGCCGAACCCGGTGGTGGAAAAGCGCCGCGTGGCTGAGACTTATGACTATGCCACTTCCGGCATCGACTATTCCAAGGGCACCAGCCACCATTTGGAGGGCAGCCACTACGTCAAGTGCACGGATGAAGAATTTGCCAAGTGGTGTAAATAAGGCTGGATAAAAAACGGAACTGCGCGTTTTTAGCGCAAATGACGGTTTGCCTTATAGAAAAAGCCCGCCCACCTGTGGAAAACCACGGTGGGCGGGCTTTTTGTGGTTTATCGTTCGTGCCGCTGTAAAAGCGTTCAGAGGGCGGCGGTCTGGGGTACCAGCCGGAAGAGCATTACGGGCAGCTCGCTGTTTGCAAAATCCAGCGTATAGATGAGCTTTCCGTGCTCTGTTTCAAACGGCAGCTCGGTCTGCGTGCCGTCCGGGGCAATGCGCACAAGCGTTTTGCCTTCCAGCAGTCCGGCGGGCAGCGCAAGCCTTACCCGACCGGTGGGCTGCGTCAGACTGCCTGCGGTTTCAAATGCCACACTCAGGTATTCCCCGTTCGTCCGTGCGGTCACATCCTCCGCAGAAAGGCTGCCGCTGGCAGCCCACGCCGTTGCCGCTTCGATCTTTTCCAGCTGCGCAGCGTTTTCTGCCTGCCCGCACACGGGGCAGAAGGTCAGCGTTTCGCCTTCCGCAGTGCGGAAAGTAAACTTCCGGCAATCGGTGCTGCCAGTGTGCGCACAGCCCTGCCGCAGACAATCGGCGCTCTGAGAGCCGGTTCCGTTCGGGGACCATGCACCGAACTGGTGTCCCAGCTTATCGGTCGGGTCTGCGGTGTAGCTGTCTTTGCAGCGGGAGCAAGTAAAGATGGTATAGCCGTCTGTTTCACAGGTAGGCTCTACGGTAACAGCCTGATAATCATGGTTCAGTGCGGGCAGCTCCGCATAGGTGGTATAGTCGCAGCGGGAGCAGGTATCGTAAGCCCAGCCCTTTTCTGTGCAGGTGGGGGCTTGCGCTACGTGACGCACCAAATCATGGTTCAGTGCGGGCAGCTCTTTGCGGGTGGTATAGCCGCAGCGGACGCAGAGGTCGTAAGCGTCCCAGCCGATTTCCGTACAGGTGGGGGCTTTTGCAGAGGGATGCACCAGAGCATGGTTATTTGGGTCTTTTTCGCCGTATTCCCCACCACACGCCTCACAGACCGCTTTGGCGGTGCAGGTCGCTGTGCCACCGGTACAGCTTGCAGTATCAACTTTGTAGCAGTTCTTGCAGTTGCGGATGTGCGTGCCGTTGCCGGCGGATGACCACTCGCCCCAGTCGTGACCGCCGTAGTAACTCCCTCCGCAAGTGGCGCACACTCCCGGACTGGTGCAGGTCGCGCCGCCGCTGCAGCTTTCGGTCTCCTCTTTGTCGCAGCGCGTGCATCTGCGGGTGTGCGTGCCGTGCGTGCCGTCGCCGTCAGACGTCCACGCGCCCCAGTCGTGACCAAGAATGCCGTATTCCGCGCCGCATTTTTCACAGGTTTTGCCTGTGGTGCAGGTGAACGTTCCGGTGCCGCCGCTGCAGCTTTCATTCTCAACTGCGTCGCAGTTGCTGCGCTTGCATCTGCGGGTGTGCGTGCCGTCGCCGTTAGACGTCCACGCGTCCCAGTCGTGACCGAGAATGCCATATTCCGACCAGCATAAGCGACAGATTTTGCCTGTGGTGCAGGTGGGGGTTTCGGTGCCGCCGGTATGATACGAAAACGGTTTATAAATGATCTCGTTCTCCGTGCGGCAGGTCCTGCATTTTATACGGATCTTATGATAGATTGAATCAGCATTTGATTGCCATACGTATCCGAGGATATCACAGGTTTTATCAGCCTTACATTGGATGCAGTACGTGAAGGCATTAGCTACTGCTTTAGCGTTTAACGCGATCCCCGGTATCAGGCACACCATTGCCAGCACCGTCAAACACCGGATCAGCCATTTTTTCATGTTACTCCCTCCTTGTCATCAAGCCTTGTTATCCTTTCAGATCAAACTGCACGGACAGCGATGCAAGCACGGCATCTACCACCTTCCGCGCCTGGGCAAGCATATCGATCTCCGCCACAAAAGCGATGACCTGCTCGCGCTCCTGTGCGGGGACCTGCAGCGCACTCAGGCTCATACTCAGATAGCGCCGTATTTTGCGCTCCAGCGTAAAGTAGGGGTCGCACCGCCGTGCCATGTAGCCGCGCATCATGCCAGCCGTGCCCAGCTCCATCTCGTAGAAGTCGCACTCGGCGCACCCGGGCAGATACGCGCTGAACGCCGCCTGCAGCTCGGCCGTGGTGCTGCGGTGGATGATCTCCGCCGTGGCGGGGAAGGTGTACGCCTCCACATAGATATCCCGCAGATTCTCGCTCAACTCGGTCAGCGCCAGCTGCAAAGCCGTTTCTACCGCGTAGAGGTACACCGGCGAGGGGGCGTTTGCCGCCAGCGGCCTTACCGCGCCGAACTGCCTGCTGAACATCATGCCGATCAGTTCGGTCAGCACGCCGTCCTTGGTGCGGAAAATATTCTGGAACGACCCGGCGGAAACATCTGCTTCCTTTAAAATTTCTGCCACCTTGGTGTTCGTGTAGCCTTTTTCCAGAAAAAGCCGGACACAGACGGTCAGTATCCGCCGTTTTGCTTCTTTGCTGTCGTATCTGCGCGCCATTGGGAATCATCCTTTTCTATAATTGGTTTCTGACCCAATTATATATTGATTTGAAAATTGCGTCAAGTAAACTTTTAAGGGCGTATTTTGGGCAGTTTGACGGTTTTCAAAAACTTGAAACATCTCATCGGGATGCGTGACTGCAAGAGGAAGTCGGAAATATGGGAAAAAGAATGCCCACTCGTCTGAGAAGTTCTCAGGGGAGTGGGCAGTTCTGTATAATGGCGTTTTCTATATGTCACTTGCCACTTTTAGCATGGAGGTTGCCATTTGGGGAATGAAGTTTCCACTTTTTATATGGCAAGTTTCTGCGCTTTCCGCATTACTTTCCACACTTTCCGTACAACTCCGTGGTGCTGTCCGCGGTCTCTGGCGGCTGCTTTTCTCCACAAAGCATGACCTTGGCAGAGAAAACGCCATTCTGATGGGTAAATGTGCTTGCACCGCCGGTCTTTTCTGCAATATGCTGGACAGACTGGATGCCGATCCCGTTTTCCTTTCGCTTGGACGAGCGGAAGAGCCCGCTTTTTTCGTTGACTTCACCGTCAAATGCGTTTTCCACTTCGACCAAAAGAAGCCGCTCGGCATGGACATACGCGGTGACCTCGATCTTGCGCCGGGCGGGTGCGGTGCGCAGGCTGGCTTCGAATGCGTTTTCCAGAAGATTAGACAGCACCAGACACAGATCGATCTCGTCCACAGGAAGCACCTGTGGTAAGTCGAGTTTGGCACAAAAGGGAACACCCTCACGCTTTGCAAGGGCACAATAATAGCCGACAACACTGTCCGCTGCACGGTTTTCGCAGAAATTCATATCCAGATCCGGGATCCGGGAGACCGTTTTTGCAAGGTAAGCCTTCAGGTTATCCAGATCTCCTGCCTCGGCCAGTGCGGAGATCTGATTCAGCTGATGGCGCATATCGTGCCGCGCCTGCCGGGCTTCATCAATGGCGGTTTTCAGGCTTTCATAGCGCTGCTGCTGCATGGAAAGAAACTGGTTTTCCTGCTGCAATCTCGCATTCCGGTTAAGGCTGTTTGCCATCAGCAGAAAGATCGCATTGAACATGAACATCAGAAACAAAAGCGCGATGCTCATAACGATGTAGACCTGCAAGACCCGCCCTGTCCGGAGCGTTATCTGGTAGCGCGGGGTTATAAAAAGATTCAGCAGGATGAACACCATCGGAAGCACCCAGAACACATACCACGTCTGCGCAAAATTGTCATCCTCCACCATTGCGCGCACTGCGTGGGTGGCGGGATAATAGGCTGCAGCAGCGGTCAGCCAGCAGATCACGTTATAAAAAATGCAGGCGCTAAAACAGAACCACGGCTTGTCCGGCGGCAGCTGCAGCCGGATCGTGATCGCTGTACCAACGGCGCGGGACAAGCTATTCAGGCACGCAAATACCGCGCAGACCGCCAGCGCGATGGTCCCGGATTTCCAGAGAGAGAGCCGCAGCGTTTTGAGATACAGGAAAATTGTCACAATCGTTATGAGCAGCAAGGGGAATGCGGTCGAGAGACCGAAATGATAGCAAAACAGCCCGCCGCCAAGGCAAAGCCCGAACAGCAGCGGCACCTCCCATACCGCAAGCTTTGCGGAAGACTGCTTCAGATAGGAGCGCACCGGAAAATACGCGAGCAACAGGCCGGGAAACACAACGGTAAGCTCCAGGATCGGGCGCAGAACATCCTTCAACCCACACGCCCCCTTTGCAGCAGAAATTCCATAAACGCCTGTCGGGCGGCTTTCAAAAGCTCCTGACTGACATAGACCTGGCTGCCGTCCGTCATACAGAAGGCGGCATCCTGAAAATCGGCAGCATTCTCCATATTGATGATCGTACCGCGGCCACAAACAAAAAAGCGCGGGTCCTTTTTGAGCGGCTCTGTGAACGCCTTGAAACTCTGGCGCATGGCAAGCGTTTTGCCGGCAGTGGTGCGGATATTGATGATGTGGGCGAAATGCTCGGCGGATATGATATCACGATAGCGCAAATGGATGTCGCTGCCATCCACCTTCACCGTCAAAACCGGCTCCGGGCGGGGGAGTTTTGCGAGCATTTCATCCAACAGACCGGACAACTCGGCCTCTGAAAAGGGTTTGACCAAATAATGAAATGCCCGTACCTGAAACCCCTCGAGTGCATGGTCTGTCGAGGTGGTGGTAAAAACCAGAAGGCAGTCTGCGTCTGTTTTCCGAAGTTCCTTTGCCGCGTCCATGCCGCTTAAACCATCCATGTAAATATCCAAAAATGCGGCGGTAAAGCGCTGCGCTTCTTCTGCCGCCAGAAAAGCTTCTCCGCTGTCAAATTCTAAAAGCTCTGCTTCTGTACCGCGCTGGCGCAGCTGCCGTGCCAAGCGCTCCTTCAGCAGCGTGCGCTCCGTACCAAGGTCATCGACGATCGCAAATCTCATGCTGTACCAAGAAGCTATTGTTATAGCTTCCAACCTCCTTTATAAACTCTTTCATCCTGATTATAGCACAGTTGCCCGGTTCTGTCGCAGCAGAAACCGGGATTTCGTGACGGAAACCGGGCTTTCGTGCCAAACAGCTTGAAACAGCCGTATCCGCCCGTATACTAGAGACAGAGAACCTCAACAACGGCAGAAGGAAGGAGGGTCGCTGTGTATCGAATCGCCGTGCTGACAAACAGCAGGGCGCAGGAAGCTTTTTGGGCAGAGCAGATCTTGCAGTTCTGCGCCGAGCATTGTTTATTTCCCCAAATGGACTGTTACCACGATCAGGAAAGCTTTTTTGAAGCCGCGCGCTGCGAGCCGCTGACAAATGCCGTGATCGCCCTGCCGGGGGTGGATGGATTGAATGCAGTAGAGCATCTGCGCGCGCTTTGTCCCCAAACACGCGTTATCTGGTGCAGCGATCTGAATTTTTCGCTCCATGCCTTCCGGCTGCGTGCAGACTACTTTCTGCTGGAGCCAGTGACCGAAGCCGCTTTGCGGCAGGGTTTTTGCATCTGGCTGGATCAAAAAAATCCGGCAGAGCAGCGCCGACCTGACCGCAACGAACACAACAAGGAGAACGACTTATGAAAAAGAGAAAGATCATCCACTCTGCGTTGAGCTTGTCGCTGACCGCAGCATTGTGCCTTTCCATGGCCGCCTGCGGCGGTACACAGACGCCCGCAGACAGTGTCGCCGCTTCTCAGCCCTCTGCACCGTCCGCCGTGGTGCAGCCCTCTGCTGCGGAGACGACCTCTGCGGCACTGCCTGTGAAGGCCTTGAACCCCAAGCAGGTAGAGGAAAACCCCTACATGGCCAAGAGCGATGCAAACATTCATCACGACGGCTACAACACAGATTCAACGGATGAGATCCTGCCGCTTGCGATCTATCCCGAGATCAACGTTTCCTATGAGACAACGAATGCAAATGCTTCTCCCGCTATCTATTTTGACAGCTACGGCCATGCCGTTGTGCCGCTGCTGGGCGGCATCGCCATCCGCGACCTGAACGCCGAAGAAACAAAAACGCTCGGCTATTTCTCGCCAAAGAAGCATGACGGCGGCGGTTACGTTATCCAGAGCTCCTATACCTTCATGGACGCGTCCAACCGCATCGTCTGCCCCACGAGCAACAACCATGTGCTGATGCTCCGTGCAACAGATGAAAACGGCAATGTGCTGCCCGAATTTGAGAAGGTGCTGGACATTGATATCAAGGCTGCCGCCGAAGCCGCGCTTGGAAAAGAGCTGACGCAGAATCTTTTGTCCGTGGTCTTTGATTATGACGGAAACCTCTGGTTTGCAACGGGTGGCTTCCGCATTTATCCGCAGCGCCAGCAGCAGGGCGTCATCGGCTATATTGCCCGTTCTGCCATTGATGCGATCCTGAACGGCGAGCAGACTGACCTTTCAAAGGCTGTCTTTGTCTACGAGCTGACCCCCGGCGAGGGTGCCGAGAACGGCATCGCCGCCTCCAAGGACGGTGCGGTGATCCTCACCAACCAGAACTGCTATCTTCTGCGTGCAGAAGAAGGCGTAGACGTTGTGTGGTGCACGCCCTATGAGAGCGCGGGTGCAAAGGTGAGCGGCGAAGGCGATAAGACCACCGGCGGCGGTCTTGCATGGGGCGGCGGCTGCTCGCCCACGCTGACACCGAACCTTGTGCTGTTCACCGACAATCAGGATATCGTAAACCTTCTTGCGCTCGATATGAAGACCGGCGAGGTCGTGGCAAGCGCCCCGGTGCTGGATGATCTGCCCGAGGGCTATCAGGTAGCCGTTGAGAACTCTGCCATCGTCTATGACGACGGCAATGGCACCGTCAGCACCATCGTCTGCAACTGGTTTGGCGCGGGCAATGCAGGTCTGGCGGACCCCAACAACGACTCTTCCATCCAGAGCTACGCCAATATTTACGACCAGAACTGGCTCATGAAGGGCAACGTTATGATCGCCCCCGGCATCGAGCGCATGGACACCGTAAAGACCGCAAACGGCTACGAGATGAAGAGCATCTGGAGCCGGAACGACCTGAGCGACACCTCCATCCTGAAGCTTTCCACCGCAACGGGCTATATCTACGGCTATGTGCAGGATGTGACCACCGGGATGTGGCAGTACATCATTCTGGATTTTGAAACTGGCGAGACTGTTTTCACGATGGATGTTTCCAACAAGTACGGCTATAACAACATGGCCATTGGAATGTATGCCGGCAACAGCGGCAATGCGCTCTACTGCCCGACAGGCTATCTGGAACTGCTTCGTTTGCAGGACCGTTTCGTTTATCTGCCCGAAATGCCCTACCGCAAGGTCGATCTTGATCAGGCAGCAAGAAATGTCCTCTCGCAGGAACAGTTTGCGCAGGACGGCGGCGAAGGCACCGTTGCAAGCTGGCGCAACACTGTGACCGTCCGCAACGTACATCCCAACACCACGGTAGCTTTCCGCATGAATAACCTGTCCGGCAGCACCTCCGGTCTGACCCTCTACGCCTATGGCGTGGACGGCAAGCTAGCAAAGGTCGATCCTGCACTGTGGTCGATCACAGACGAGGACGGCAAGGCTGTAACGGAACTTACCGCCGGTACGCTCTATGAGCTGCACGTGACCGTCGCCGATGGCGGCGCTCTTGACCTGAGCGAGACGGAAAAGGAAATCAGGCTCTCCGTTGTACTCGGAAAATAAACATAAAACGCCCGCCCACCGTGTCCAAATCTCCACGGTGAGCGGGCGTTCCGCTTCCTTTTGAAGGCAGACCGCAAAGCCGATCAAGATCAGAGGATGGCGTCATCTGCCGTATAAAGTCCCAAGACCTGCGCCGGGAAGCCCCCTGCCGTCAGCAGAAACAGTGCTGCCAACACACCCCCGCAGACAAGGCTTACATCCAAACTGCGCCACGCCTCGGTGTGCTCCTCCGCGCCCAGAAACTGTGCGATCAGAATACCGGCAACCGTGCCGACTGCGCCGGACATCACGGAGAAAATAAGAGTGAAGTTACTGCACAGTCCCACGGCTGCAATACCGGCTTGCCAGTGTATCATCAAAGCCAATGATCTGCACATCCTCCGGGACGCGGATGCCCTGTCCCTGCAAAAATCGCATAAATTCCAGCGCATAGTGGTCGGACACCGCAAATACCGCCGTGACTTTTTCAAAAAAAGGCGGGGAAGGTTCTCACTGTAAAACGCCATTCTCTCCCTTGCCGCAGCAGGGACCTGCCAGAACAAAGTCTCCCCCGATGCAAAGGCGCTGCGGAAACCGTCTATCCGCTCCTTGTCCATTATACCGTTTTTTATCAGTACATTCTACCACTTTATGCAGTTACATGGGTGGCATTCTCTTTCACCGAATTGATCGTATCCATCAGTTCACTGCCTGTTTTGCCATCAAACAGGTGGGTAAACAGAATGGGCTGGTCAAAGGGTGGTTTCATCAGAACCGCTTTGCTTTCCACATAACCGTTCTGCTCGATGTAATGAATGACCTTCTGCACGAACGCGATCTGCTTTGCATTCAGCGATTCGTCGTTGATGAACTTGGAAAATGCCTGCATGGCAGCACCGTGGTCCAGCTTTGCCACTTTACGCACCAGTAGACCAAAGGGTGTATCCCGAAACTCCCGTGCATAGTCCTCTTTGCTGCCCAGCTCACAGGTAAAGATATGTTCCAGCTCGGTATAGTCACCCCGGGAAAGCGGAATGTTCTGGGTCAGCTTGTGGATGGCCAGCGTATCGCTGCGGTGCTCCATGATGTAGCGGTTCACACGTTCCCGGTACTCGCCGAAATCGTAGCCGGAATCCAGCGTTTTGCCCTCGGTCTGTTCCAGTACCGGGTCGGCAAGGGCCGTGTAGACAGGCTTTTGCCCTTCTACACCGTCTACCAGAAACTTGATGAGTTCCCGCAGCTCCTGCCGCATTTCCTCAAAGCGGAGCAGATCATGCGAGGTCAAAAATTCGTCTGTCTGCACCTCCCGGATGAGGGGCAGCTTTGCCTGCACCTGCGGGATGGTAGCCTTTCCTTCCAGCAATGCCGCTGTGCTGCGCAGCTGTTTCTGGGCGCGGCCCAGCCCCGGCAGACCTTCCAGCTCACAGAGCAGCAAGCCATACACAAAGTTATCGAACCGCTTGGCGGCTTCATCTTTGTCGTCCAGCGAGATGAGCGGTGCCACCTCTTTCATCAGAGTACCCTTGTCCGTTTCGGTCAGGCTGACAAAGGCTCCCGGCTTTTGATAGTGTTCCACGGCCTGTCGGTGCAGCCGCACGGATACCAGCTCCGGGTTCAACGCTCCCACTTCGGCACGGCAGGTCTCTGTTAAGATCTTGCGCCAGTTCTGGTATTTTTCGTCCGCATAGGCTCCATCCTGCAGCGCGGCGGCGATCCGCACCTGCTTGCAGAAAATGCTTTCGGACAGGCTTTTGGTGTCCGCACTCTCGTAGCCGTTGGGTTTCTGACGGAAAAATTCAAAGTTGTCGCAGTAGTCGAAAATCAGAAACCGCCGTTTGCCCGTATATTCGCCGTCGATGGCATCCACGCAGGCAAGGGACGGGCAGAGCCGTGTACCACGGCCGATCATCTGCCAGAACTTCGTTTTGCTGCGCACTTTTTTGAAGAACACCAGATTCACACACTCCGGCACATCAATGCCCGTGTCCATCATATCCACCGAGACCGCAATAAAAGGCGGCTTGTCCGGCTGTTTGAAGTCGTCAATGATGGACTGTGCATAGGCGTCATCGCAGACCACCCGCTGGATGAATCCCGGGTACTGGGTCTCCAGCTGCGGGTAGAGCTTGCCAAAGCGCTCCCGGATAAACTCCGCGTGGCGCTTGTTCTGGGCAAAGATGATGGTCTTGCCGATGCGGTCGCCGCCTGCCGTCTGGATGCCCCGTTCCATCAGGTCTTGCAGCACCGTGTCCACGGTGTTGGCGTTGAAGATGAACTTATTCAGCTTTTCGGATGGGATGAAGCTTGGCAGGGTGTCGTCCTCGGCAAAATCGTCCTCGTAGCGAGCCTTGTCCTCCGGTGAAAGCTGGTCGTAGTGGATGCCCTCTTCTGTGAATTTCGTCTTGACCTCGTAGTTGTAGTAAGGCACCAGCACATGGTCGGTGTAGACCGCCGTATCGTAATCGTAGGCGTAGGTGGGGATGCCGTGCTCCATCTCGAAAAAGTCGTAGGTGTTGCGGTCTACATCGGTTTTCGGGGTGGCGGTCAGACCCACCAGAATCGCATCGAAATAATCAAAAATGGCGCGGTATTTCTTGAAAATGCTGCGGTGGCTCTCGTCCACGATGATAAGGTCAAAATGCGCAGGCGAAAACAGCGGCACGCCGTCCTTGGTCTTGGCGTTGTCGATGGCGTTGAGCATGGTGGGATAGGTGGAAAACACGATGCGCGCGGCCTTATCGTCCTTGGAGGAGCACAGGTTGCACAGCGACTGGTCGGGCAGATACTTTTTGAAGTCGTCCTTTGCCTGCTTGACCAGCGCGGTGCGGTCGGCCAGAAAGAGCATGTTGGTCACATGACCGCCCCGGCTCAGCACATCGGTCAGGCTGGATGCGGTGCGGGTCTTGCCCGTGCCAGTAGCCATGACCAGCAGATTGCGCCGGAAGCCCTGCGCGATGTGGGCGCACACCGCCCGGATGGCGTTTTTCTGGTAGTAGCGGTCGGTGATCTTATCGTCGATTTCAATGGTGTCCAGCGGCTTTTTCTCGGTGCGGCGGTTCATCAGCTTCTGCAAGTCGTCCTTGCAGAACACCCCGCTCACGGCACGCTGCGGGCCGCTCTGCTCATCCCAGAAATAGGTGGTGTAGCCGTTGGTGGTAAACAGCATCGGACGGCGGCCAAACTTCTGCGCCAGACAGTCCGCATAAAGCTGAGCCTGCTTGCGCCCGATGTTGGGGTCTTTGGTGCTGCGCTTGGCTTCAATGACCGCCAGCGGCAAGCCGTCCTTGCCCATCAGCACATAGTCTGCATAACCCTTCTGCCCCAGCACGCCGTTCATGTTGTCCACTTCGTACTCGGTGCGTACATCGGTGTCCGCCCCGGTAAACTTCCAGCCCATGGCCTTGAGGTCGATGTCGATGATCTTCCGCCGCGTCTCGGCCTCGGTCAGGTCGGCGGCGGTGAAGCTGCGACTCTGCTGGTTCTGCTGTTTGCTGGCTGTGTACGCCGTCGAAAGGCTCTCCACCTGCTTGCGCAAGGCTTCCAGTTCGGCATCCTTTTGGGACAGTAAACTTTCCTGTTCCCGGATCTTCTTTTCGTCCAGCGTTACCTTTTCGCCGGGGATGGCTGTTTCTTCAAAGGAGCGCTCCACATAGTCCGTGCCGTAGCAGTAATCCACCCACTGGATGAAGTCGAACAGCCCCCGCAGGCTGAACACTGCATCCGCCGCCGACACACTATGCCCCGTATGTACTGCCAGATTGCCCGCCTTCACGATGCTGGGCAGCACGCTCCACACATTGCGGTCCACCGCGAACCGGAAACTCGGCTCATGCAGGAGGGATTGCAGGTTGTCCTTGTAGGGCATCGTGATGGTCTTGTCTGCCGCATACACCCACTTCACCGCCAGCTCCAACGCCTTCCGGCATCCCACCGCGCACATCGCCGGGGAGGTGGAGAACACTTTCTCGGCCTCGATGGCAGAATTGGCGAAGAGGGAATATTCGGGGTGGGTGGCTAAAAAGGCAAAGTTTGACATGGGGAAGGGCTCCTTTCAAATTAAATAGCGGCCTTATTTTCAATTTGCTTTTTCACATGACAATGTGATTGTTTGTATATGAAATGACCATAATGATGGTCTTCGCTATATTTTTCATATTCTTCCTTTGAAAGCACTTTGAAATTATACTTTTCTGCGATTTCACGGCAATTCAAGTTTAATTCTGCCACTTCTGGATTTCCAAGTCCTTCATCAAACGAACTTTTTTCGCTTTCAAATAAACATTCCCACCTTGTATCATCTGTTTCGCGCGTCAATTGTAATTCCCGAATGACTTCTTTTGCGCGAATCTTTTCACTAGACATTGCTGTATGCCATGCACGAGCCGTCGCCTCGTCCTCTTCTGACAACATAAGTATAAATGTTTTCTCGCAAAGAAAACATCCGCCACACGCATTTTTATATGTGGCCATCACCGTAATCTGTGGAAGATATTTAGTTGAATTTTCTCTGAGTGCTTCATATAAAAGATGAATTGAATCCCCAGAAAATATAATTTCAACTGCGGCTTTTTCATCATTTCCCGAAATCGCCGATATTCTGCGGGTAATTGTTTTTAAAGCTTTTCTGTCATTGTCTCTAAAAACATATAATATTGCTGTCACATCAATACAGATAGCCGGAACCTGAGATATGTTTTTCAGCTCCGTTTTAAAACGATATCTCGACAAAAAATCGTATTCATCCTCTGGAGGTGAATAGAAAAAACGCGGACGATCCAAACAGAATTCCGCATTCTGAAATTCAAGAAGCGGTTGAATGGACAAGCGGTATTCTTCCTGCATCTCCTTTAATTGCAGCGAATTGTTTTCAATCATTTTCTTATTCTGCTTCAATGTTATGATAACCGTCACAACAGAAATTGCAGCCAACAAAAAAGAGAGAATGCTTAAAACAATATCAACAATCTCACCGACACTCATTTTATTAAATTTCCTCCCCCATTTTTCAAGCAAAAAGTTTGTTAAAATCTACATTGTACCCGATTGCTTTTAATTCTCGCAAAACATCCGTTTGCCACATATCCTTATTCGTATATACCACACCTTGCAAATCAGACGGAATTTCAATATCAGGACTTGCGATTAAAATAACATTCCCGCGTCCTAACTTTCCCATAAAATATCCCGCTTCAAACACAACATTCTGTCGCGCTCGTAAATTTTCACTGGTTGCATCTTTTGCCTTGCCATAGTCATCACCAGTAAACAAGCAAATAGCAGCACCAACATCTGAATGCTCTTCAAATTTCTCGATAATAGTTTTGCCTCTGTTAGCTTGTTCACTTAAAATGATCGCTTCAAGACCTTGTTTTTCAACCATACGGGCCACTTCTTGTTTTAGTGCATTATCGTGACCGTGAACAATAAACACTTTTTTATATTCTTTCGTTTTTGCCATTGAGGTCCTTTGAGATATATTCGCTAATAGCATATCTTCATGCTGCCATTGCCGCATTTCTTTGAGCTTCTGTTGCATTGATTTTTCTGCCTTGTCTAACATATCTGTACTAATATCATCTAAATAGGTTTCAAATACACGCTTTGTTGCTTCAAGCCCTTTTTTGCAGCACTCTATACACTTGCTCTCATCATCATAATCAAAAATAGGATGAAACTGTGTTTTTCTAAATTGTTCCATTTCAATGCTTTGCATTCCAAAATAATGTGAAAGGAACCGCGCTGCTTTTAATTTCCAGTCTTGAAATTCTTGTGTGGCTGTAGTTGCATTCATTTCAATTAGCCGATCGATTTCTTTGTAAATGATTTCCAATTTTCCGTAGTCATTCATTTGATCACCCAAAATACTCCTGCATCAGCGCCTTTTTCATCAGTTCCAGCTTTTCAAGGCTCTGCTGTACGGTCTGCTTCTGCTGGTCTACACGCTCCACAAAGGCGGCAAACTGATTTTGAAGGGAAAGTGGCGGAAATGGAAATTTAATTGAAGAGAGCTGACTTTTGCTCAAGATGCCCTTAAGCGCCATATTGATAGTTCTATGAATAGTAGGTTTTGATAAAATCATAAGCCAATAAAGATATAGAACATTATCATGAGTTGGGGTAATCGCATTGATTTGTTGATTAAATGCAACTCTTCGATTCGCTACCGCAACATTCCCAATGCAGTTAAGACTTCCTGCAATGCATGTCATTAACAAGCTTCCCGATTCAACAAAGCGACATTTTTGAAAGCCAATTTCTGATAAACGCTCTTGAGCCTCGGTAAGAAATGTTGAAGGAGTGTTGATGTTATCAGATTTTATCCATTCAATAAATGTTCCATAATTTTCTGGTTCTGCGCGAGATGGAGTATTTCCAGTTATTATTTCACATCGTTTTCCAAGCTCAGCAGTTGGCCAATTAAGAGGATTGCTTACAGGGTCCCCAAACATCTCTGCAAACCGTGCCTTTACCAGCTCGTCCAGTTTAGCAAGCTGCTGCTTGCGGAGAGAAATCAAACTCGTTACTTTATCAAGGACTTCTGCAATTTCGCACTGCTTTTCATACGGTGGCAAGTAAAATGGCAACGCGTCAAAAACGGGCTTGGTCAAATGCTTCATTGTTGCGCCATGTGCATCGGATGCCGCGTTTTCCAGAATCAAACCTACCTGATGTACGAAAAAATCTTTTGAGATTCTTTCTTTATCAAAAACGACCTTGAAAATATGCTGATTTAATACTGCCTTTTCTCCATGCCAAATGTATACGCCAAGACTGGCAGACCATGAAATCAAAACATCTCCATCGTTTACTTCATATTTGGATGCGTATTCACCATTATAACGGTTTGCCTGATACGAATTTCCGGTCAAGTCCTGAATCCGAATAATTGGAATACCTTCGTCTGACCAATCTTGTGGTTTGAAGGCATATCCATTTATGTATGTTGCAATATCTCCCAACTTCGCCATCACACCATCTCCTCCAACTCTGCCAAACCCTTGGTGATCTCCATTTCCAGCTCATGCAGGTCGGCCAGAATTTCCGTAGTCGAAGGATACTCCACCGGCACATACTCGGTCTCTTTGTACTTATTGATGGATAAATCGTACCCGTTGGCGGCAATTTCTTCTTTGGACACAAAGAAGCTCTGCTCGGTGCGCTTACGGTCGGCTTCCGCATCGAGGTTGTGGAACCGGGCGATGATGTCCGGGATGTCGTTATCCTTCACCTCAGTGCGCTTATCGTCCAGCGAGAAGCCGTCGGCTTTCATATCGTAGAACCACACCTTATCGGTGCCGCCCGCGCCGGTCTTGGTAAACACCAGCACCGCTGTGGACACGCCTGCGTAGGGCTTGAACACGCCGGAGGGCATGGAAATGACCGCCCGCAGCTGATGGTTTTCAATCAGTTCTTTTCGGATGCTCTGGTGCGCCTTGCTGGAACCGAACAAAACGCCGTCCGGCACGATGCAGGCGCAGCGCCCGCCGGTTTTGAGCATCCGCAGGAAGAGCGCAAGGAACAGAAGCTCCGTCTTTTTGGTGTTGGTGACGGCTTTCAGATCGTCGTTGATGCTCTCGGCATCCACAGTGCCCTTGAACGGCGGGTTCGCAAGGCAAATGGTGTACTTACTGCAAATGGAGTTTTGCTTCGACACGCTGTCCTTGTAGTCGATCTCCGGGTTCGTGATGGAGTGGAGCATCAGGTTCATGGCCGAAATGCGCAGCATGGTGCGGTCCATGTCGAAGCCGGTGAACATCGGGCCGGCAAAATGCTGCCACTGCTCCGGGGTCATGCTGTCCTCGTAGTGTGCGCGGAGGTACTGTTCGCTGGACACCAGAAAGCCCGCCGTGCCGCAGGCGGGGTCGCAGATAAAGTCGTCCGGCGTGGGCTGCACCAGCTCCACCATCATGTCGCGGATGTGCTTGGGCGTGCGGAACTGGCCGTTCTGCCCTGCCGAGGACAGTTTTAGCAGCATATACTCGTACAGATCGCCCTGCATATCAAGGTCGGCGATATCGTGGGTGTAAAGATCCTCCAGCCCGGTGATGATCTTTTGCAGCACCTGCGGCGTGGGGATCAGGAACATGGCATCGTCCATGTACCGCGCAAAGGCGGTGTTCTGTTCCTTTTCATCCTCTGCCCGCAAAACATCTTTTTCTTTTTCCGACAAGCTCTTGCCCAGCTTTTCGGCCTCCTGCTGTGCCTGTTCCAGCTTGCTGAGTACCTCTACCAGTTCGCCTTTTTCGTTGAAATCCGGCAGACGGCCATACTTCATCTTTTTGATGGCCGGGAACACCCGCTGCTGCATGGTCAGGAAAATCTCGCGGGAGTCCTTGTCCTTGAAGCGGCTCCACCGCATGGACTGCCCTGCTTCGCTGGCCGGGAAGATGTGCTCCATCTTTTCGCCCGCCATGTTCTCAAAATCTTCGGTGGCAAGCTCTTTCTCGTCCAACGACCGGATGAACATGAGATAGGTCAGCTGTTCAATGACGGTCAGCGGATTGGTGATGCCGCCTGCCCAGATGTCTGTCCAGATTTTGTCTACCTTATTTTTAATGGCTCCTGTTACCATGCGTTCCTCCTGAATGTTTGCCAATCGCAAACGCTTTGCATCTTGAATTTTTGGTGATAATACCACAATTTTATTATAGCAGTGTATGATTGCATTTTCAACGTAGAGTGTTTAGCAGAAGTGCTTTCTTGATCGCAAGGCAAGAAAGCAGTGAAACGTTAAAACAGCAATTTGCAGAGCAAAGTTCGCGTTTGCGCAGTGGAGCGGAGCAATGAAAGCCCCGGTGGAGCTTTTAAGTGACAGAACGGTCTTGCGCCAGCAAGATGGAGGGGCTTTGCCCCGACAAGCTCGGCTCACGATGCACAGAATGCAGACAATGCAAGGAAAAACACGGCTTTCCCGCCGGTGTGCAAAAAGTGTGCAAAAGTGTGCAGAGCCCCAGAAAATGGAAAATCCCACGAGGAATCTTGCGATTCTTCGTGGGATTTTGGTGCGCTCGAGGGAACTCGAATCCCTGGCCCTCTGATTAAAAGTCAGATGCTCTACCGGCTGAGCTACGAGCGCATATTCTGCGGCAAAACAATACCGCCGAATAATATTACCACAATTGGCTGCAAAATGCAAGAGCAGCGCTCAAAAAAGCGGAAATTTCGGTTTTATACAGAAAAATCACTCAAAAAACCTTTGCGCCCGGCGCTGCAGCAGCTCCACCAGCAGTCCGGTATAGATGCTGACCATCGAGGGCGTCTCGCCCAGATCCATCGCCTTGCGCTGGGGCAGGTCGGCTAAGCGCCCCTTGTACAGGCACTTCAGCTGGGGCAGCAGGGTATAGTCGTTGGGGTGCATCAGGGTGCTGTCCTTGGGCAGCGCCAGCGCACCGCTTTGTTCCAGCACTTCGCTGACGAACTGGGAGCAGAAATAATGGTGGCGGCGCTGCCAGCGGATATGCAGCCCGCACAAGATCAGCCCCAGCGTGTTGAAGCTGTACTCCTCGCTGTGACGCATGAACTCCTCGGCGCGGCACAGTGCGTGGGAATAGGCCTCATCGGACACCTCCAGCGCGTACAGCGCACAGGGGGCGTCGTCCCGCAGACGGAAAACGCCTTTGTTCAGGTATTCTTTGCTGGGGCCCGCCGGGAACATGGTGTAGCCGTTTTTGCGGGTGGAGCTGTACAGGCAACTCAGATCTGCATCAAAGGCCATGGAGGCGTGGGTATAGCTGGAACCGGTGGCGGCATAGACCAGTTTGGACAGCAGCGTGCCGGAGCGGGTGAGCAGGATGTAGATGGTTTTCATGGCAGTTCCTTTATATGTAGGCCGCCGCAGCGGGCAGAAAAGTGTTTCTATTTAAAATAAGTATAGCACAAGTAAAGTCCTTTTGCCAGAAAAACGTTTGAACCAACGCAAAAATTGCACATTGGAACAAAGTGGACGGCAAATCGGGGCAAAAACTGACCTGTTTTCCATGTATCCCTGCTCGTCAAACTTTTATCAAAATGTCGGTTTTTCCCCGTCCCGCCTTATTTTTCACAGTCTGCATCCCTGCCGGGCTTCGTGAAATTACTTAATGTGGGAAAGCCTGTTTATGAAATTTGTTTCTTTTTTGCAAACAGAACCTTCCATTTATTGCTTTTGGAAAGCTTTTGTGTATAATGATAAACAGGAGAATTTGCACTGCATTGTTCTGTGCTGTCTCCCCCTTATGCGGTGTCCGTACCATAAATGGCGCTGCATCTCCTACACAGAGTTATGTAAGGATCAAACGAAAGTAGAGGTACGCAAATATGGCAAAGTTGGATCTTACCAAGTATGGCATCACCGGCACGACTGAAGTCGTGCACAACCCCTCCTACGAGCAGCTGTTCGCCGAGGAGACCAAGCCCGAGCTGGAAGGCTACGAGAAGGGTCATGTCAGCGAGCTGGGTGCTGTGAACGTGATGACCGGTATCTACACCGGCCGTTCTCCCAAGGACAAGTTCATCGTGATGGACGAGAACTCCAAGGACACCGTGTGGTGGACCAGCGATGAGTACAAGAACGACAACCACCCCGCTTCTCAGGAGGCTTGGAAGGCTGTCAAGGAGATCGCTCAGAAGGAGCTGTCCAACAAGCGCCTGTACGTCGTGGATGCTTTCTGCGGCGCCAACAAGGATACCCGCATGGCAGTGCGTTTCATCGTGGAAGTGGCCTGGCAGGCACACTTCGTTACCAATATGTTCATCCGTCCCACCGCTGAGGAGCTGGAGAACTTCGAGCCTGATTTCGTTGTTTACAACGCTTCCAAGGCTAAGGTCGAGAACTACAAGGAGCTGGGCCTGAATTCCGAGACTGCTGTGCTGTTCAACATCACCAGCAAGGAGCAGGTCATCGTCAACACCTGGTACGGCGGCGAGATGAAGAAGGGTATGTTCTCCATGATGAACTACTTCCTGCCGCTGAAGGGCATTGCTTCCATGCACTGCTCTGCCAACACCGACAAGAACGGCGAGAACACCGCCATCTTCTTCGGTCTGTCCGGCACCGGCAAGACCACCCTGTCCACCGATCCCAAGCGTCTGCTGATCGGCGATGACGAGCACGGCTGGGACGACAACGGCGTGTTCAACTTCGAGGGCGGCTGCTACGCTAAGGTCATCAACCTGGATAAGGAGTCCGAGCCCGATATCTACAACGCCATCAAGCGCAACGCTCTGCTGGAGAACGTCACTCTGGATGCCGAGGGTCACATCGACTTCGCTGACAAGTCTGTCACCGAGAACACCCGTGTGTCCTACCCCATCAACCACATCCAGAACATCGTGCGTCCCGTTTCTTCCGCTCCCGCAGCAAAGAACGTGATCTTCCTGTCTGCTGACGCCTTCGGCGTTCTGCCCCCGGTCTCCATCCTGACCCCGGAGCAGACCCAGTACTACTTCCTGTCCGGCTTTACCGCAAAGCTGGCAGGCACCGAGCGCGGCATCACCGAGCCCACCCCCACCTTCTCCGCTTGCTTCGGTCAGGCTTTCCTGGAGCTGCACCCCACCAAGTACGCTGAGGAGCTGGTCAAGAAGATGAAGGCCAGCGGCGCAAAGGCTTATCTGGTCAACACCGGCTGGAACGGCACCGGCAAGCGCATCTCCATCAAGGATACCCGCGGCATCATCGACGCTATCCTGAGCGGTGCTATCAACGAGGCTCCCACCAAGAAGATCCCCTACTTCGACTTTGAGGTCCCCACCGCTCTGCCCGGTGTCGACCCCGCCATCCTCGATCCCCGCGACACCTACGCAGATGCCGCTCAGTGGGAAGAGAAGGCAAAGGATCTGGCCGGCCGCTTCGTGAAGAACTTCGCTAAGTACGAGGGCAACGAGCACGGCAAGGCTCTGGTCTCCGCAGGCCCCCAGCTGTAAGTGCTGACCTAAGCATTTTTCTTCTGAACTCCATATAAAATAAGCGCCCGCCCCGTGGTTCTGCTCGAACCATAGGGCGGGCGCTTTGCTGTTTGCATTCAAGCTATCCAAACACTTTTTGTCCGGGTAAACAGAGCGTCGATTGCCTTTTGCACTGCCTTATGCTATGCTTTTTCCAAGGGAGTTGATAAAATGGACGCCAGAACTTTTGGAAATTATCTGAGCCGGATGCGCAAAGCGCAGGGGCTGACACAGGCAGAACTGGCGGAACAGCTACACGTTACTGACAAGGCTGTCAGCCGCTGGGAACGGGGCATCGGTCTGCCGGATATCAACACACTGGAACCGCTGGCAGATGCTCTGGGGCTGACCCTTGCCGACCTTATGCACTGCCGCGCCCCGGAAGAAGCCGATACCGTACCGACCATCCAGCTGGAAGATTTCTTTACCATGCTGCGCCGACAGCACACCGTAGATTGGCATTCTGTGCGCACCGCCCTGCTTGGACTGAGCATTGCGCTTGCCTTATGGGGCGTTTTGGCTTGCCCCGGCACTATTGCTGTGCACTGGTATGGTCTTGGCGATGGTTCTTTTCGGGCAGACGGCTGGATGCATTCTCTCGTCATTTTCCCGTTGTGTGCGGGCATTGAATTTTTATCGTTGGAGATCTGGAACAGTTTTGAACAGACCGGCTATTATCGCCGCTGTGGCGAGATCAATCTTTTCATCATCCATGCCATGTCTTTCGGCACACGCTCTGCCAGATGGATGAAGGTCGTGCTGGATCTTCTGTTTTTCTTTTGCTTTGGTTTTGTGATTCCATTTGTAGAAGCGTGGATGATTTTTTTGAATTGATGCCAACCATTTCCGTAAAAAAGAGACAGCGGAACGCCCGCAGGCGTTCCGCTGTACCACATTCAAAACAATAATTTAGCCCAGCAGTTCCAGCACACCGGCCTTGGGGCGGGCACCCACGGCCTGACGCACCAGCTTGCCCTGCTCGAACACCAGCAGGGTGGGGATGCTCATCACCCCAAACTGTGCCGCCAAGTCCGGCTGTTCGTCCACGTTCACCTTGCCCACCTTCACATCGGTGCGCTCCTCGGCGACCTCGTCCACCACAGGGCTCAGCATCCGGCAGGGGCCGCACCAGCTGGCCCAGAAGTCCAGCAGTACGGGCTTTTCGCTGTGGAGCACTTCCTGTGCAAAGTTTTCCTTGGTAATGTTGATGACTGCCATATTTTTTCCCTCCTGAATGGGTGTTGTGTTTTACTGACACCATCAGTATACCCCATACGCCGCCCGCTTTTCCGTGACCGGGTCACGCAGACACAAAAAACAGCCGCTCCGGGCGCACCCGGAGCGGCTGTTTTTGAAGGAGGTAATGAGGTAAATGAATAAGGATCTCCCAACGCTTATCCCGGGGTGCAGGCCCCGGACAGGCGCTCAGGCAAAGAAGGAAATAACCAGTGCCACGAGGAAGCCCACGCCGCCCACCAGCGTTTCCATGATGGTCCAGGTCTTGAGGGTGGTCTTTTCGTCCATGCCCACAAGGCTCTTCACCAGCCAGAAGCCGGAGTCGTTGAAGTGGGAGCAGACGGTGGAGCCGCCTGCAATGGCAGCGGTGACACAGGCGAGGTACAGCGGGCTCAGCGCGCTGATGCCGGGCATGGCGGAGATGATGCCTGCTGCCATGGTCATAGCCACGGTAGAGGAACCCACCGAGATACGCACCAGAGCAGCCACGATGAAGGCTACCAGCACCAGCGGCAGGCTTGCGTTTGCCACGGCGTTGCCGATGACATCGCCCAGCCCGGAGTTCTGCAGCATGTAGCGCAGCACGCCGCCGCAGGCAGTGACCAGCAGGATCATGCCGGTGGGCTCCAGAGACTTGGTCATGATCTTTTCCAGCTGAGCGTTGTTATAGCCGTGGCGGGTGCCCAGCAGGTACATCGCAGCGATGGTAGCCAGCAGCAGCGCCATGAAGGGCTCGCCGAGGAAGGCCAGAACAGGCTGGATGCCGGCCAGTGCGGGCACCACCTTTGCCACGGAGTTTGCGATGATGAGCAGCAGCGGGATCATGATGATGCCCACGATGGTGCCGAACTTGGGCAGCTTGCTCTCGTCAATGTCTGCCTGCTGTGCCACGTGCTCGGGGACTTCGATCATGTACTTTTTGCCGCAGATGCCGCCCCAGATGGGACCGGCGGCGATCATGGCAAAGATGCCGCAGAAGATGCCGATGAGGATGACCCAGCCAAGGTCAACGCCCAGCATGGTAGCCACCAGCACGGGACCCGGCGTGGGAGGGATGAAGGCGTGGCCGACCGCCAGACCGGCCAGCAGGGGAATGACGTAGTACAGCACAGAGCGCTTGGTGCGCTTTGCCAGAGAGAAAGCCAGCGGGATGAGGATGATAAGTCCTGCGTCAAAGAACACCGGCATGGCCACCACCAGACCCGTGATGCCCAGTGCCCACGCGGCCTTTTCGTCACCGAACTTCCGCACCATGGTCACGGCCAGCGTCTGCGCGCCGCCGGATTCCTCCAGAATGGCGCCGAACATGGAGCCCAGACCCACCAGAAGGGCGATGCCCTTTAAGGTGTTGCCGATGCCCTCGTTCACCGAGCCGATGATGTCGGACAGGGGCATACCGGCCATCAGGCCGATGCCAACCGCACCGATCAGGATGGAGATCATGGCGTGTACCTTGAACTTGATAATGAGAATGAGCAATAGGATCAGGCCTGCCACGGCAGCAAAAACCAGCCGTGCCGCATCGGGCGTTGCAACTGCTGTCATAGAAAATTCCTCCGTTTCGTGATTTTTGGTTGCACTTATCCAAGCCGTCCGGAAAAACGCACCGGACAGTTTACTTTTTGTTATTTATGTGGAGTGGTTTACTCCATGTATGCGCCCTTCATGGGGCTGACGGCGTGCTGAGAGTAGAGCTTCAGCAGACCCTTGGTGTACTTGGGAGCCTTGGGCTTCCAGTTGGTGCGGCGCTCGGCGAGGATGGCGTCCATTTCTTCGGGGGTCTTGGGCTCGCCCTTCACGCCCACGATGGCCAGCTTGCGGTTATGGACGTCGATCTGAATCAGGTCATCCTGCTCCACCAGTGCGATGGGGCCGCCCACCGCAGCCTCCGGGCTGACATGGCCGATGACCGGGCCGCGGCTTGCGCCGGAGAAGCGTCCGTCCGTGATGAGCGCTACGCTGGAAGCCAGCTTCGGGTCGGCGCAGATGGCCTCGCCGGTGTAGAACATCTCGGGCATACCGCTGCCGCGCGGGCCCTCGTAGCGGATAAAGATGGCGTCACCGGGCTTCACCTCGCCGTGCAGCACAGCGGAGATGCACTCCTCCTCGCTGTCGTAGGGCTTGGCGCGCAGGGTGGCTTCGAACATATTCTTGGGGCAGGCGGTGTGCTTGATGACGCATCCCTCCGGGGCAAGATTGCCCTTCAGGATAGCGATGCTGCCGTCGGTACCCTTGGCGTTGTCAAAGCTGTGGATGATGTCCTCGCGGCTGACCGGGCGGGCAAAACCGGCGGTCTTTTCTGCCAGAATGGCATCGCAGTGCTGGTAGAAGCCGTTCTTCTTCAGCTCCTCCAGATTCTCGCCCAGGGTCTTGCCGGTGACGGTCAGCACGTCCAGATGCAGCATGGACTTGATCTCCTCCATCACGCGGGGCACGCCGCCTGCATAGTAGAAGTACTGTGCGGGCCAGTCGCCGGAGGGGCGGATGTTCAGCAAATAGTGTGCGCCCCGGTGCATCCGGTCAAAGGTGTCGGCGTCGATCTCGATGCCGAACTCGTGGGCGATGGCGGGCAGGTGCATGGTGGCGTTGGTGGAGCCGGAGATGGCGGCGTGCACCATGATGGCGTTCTCAAAGCTCTTCTTTGTCACGATATCCTTGGCGGTGATGCCCTTCTTGACCAGCTCCATCAGCTGCTTGCCGGCATCGTAGGCGGCCTGTTTCAGCTCCGGGGCGGTGGCGGGCATCAGGGCGGTGCCCGGCAGCATCAAGCCCAGTGCTTCGGCCATGATCTGCATGGTGGAGGCAGTGCCCATAAAGGAGCAGGCACCGCAGCTGGGGCAGGCGTTGTGCTTGTAGTAGTCCAGCTGGCTGTTGGGGATGACGCCGGTCTTTTCCCATGCGTCAAACTTGCCGATCTGCTCCAGCGTTAGCAGCTCGTTGATGGCGCAGGCAGGGTCGCTGACCACATATTCTTTCGGCAGGGTGTGGGCTTCCATCACGCCGCCGGTGACCACGATGGCGCTCATCTCCTTCAAGCGGCCGATGCTCATCAGCATGGCGGGCACGGACTTGTCGCAGCTGGCGATGAACACGCCGCCGTCGTAGACGCTGGCGTTGGCCTGTGCTTCCACCAGATTCACGATGGCGTCACGGTGGGGCAGAGAGTAGTTGATGCCGTCATGGCCCTGTGCGATGCCGTCGCACATATCGGTGGCAAAATAGCGGGCAGCCTTGCCGCCGTTATCGTTGACCGCCTGCACGGCCTCCTTGACGAACTGATCCAGATGGGCGCTGCCGGGGTGGCTGTCGCCAAAGGTGCTTTCCACCATGATCTGGGGCTTGGAAAGATCCTCGACCTTCCAGCCCATACCCATCTTCAGCGGGTCGTTCTCGGGTGCTAACGTGCGAACGTTCTGTGAACGCAACTCCATATCCATGCCTCCAAATATTGCTTGCTTTCGTCCTTTTTTTGCGGAACCTTTTGTGATTTAATTGTAAAACCGCAGACGTCTTTTTGCAAGTTGTCACGGGTATGTCCTACTATTTGTGCAAAAACTCTGGGATACATCATGCACACTGCCCAAATCCGGGCGAATTTTGCCCAAAATCAGCCGTAAAAGCGGCTTTTGAGAAAAAAGCAGAGAAAAAGTCATCTGATGACTTTGAGGAGAGCCCCCTCAGTCGCGCCTTGCGGCGCGACAGCTCCCCCAAGGGGACGCCCTCTCAGGCGCTCCCGCGCCAGCTCTCCCGAAGGGAGAGCCAAGCCGTAAAGTTTGGTACTAAAGTATTAGGTACAACGAGGAAGCTTCTGGGCGTGCTCTTGGCTCTCCCTTTGGGAGAGCTGGCAAAGCCGTAGGCTTTGACTGAGAGGGCGCACGCCGTTAGCCCTGTCACTAATGTATCAAAGGTAACGAGAAACTTTCCCGGCATCACCAAAAGCCGTCCCCTTGGGGAAGGTGGCTGCGAACGAAGTGAGCAGACGGAAGGGGTGAACTGCCGCTAGCTTTCCCCATCAAAAGTATTCTTTCCTTTGATCATAACGAAAAAAGCTCCCCCTTTCGGGGGAGCTGGAGAGGATTCAGTCCTCTTTTTTATCCATGATATACGCCGCCATGCCGATGGTGCCGTCATCCGGGTCCTCGCCATCGTAGACCTTTTTGATGTAGCTGCGGTTGAAGTTCAGGTGCATCACCATGGCAGCCTTTGCGCCGAGGGGGTCGTGGTTGGCAATGGCTTCTGTGATCATGCGGTGGGTCATGATGGTCTCATCAATGAGCTTTTTGTGGGTGACGTTCACGAACATCATCACCGCCGTGTCGATGACCGGGATCAGCTGCCCCACCACCAGATTTTTACTGCTCTCGGCAATGCAGGTGTGAAAGGCAATGTCGTCCTCAATGTAACGCTCGCCGCTATGGATCTTGCTCTCCACCCGCTCGCAGAGCCGCCGCAGCCGCTCGATATCCTCCGGGGTGGCGTTCTGCGCCGCCATTTCCGCAATGCCCGGCTCCAGCAGCAGACGGACGTTCACCAGATCAAAGGCCAGTGCGTTCTTGTCCTGCACGCTGCGCAGATTCAGCGGGTCGGAAAGGCCCTTGACCGTGGTCACCACATAGGTGCCGGAGCCTTGCCGTACCTCCACGATGCCCTTGCTGGACAGCAGCTTTACCGCCTCGCGGATGGTGCTGCGCCCCACCCGGAACTTTTCACCCAGCGCAAACTCGTTGGGCAGTTTTGCGCCCGGCTCCAGCGCTTCGTCCAGAATATAATGGTAGATCTGGTCCTCCACCTGCTCGGCCAGCAGCTTGTTTTTCAGATGTGAAAATTCACTCATGGAAGCTTCCTCCGCGCCCTGCGCATTTGATGGTTTTGTTACCCGCACACACTGCCGTCCGGGGCAAAGAACTGAACGTGCTTTTGCCACTGGGTCGGGCTGATGGTGCGGCGGTAGCAGTCGGCCAGCGCCTCCACCACGGCCTCCGGGGCAAGGGGGGTGCAGCCCGGGCAGTCCAGCACCAGAATGCGGAACCATGCGTCAAAAAGATGCTCGGTGTAGTGGGTGTCCCACGCGCCACAGCGGGCGTAAAAGCCCAGCCGCCGCACCGCCATGGCGGCGTCCTCGGCCTTTTCCGGCATCTCGGCCTCGATGAGGATGGCTTCGGCGTCGCCCTCTTGGGCGGGCAGCTGCGCCAGCAGCTGCGCCCCGATGCCGTGGGCGCGGTAGGCGGGCACCACAGCAAAATAATCCAGCTGGCTCACCCGGCAGCCCTCCGGCCGCACCATCAAAAGATAAGCCGCCAGCGTGTCGCCGTCAAACACGCCCCATGTGTGGGCGGTGCCCTCCGCTTCGCTGGTCAGGATCATGCTCAGGGGCTTCAGCTCCCCGGCGGGAAAGTCCCGGCGCATCTCGTTCAGATACACTCTGGTCAGCTCAGGGCCGGTGAGCAGCCGCCATGTGAAGGTTTTGGTACACATACGATAAAGAACCCTTTCCGATGCCGCTTTGCGCAGCATCACGTTTTTTCCAGTATAGCATAACGGATGTTTTGCCGAAAGTCAATCTGTGCACCCTTTCGGGCGGCAGAACGGCCGCCGGTTTTGCTGGGGGGCTTGCATCCTGGCGCAGAATCGGGTACTATACAGGTAACAGAATTTTTCCCTCCGGCGCTGCCGGAAGGGCTAAGGTGTATCTGAAAACAAAGAAAACGACGAATATTTCGCAAGCACAAGCGGGATTTAAGGCAAATAGCCGCAGGAATCCTTTGTGGATTTCAAGGCTGTTTAACGCAAAATCCGGCTGTGCTTGTAGAAATAGACTAGATTTTCGACTTTTCAGATGCACCCCAGGATAAAAAAGGAGACTTGTACTATGGAATGGACCGATATCCGCCTGACCGTGGCCAAGGCTGATGCCGAAAACGCCGAAGCCGTTGCCACCCTGATCGCCGAGGGCGGCATCTACATCGAGGATTACAGCGACATCGAGCAGCAGGTTGCTGAGATCGCTCATGTGGACCTGATCGAGCAGGAGCTGCTGGACAAGCCCCGGGATACCGTGATCATCCACCTGTATCTGGAGCCGGGCGCTTCTCAGGTGGAAACGCTGGCGCTCATCGCCGCCCGCATGGAGGCCGCCGGCATCCCCTACACCGTGGAGACTGAGGGTGTGGAGCAGGAGGACTGGCAGAACGGCTGGCGCAAATACTACCACCCCATGGAGATCGGCAGCCGTCTGGCTGTGGTGCCCTCGTGGCAGCAGTACGACACCGACCGGGTCAAGCTGATCCTTGACCCCGGCCTTGCCTTCGGCACCGGCGGTCACGAGACCACCAGCCTTTGCCTTGAAGCGCTGGACGAGCAGGTGCGCGGCGGCGAGCGGGTGTTGGATATCGGCACCGGCAGCGGCATCCTTGCCATTGCCGCCCTCAAGCTGGGCACTGCCAGCGCCGAGGGTGTGGACATCGACCCCGTGGCGGTGCGTACCGCCGGGGAGAACGCCGCCCTGAACGGCGTGCAGGATAAGCTCACCGTGCTGGTGGGCGACCTGTCCGACAAGGCCAGCGGCACCTATGATATCATCACCGCCAACATCGTGGCAAACGCTATCCTCAGCCTTGCCCCCGCCGTACCCGGCCTGATGGCCGAGGGTGCAACCTTTATTGCCAGCGGCATCATCGACAGCCGCAAGGACGAGGTGATCGCTGGGCTGGAAAAAGCCGGTCTGTTCGTCGTGGAAGTCAAGGAAAAGCGCGGCTGGGAGTGCATCATCTGCAAAAAGGCCTGAGATTCAAATATTATAAGAAGGAGCGCACAGTATGCCGCACCGCTACTTTACCACTGAAATTGCCGACGGTACCGCCACCCTGCGGGGTGCGGACGCCCATCACCTTGCCCGGGTGATGCGGGCAAAGCCGGGAGATACCGTCATCCTCTGCGACGGCAACGCCGTGGAGTACACCGCCACCATTACCGGCTTTGGGGAGGACAGGGTAGACTTTGCCGTAGAACCGGGCTATCCCAGCGCCGCCGAGCCCACCGTGGAGGTGACGCTGCTGGCGGGCTACCCCAAGCAGGACAAGCTGGAACAGATCATCAAGCACGGGGTCGAGCTGGGCGCGGCCCACATCGTGCCCTTCTTCAGCCGCTACTGCGTGGCCGCACCCAAAAAGGAGGAGCAGAAGAACGAGCGCTACAACCGCATTGCGCTGGAAGCCGCCAAGCAGTGCGGCCGGGGCGTTCTGCCGGACGTAGCCCTGCCGCTGCCGAACTTTGGGGCGGTGTGCCGCAGCTTTGACCAGTACGATCTGGTGCTGTTCTGCTACGAGTGCGGCGGCGCACCCCTGCGTCAGCTGCTGGCGGAGGCAAAGCCCGCCGACGGGCAGAAGCTGCGCCTTGCCATCGTGACCGGCGCCGAGGGCGGCTTTGCCGCCGAGGAGGCCGGAATGGCCGCCAAGGCCGGGGCGAAAACGGTAGGTCTTGGCCCCCGCATCCTCCGGTGCGAGACCGCCCCGCTGGCGGTGCTCTCCGCCGTCATGACCCTGACGGGGAATCTGGAGTAATAAACATTGAAAGGCTGCTGCACAGGGGGTTGTGCAGCAGCCTTTTATTACTTTATGTTATATTACGTTTTGTAAAGCATTTTCAGGCATTTTTCCCTGCATCCGGGTGGGCATCGGTGTCCAGCAGAGCTCGCTTTACCTTGAGCAGATTCTGCGGGCTTACCGAGAAGCTGCGCAGACCAAGGTGCAGGTACTGCGCCGTGTTGGCGGGGTTGCCCACGGCAAGGCCGCAGATGGTCACCGGGACGTGGTGCGCGCTGGCGACATCCATCACCATGGTGATCAGCTTTTTCATGGCCGGGCTGGCGGGGCGGTAGTAGTGCTCCGCGCTGGCAAGCTCGCGGTCGGCGGCGTGGGTGTACTGGGTCAGGTCGTTGGTGCCGATGACCAGAAAATCGCAGCCGTGGGCTACAAAGTCCTCCACGGTCAGGCAGGCGGCGGGGATGCTCAGCATCACGCCGAACGGGGTATTTTCGTTAAAGGGCACGCCCCGCTCCCGCAGGCTCTGGCGGCAGTGCTCCACAAGGTTCATGGCGGCGTCCCAGTCCTCTACATCGGTCACCATGGGGAACATCACCCGCAGCGGCCCCCGGGCGGCTGCGCGCAGCAGGGCGCAGATCTGGGTCTGGAACTGCTGGGGCTGGCGCAGGCTGTTGCGGATGCCGCGCAGGCCGAGCTTGGAGGACTGCGGGCCCTGATTGGCATCGGCCACGGTGCGGTCGGAGCCAAAGTCGAAGGTGCGCACGGTCACCGGGCAGCCGTTTGCGGCTGCCAGACAGGAGCAATAGAAGAAATACTGCTCCTGCTCGTCCAGAATGCGCCCGGGCAGCATCATGTAGCCGCTGCGCAGCAGCCCAACGCCCTTTGCACCGGACTGCATGGCGGTGTCGATATCCTCCGGGCCGAAGCAGTTGGCCAGCAGTTCAAAGGGTACGCCGTCCCGCGTTTCGTCCGGCAGGCTGTGCAGCTGCTTCATCTCCGCGTCCTCGCGCTGGAGCTGGCAGATGCTGGCTTCTGCCTGCTGGCGGGCTGTGGCGTCCGGGTCAAGGATGCAGTTGCCGTTGGTTGCGTCCAGAATGACGGTGCGTCCGTCGCAGTCGTCCAGAAAATCCTTGCCCACCTGCACGATGCCCGGGATGTTCATTGCCCGGGCAATGATGGCGGCATGGCTCTGGCCGCTGCCCTCGGCGGTGATGACGCCCAAGATCATGCCGGAGGGCACGCTGAACAGGTCGGTGGGCATCAGCCGGTCGGCGGCAAGGATCACCGGATGATCCAGTGCCAGCCACACCCGGGGGCGGTTGGTCAGGATGTTGATCACCCGGCGGGTGGCGTCCAGAATATCCACGCTGCGCAGCTGCATATAGGGGTTGTCCTTCATATTGGCCAGCTGGTCGGCGTAGCGCTGCCCCACCTGATGCATCGCCGCCGAAGCGCTGATGCCCGCATTGATGCAAAAGCGCACCTCGTTCATCATGCCCTCGTCGTCCAGCATCATGCTCTGGAACAAAAAGATGGCCTGCTCGGTGGGGGCGGCGCGCTCCGCCATGGAGTCCAGCTCGTTCTGCGCCGTGTGCACGGCGTTTGCCAGCAGCCGCAGCTCCCGCTCCGGGTTGAAAGGGCCGTGGCTGAAGGTCTCCACATGATGTTCCAGTCGGCTCACCTGTCCCAGCACCAGCCCGGGGGAAGCGGATACGCCTTTATAAACCTTCATCTTTTGTCACCTCCGGCAAAGCCGATGCGGTCAAAGTGCGCCACACCAGCGCCTGTAAGAATGTATTGGGCAGCAAAGCGGCCAGCGCCGCCTGTCCGGCGGTGCTGCTGCCCGTAAACAGCGGAGCAAAGCTTTCCATACGCTCTTTGTCGCACGCCGCCAGAAACGCCTCGGCCAGCGTCCGGGTGGTATAAAAGTGGGTGGGGTCTACCCCGGCGTCCTCGGCGGCGGCTTCCAGCGGGGCAAGCTGGGCGTCCTTCATCCGTGCCAGCAGTAAAGCGGCATCGGCGGTAAGGGTGACAGGGTACTTCTCCCGTACCTCCTTCTGCACGGCGTCAAAGGCTGCGCGGAAGGCTTCGGCATCGGCGCTGCTGTCCGTGCCGCTGTCCACCGCGTAGGCACAGCCCCGGATACGTCCAAAGGCGCGCAGGGTGTCGTAATAGCCCAGCTCCATGTTGCGCTTGGCGGTGTCGGGGTCGAAGTGGAGGATATCGCCCAACTCCCAGTAGCTACGGATCATGGTGGTGGGCAGGCCGGTCAGGTTGGGGCGGGTAATGCCCACGCCCTCCAGATCTACACAGACCAGCTCCTCTGCGCCCATGGTCTTGGCAAGGCCGGTGGGCATATTATCGCTGTACCCGCCGTCCAGAAACTTGACCCCGTCGATCTGCCGCGCCCGCAATGCGGGGAAGCAAGCCGCCGAAGCCATCAGGTAGTCCCGCACCTGCCCGGCGGGGATATCCTCCAACGTCAGCTCCCGGGGACGCAGTCCGCGCTGCTCCACCGTCACGATACCGAACCGGATGGGCGCTGCCCGCAGCGCGTCCTCGTCCAGCACCCGCTCCACGATCTCCTCCAGCGGGGTCACGTCCATGCCGCCTTCCTTTACCACCCGGCGCAGAAACTGATGCAGTGCGGAAAAGTCGGCGTTTTCCTCCGGCAGCTCCATCACATCCCGGCTGCGGATGGTCAGCCACATATCCCGGGCAGTCTCGTACAGGTCCAGCACGAACATGGCACCGTTCAGCCCGCCCACGCTTGTACCGGTAATGATCTGCGGGTGCCAGTCCAGCTCCATCAAAGCCCGCCAGACGCCCACCTGATAGCTGCCGCGCGCACCGCCGCCTGCCAGCACCAGCGCCTTTTGCGTGGGTTCTCTGCGTTCCATATCAAGCCCTCCCGTGCACGTTCCCGGTATTTTCCAAGATTGTTATAATTATACCATACTTTTAAGGAAAATTCTCCCGAATTTTCGGAGATCATGCCTTTTTCCTGTGAAAGTTTCGTGCTATACTAGCCGGAGATAAGTATAGATGCAGCCCGGAGGGGCGCACAACAGGAGGAAAGTATGCACTGCAAACAATGGATCTTTGATATGGACGGCACCCTGACCGACAGCATGGTGGTGGTGTGGGAGGGTGCCCCGGAGGCACTGCTGGCGCGCTTTGGCCGCACCCCGAAGGCAGACCTGCACGAGACCCTGCTGACCATGGGCATGGAGGACGGCGCACAGTACCTCATCCGGGAATATGCGCTGCCGCTGGACAGAAACGGCTATCTGGACGTGATGCGCGAGGTGATCGCCCAGTTGTACGAGAAGGTGGAGCTGAAGCCCGGTGTGCGGGACACCCTTGCCCGGCTGCGGGCCGAGGGCGCGCGGATGTGCGTGTGCTCCAACACATGGAGCAGCCAGTGCCGCACCGTGCTGACCCGCCTTGGGGTGGATGAATACTTTGATTTTTACATCGAGGCGCGGGGCACCATGAGCAAAAGCAGTCCCGCCCCCTTTATGGAGGCGCTGCACCGCCTTGGCGGCACAGACCCCGCCGGGTGCGCTGTGTGCGAGGATGCCCTTTACGCCGCCCAGACCGCCCACGATGCCGGCTTCTATCTGGTGGGCATTCAGGACACCACCAGCGCCGCAGATGCTCCCGCCCTGCGCCGGGTATGCGATCAGTTCTTGCCGGACTGGAACGCGCTGGACTGGGCGCAAGTATAAACTATCTGCGCCCGGATGGATAAAACGCCCATCCTCTTGCATTTTGCGTGCCACAGGAGTATGATAATATAAATAATTACGTCTTTTTTACAAAGATGTGCTTTGGTGAAGCGAAAAAACCAAACCTTATCGTCAAAAGGAGATCCCTGTCATGACAAACCCGCTCGTCAGCATTATCGTGCCTGTGTATAATGCGCAGAATAGTGTTGCCCGCTGTCTGGAAAGTATTTGCGGCCAGACCTATCAGGAGCTGGAGATCATCGTGCTGAACGATGGCTCTACGGATGACAGCCTTACGATCTGCAATCAGTTTTGTGCAAAAGACCCCCGTGTGACGGTGGTGGACAAGGAAAACGAGGGCCTTTCCATCACCCGCAATGTGGGAATGCGGCTGGCACAGGGCAAATATTTGCAGTTCGTGGACAGCGATGACCACCTTGCCCCGGATTTCACCCAGCGTATGGTGACTGCCGCCGAGCAGTATGATGCCACATTGGTCATCTCGCCCTACTGGATGGAGATCCCCCGGGATACCCAGAAGGAGCAGCAGCGGGAAAAGGCCAAGGCAAGCAACCCGGAGGACATCGCCAAAAAGAAGCTGCGCCGGAAAAAGCCGGAGGTGGAGTACCGGGAGTATGGTTTTCTGCCCGCCGGTGTCTACGACCAGAAAAGCTACGCGCTGCACCTGATGGAAAAGCCCGTGACCTTTTTCTATAATGTGGTGTGGAACAAGCTCTACCGCCGGGACGTATTGAACGCCCACGGGCTGGAGTTTACCAACGAGCTGATCCACGCCGAGGATCAGCAGTTCAATATCCTGTATCTGGAGTTTGTGGAGCGGGTGGTCTCGCTGGAAGAGCCGGGCTATTACTATGTCCAGAACCCCCAGAGCATCTGCCACACCCAGATCAATCTTTCTACCATCATGCAGAACCGTCTGCAAATGATAGATTACTATAAGGATCTCTACACGAAACTCGGCCTTTACGAGGAGGTGCAGACCCAGCTGCACGCCTCGCTGCTGGGGCTGGCGGAAAGCGTAAGCCCCACCCTCAGCATCCAGAAAGCATTGAGCGACGCGGCAGAGTACTGGTATGCCTTTTTTGCCGGCAGCGACGAGGAAGCGGAGCTTGCCGCCGAGCGCAGCGGACGAAAAGCTGCCGCCAAGAAAAAGCAGAAGCTCGGAACGGAGTAAGCCTGTGAAGGAGGAACCCCATGAACACCCCGCTCGTCAGCGTGATCGTGCCCGTTTACAACGTGGAAAAGACCCTTGCCCGCTGTCTGGAAAGCATCTGCGGCCAGAGCTACCAGAACCTTGAGATCATCGTGGTGAACGATGGCTCCCCGGACGGCAGCCTTGCCATCTGTGAGCAGTTCCGGGCAAAAGACCCCCGCGTGGTGGTCATCAGCAAGGAGAACGAGGGGATCCCCCTCACCCGCAATGCCGGAATGCGCGCTGCCCACGGCAAGTATTTGCAGTTCGTGGACAGCGATGATTATATTGAACCCACCTTTACCGCCCGCATGGTGGAAGCTGCCGAGAAGAACTATGCCGATCTGGTCATTGCACCCTATTGGATGGTGATCCCACCGGATTCCAGCAAAAGCGGCCAGCGCACCGAAAAGCTGCTGATGCAGCTGGGCGTACAGACCGACACCGCCGAGCCGGAGGTGAACGTTTACAGCTTTCTGCCCGCCGGGAACTATGGCCAGAAAGAGTTTGTGCAGGAATACATGAAAAAGCCCTCCTCCTTCTATTTCAACGTGCTGTGGAACAAGCTGTACCGCCGCAGCCTTTTGATGAACGCGGGGCTCTGGTTCACCCGCGAGATCTACAACGAGGATCAGCTGTTCAACGTGCGGTATTTCCGGCTGGCAAAGGCCTATACCGCCCTTGCCGACCCGGGTTATTACTACATCCAGAACCCCCAAAGCCTGCTGCACACCAATGTGGATCTTGGCAAGATCGTGAACAGCCGCTTGCAGATGTTCCCCCATTACAAGCAGATGCTGACCGAACTGGGGATCGCCCGTGGCAATCAGCTGCGGCTGTACCACACCCTCATTGCCCAGTCGGAGCGTTTCACGCCCGCAGGCCCTGTCCAGACCCTGCTGAAACGCAAAAACCAGCCCAAGTGATAATTTTCCGTAAAACAAAAGCCGCTGCACGAATGTGCAGCGGCTTTTTACTTTTTACCCCAATCGGGCGCAGAAAGCCTCCCGGACGGCGGTCTCCCGCCCGCGGGGGATGGGGATGCGTGCCCCGCTGCGCATCCGTACCTCGCCGGGTGTCAGCAGCTGCACTGCTTCCAGATTGACCACATAGGAGCGGTGCGGCTGCACAAAGCGTCCGTCCGCCAATAGCGGCTGTGCCACGGCGGAAAAAGGCACCCGCAGCGAGAGGGAGGCCACATCCTCCCCGGTGGTCAGGTGGAAGTGCACGATATGATGGGTGCATTCCAGATATTCGATCTCTGCATAGGCCAGCGCCCGCACGCCGTCGGCGGTGGTCACGGTAAGGGTAGGGCCGTATTCCGGCTCCACCGCTCGCTTGAGCAGGGCAGAGACTTCCGTCTGGTGCACCGGCTGCAGCAGGTACTGCATGGCATCCACCCGATAGGCGCTGTATGCGTGGGCCGGGGTGCGCGCCACAAAGGCCAGCGGCGCGCGGCGGCCCCGGCGGCGCAGCTCTGCCGCCGCCGCAAGGCCTTCGGGCCGGGCCACCGCCGCGAGTTCAATGAGGTACAACTCATACCGCAGCCCGGCGGCATCCTGCTGCAAAAGCGCCTCCGGGCTTTGCAGCTGCTCCACGATGCAGGCGTCCTCCCGCCGGGCGAAGAACTCCATGCACTGGTGTTCCAGCCTGCTGCGCAGCGCCCCGTCCGGGCTGCAGATCGCAATGTGAAAGATCATGGCTTGGTTTCCTTTGCAGGGTAGACGAGCTACCGCAATTTTCAAAAAATGCTGTCAAAACGGAACGTGTCCGCAGCTCAGTGGGTGCCTGTGGCAGGCTTGAACTCAACCTGAAGGATCATTCCCATGCCTGCCGCCAGACGCTGCAAGGTCTTGATGGAAGGATTGCCGCCGCCTGTTTCGAATTTGCTGATGTCGGATTGAGAGATGCCGGTTTTTTCTGCCAGCTGCTGCTGCGTCAGGCCGGTGCGCTTGCGTGCATCGATCATGGCCTGAACCAGTGCGCGTTCCGGCTGCAAAGCATCCCATTCAGCCTTGAGCTCCGGGTCCTCAAGCTGTTCATCAAGGAATTTTCTAAAGTCACTCATGAGAGATTCTCCTTTCGCTCTATGTATTCCGCGCGGTATTTTTTCGCGGCCGCTATCTCAGCGCGGGGTGTTTTCTGGGTTTTCTTTGTGAATCCGTTTGTAAGGACGATCTTCTTTCCTACAAAAAAGAAGTACAGCACGCGTGTGATGTCCGACCCCTGCTTCGCCCGGAGCTCAAAGATCCCGTCCTCAAGATGCTTTGAATAGGGCTCTCTGAGCTGGGGACCGTTTTCTTCCAGCAGGTCGAGTTCTACCAAAAGCTTTGCCCGCATCTTCTTGTCAAGGGAGAGCAAAAACTCTTTTACCGGACAATCGCCATTTTCCTTTATGAAGAAGTCAACATCGTATTCCCGCATTTTTACATCCTCACATCGAAGCTTTCTATCTATATTTTATCGGATAAAACCGATAATGTCAAGGAGCGTCCTGCCGTAAAGAGATATTTTACAAAAAACGGCCTGAACCCTGTACCATACAGGCTCCAGACCGTTTGGTTTTTATAATAGTTTACGCCTTAACGTACAAGCGCAGCTACTTTTCAGCACCCGATGGCGGCGCACTTCTCAGCCAGCCATGCGCGCTCGTCCTCGGTCAGGCGGGGTGCCAGCTGCTCGAACACCTTGCGGTGATAGTCATTCAGCCAGGCGACCTGCTCCTTGTCCAGCACGCCGGGCACGATGGGAGAGGTGGCAATGGGCACAAAGGTGATGGGACGGAAGGCAAGGAAGGTGCCGTACTGGTTGTCGGCCTTATGGTAGCACTCGATCTCGTTCTCGATGCGGATGCCCACCTCTCCGGCCTCGTACACGCCGGGCTCGTCGGTGACGATCATGCCCGGGCGCATCAGGGTGGTGTTGCGGCCGTTCAGAGCGTGGGGGCCCTCATGGACGTTGCCCACAAAGCTGACGCTGTGGCCGGTGCCGCAGCGGTAGTTGATGAGGTGACGCCACAGCGGCTCGCGGGCGATGGTGTCCAGCATGTGGCAGTCGCAGTAATCCAGCCAGACCGCCTTGGCAATGTCGATGTGGCACTGCAAGGTCCAGGTGTAGAACAGCCGCTCGTCCTCGGTCAGCTCGCCCAGCGGGTAGGTGCGGGTGATGTCGGTGGTGCCGTCCATGTAGGTAGCACCGCTGTCCACCAGCAAAAAGCCCTTGCGCTGCAAGGTGGCGTGATCCTCCGGGGTGGCGTGGTAGTGCATCATGGCTGCGTTGCCGCCGTAGGCTGCAATGGTGCCAAAGCTTTCCACAAGGAACTTCTCGTCCGCGCTGCGGTACTTGTGCAGGATCTCGTCCACGGTCAGCTCGGTCAGCTGTTCGCCGGAAGCCAGACGGTTCTCCAGTTCGATCTGGAACCGCACCATGGCAACGGCGTCCCGCAGATGGGTCTCGCGCAGGTGTGCCAGCTCCACCTCGTTCTTTACGCCCTTCATGGCCAGCAACGGGTCGGCGGCGTCCTTCACGGTCAGGGCGGGGTTGTTTTCCAGCACCTGATACACGGCGTAGTTCACGGTAGCGCTCTCCGCCAGCACGGTCTGGGGCTCGGTCTCGGCAGCCATCACGTCCAGAATGCTGTCGTAGTCGGCCAGCGTCACGCCGTTGGCTTCCAGCTCTGCCTTGGCCTCCGGGGTGACCCGTGCCTGATTGATGAACAGCACGGCGCGGCTCGGGGTAACGTAGCAGTAGGCCATGGCATAGGGGGTGCACTCGATATCCATGGCGCGCAGGTTCAAAAGCCAAGCCAGATTATCCAGCTTGCCCACCAGCTGGGCGGTGCAGCCCAGCTCCTTCAGCTTGCCGCGCAGCTGCTCCAGCTTTTCTGCCGGGGAGAAGCCAGCGTACTCCTTGGGCAGGATCCATGCCGGGGTAGCCGGGCGGGCAGGGCGGCCCTCCACCCACAGCTCGTCCTCCAAGAACAGGGTCTTGATGCTGCCGTGCTTTGCTTCCAGCGCCTTTTTCAGGTTGTTGACCAGTGCACAGTTGGCGGTCAGGCCGCACAGACCCAGCGTGCCGCCCTCGGGCAGCACCTTGCCGCAGTATTCCTCGGCGGTGGGCACGCCCGGCTCGCCCATGCGCATCAGCTGGATCTCGGTACCGGCGATCTCTTTCTCTGCCTGCACAAAGTACCGGCCGTCTGCCCAGACGGCGCTCTCGGTCATGGTGACCACAAAGTTGGAGTTCTCACCGTGGAAGCCGGAGAAGTAGGTCAGGGAGGTGTAGTGGTCGGGCAGATACTCGCTGGAATGCGGGTCGCCCACCGGGATCAGATAGACGTCCACGCCGTTTGCCTGCATAGCGGCACGCAGCGCGGCCAGACGCTTGGGAACCGTGTTCATACTCATAACAAAAGCCCTCTTTCTGTTGTTTGCCGGAAAAACGTCCGGCGGCGATGGTTTGCTGCTGCTATTGTATCATTCTGCGGGGAAGAATGCAATGCGGGGGCAAAACTCCCCCCAAAACGCCGTCAATTTGCAAAAAAAGTTACAAATTTTTCTTGAAAAAGGCCGGTTTCCCATTGACAGCCTTGTTATAATAGAAATGTAGTATTTTTATGGGTCAGCACTCTGCGGCCCTTTGCGCTAACAATTGCGAATATTGCGATAAAAAGAAAGAGGCATTTGGAACATGACTAAAATCGATATCTTCTCCGGCTTCCTTGGCGCCGGTAAAACGACCCTGATCAAAAAGCTGATCACCGAGGCCTTTGCGGGCCAGCAGGTGGTGCTGATCGAGAACGAGTTCGGCGAGATCGGCATTGACGGCGGCTTTCTGAAGGAAAGCGGCATTCAGATCAACGAGCTGAACGCAGGCTGCATCTGCTGCTCTCTGGTGGGCGATTTCCGCACCGCTCTGCAGCAGGTGGTGGAGCAGTACCACCCCGACCGCATCGTCATCGAGCCGTCCGGCGTGGGCAAGCTGAGCGATGTGACCCGCGCCGTGGAGGGCGTGGCCGAGCATCTGGACGTGCAGCTGAACAGCTTTGTCACTGTGGCCGATGTGAACAAGGTCAAGATGTATATGAAGAACTTCGGCGAGTTCTACGATGACCAGATCAGCCACGCAAGCTGCATCCTGCTCAGCCGCACCCAGACCGCCAGCGAGGAAAAGATCGCCGCTGCCGTGGCAATGCTGCGCGAAAAGAACCCCACCGCTACCATCGTGACCACCGCATGGGATCACCTGACCGGTGAGCAGATCCTGAAGGCCATGTCCACCAAGGATGACTTCAAGGCTGAGCTGATCGCCATGGCTGCCAAGGCAAACGAAGAGCACGCCCACGAGGACGAGGACGAGGAGCACGAGCATCACCATCATCACTACGATGAGAACGGTGTGTGCAGCTGCGGCCATCATCACGACCATGACGATGATGACGACGATGATGATGAGCACGAGCATCATCACCACGACCACGACGAGCATGACCACGATGACCATTGCTGCTGCGGCCACCACCACGATCATGATGAAGATGATGACGAGCACGAGCATGAGCATCATCACCATGACCATGACGAGCATGACCACGACCATGACGACCACTGCGGCTGCGGTCATGACCATGACCACGAGGAGCACGAGCATCACCACGACCATGACGGTCATTGCTGCTGCGGTCATCATCATCACGACCACCACGCCGATGAAGTGTTCACCAGCTGGGGCGTGGAGACGGCCCGCAAGTTCACCAAGGCTGAGGTGGAGCACGCCCTCACCGAGCTGGATACCGGCAATTACGGCATGATCCTGCGCAGCAAGGGCATCGTGGACGGCGGCGCAGACGGCTGGCTGGAGTTCGACTATGTGCCCGGCGAGTGGGAAGTGCGCAGCCGCAGCGCAGACGTGGGCGGCAAGCTGGTGGTCATCGGCTCCAAGCTGAACGAGACCGCCATCGCCCAGCTGTTCGGCTGCTGAGAACCCCTTCCGGCAGAAATCATTGAGAGAAGGAGCAACCATTTATTATGGCAAAAGAGATCCCGGTCTACCTGTTTGTGGGCTTTCTGGAAAGCGGCAAGACCAAGTTTATTCAGGAGACCTTTGAAGACCCCAATTTCGACTCCGGCGACAAGACCCTGCTGCTGATCTGCGAGGAGGGCGAAGAGGAGTATAACGAGAAGAAGTTCGCCTTCCCCGGCGTGACCGTGAAGGTGCTGGAGGATAAGTCCGAGCTGAACCCCCAGAACCTTGCAAAGCTGGGTAAGGAAGCAGACGCAGGCCGCGTGGTCATCGAGTACAACGGAATGTGGCTGCTGCAGGATTTAGCGGATGCCCTGCCCGAGAACTGGCTGGTGTACCAGTGCATTGCCACTGCCGACGGCACCACCGCCCTGACCTACGCCCGCGACAACTCCATGCGCAGCCTGATGCTGGACAAGATCGCCCGCAGCGAGCTGATCGTGTTCAACCGCGCCGAAGCCGTGAACAACGATGACGCCCGGCAGGAACTGCACAAGCTGGTGCGGCAGGCTTCCCGCAAGTGCGATATCGCCTACGAGTTCAAGGACGGCAGTGTAGCCTACGACGATATCCCCGACCCGCTGCCCTTTGATATCAACGCCGACCCCATCGACATCCCGGATGACGATTTCGGCATCTGGTACATGGACTGTCAGGACGAGCCCCAGAAGTACACCGGCAAGACAGTGCGTTTTCTGGCACAGGTCTGCCAGACCAACCGCGCCGGTAAAAACAGCTTTGTGCCCGGCCGCTTTGCCATGACCTGCTGCGTGCAGGATATCCAGTTTGTGGGCTTCCCCTGCAGCTACGATGGCTACAAGGCGCTGGAGCAGCGCGCATGGGTGCGGGTGACCGCCAAGGTGGGCTATAAGTTCCACAACATCTACCGGGGCAAGGGCCCGGTGCTGACCGCTGTGTCGGTAGAGCCCGCCGAAAAGCCCTTAGAAGAGGTCGTAACGTTCTCTTAACGTTTATTTATCACAAGGAGGTTCTGGTATGAAAACTCTGTTCCGTATTCTTGGCACGGCTGCTGCCGTGGCCGTCACCGGCGCTGCCATCGTGGTGCTGGACAAGATCCTGAACCAGAAAGACCCGCTCCATGTGGAGGAGGTCGAGTTCCCGGAGGAAGCCGAAAAGGACGCCGAGGAGGCCGAAAAGACCGCCGAGGCTTACGAAGAGGCCGAGGCCAAGGAAGAGGCCAAGGCTGCCGATGCCGCCGCAGAAGCTGCTGCTGAGGAAGCCGCACCGGAAGCACCCGCCCCTGCTGAGAACGCACCCCAGACCCAGCCGGAGACCGCCGCCCAGCGCCCGGTGTACGACCCCGAAGCCCCGAACGCCAACCCCGTGGAGGCCGGCCCCGCCGTTGCCCCCAAGGACGAGAGCGGCAAGTTCGATGCCACCAAGATCGCCGATGCCAAGGATTTCGGCGACTGGGAAGAGCAGGGCTGCAAGGGCTGAGAAAACAGCGCAGAACCCATCCGGCTCCCCCGAAAGGGGGAGCTTTTTTATGCTTGCAAAATGCCGCGCAGTTCACTATACTGGAAGAAAAAACACCGATGGAGGGCAGCACCATGGCATATACCGATGATTGGGAAAGCTTGATGAACGGCGTGTTCGGCGCGGGCGGCAAACTGAAGTTCGGCGGCGCGCAGCCGCAGCCGGAAAAGCCGCAGCCCGAAAAACCGGCGGGCAACGGCTTGCCAGATTTGAACGCGGCGCTGCTGGAACAGCAAAAGCAGCTGGACGCCTTACTCAAACAGCAGAACGCCCGGCTGAAAGCGCAGGATGCCGGGGTGCAGACGGCGCTGGAGGACAGCCGTCAGATGCTGCGGGATATGGAAGCAGACGGCCTGCTGGCAAAGGGCACGGCAGACACAAAGCCGGAGCAGCTGGGCAGCTTTGAAGGCCTTGCCGCCGAGGTGAAAAAGACCGTCCTCGGGCAGGATGCCTTTGTAGACAGCGTGGTGCGGGCCATGCGCCGCCCCTTTGTGCTGGGCACAGAGGGCGCAGCCGCCCGCAACGTGATCCTGCTGTGGGGTGCACCGGGCACGGGACGGCACTTTGCACTGGCCGAGACCGCCCGCATCATGGCGGCGCGGGGGCTTTTGCAGAGCGACCGGATGGCGGTGATGGATCTTGCGCTCTACCCCGACCCCGGCGCGGAAAAGCTGTTTTTGCAGGACCTTTACGCCGCCCTGCACGCCCCGGGCGAGATCGTGGTGTTTGAGCACTACGAGAGCTGCCACCCCGGCTTTTTGCGCATCCTCTCCGACCTCGCGGTCAAGGGCAGTGCGCCTTTGTCCAGCCGGTATCTGGTGAACAAAGAGGGCATTCTGGTGGAAGCCGGTACGGCGCTTGCCCCCGGCGCGGTCAGCCGCATCGACCCCTGCGGCAAGTACCTGATCTTCTTCTCCCGCAAGGGGCGGGAGGCGCTGGCGGATAAGTTCGGCGCGCCCTTTGTGGCAGCGGTAGGGGATGTGTGCCAGACCGTCTCCTTCACCCCGGAGGCATTGGCGGCGCTGGCGGCGCAGCAGCTGAACGCGCTGGCGCAGCGGGTGAACAGCCGTCTGGGGCTGACCCTCGCCGCCGGGGCGGAGGTGCGGGACTATGTGGCGGCGCAGTGCTCTAAGGAAAAAGGCGCAGAGGGGCTGGCAGACTGCTGCGAGCGCATCTTCCGCGCCCTGAGCGAGTACTGCTTGCAGACCGATGCAAAGCTGTCCGGCACGGTGGCGCTGACCGCCGCGCCCGAGGGGCTGCAATTTGCGCTGAACGGTGCCGCCCCGGCAGACCTGTTCAGCCTGCTGCCGGTGGCCTGCACCGGCGCAGTGGAGCAGATCCGCGCCGAGCTGGATGCGCTGGTGGGGCTTGCCCCGGTCAAGGAGTATGTGTTCGGTCTGGCAGACAATTTACAGGTGCAGCAGCGCCGCGCGGCGGCGGGCTTCAAGACCGCAAGCCTGTCCATGCACATGATCTTTACCGGCAACCCCGGCACCGGCAAGACCACCATTGCCCGGCTGGTGGCAAAGTACCTCAAGGCCATCGGCGCACTCAAGGGCGGGCAGCTGGTGGAGGTGACCCGCGCCGACCTTGTGGGGCGCTACACCGGCCACACCGCCCCGCTGACCAACAGCGTCATCGAGAGCGCACTGGGGGGCGTTTTGTTCATTGACGAGGCGTACAGCCTGTACCGCGGCCAGCAGGACAGCTTCGGACTGGAAGCCATCGACACCCTTGTAAAGGGCATGGAGGATCACCGGGACGAGCTGGTGGTCATCCTTGCGGGCTACACCAAGGAAATGGAAGTGTTCCTCACCGCCAACAGCGGCCTTGCCAGCCGCTTCCCCAACAAGATCGAATTCCCGGACTACACCGCAGACGAGCTGCTGGACATCACCACCGTGCTGGCAAAGGGCAAGGGCTACCGCCTTGCCGAGGGCTGCACCTTCCCGCTGCTGGGCTACTATAAGCGCCGTCAGGCGCTGGACAGCCGCACCGCCGGCAATGGCCGTCTGGCGCGCAACACGCTGGAAAAGGCCATCTTCAACCAGAGCCGCCGCCTTATCGCCGAGCCCGCCGCTCCCCTTGACCTCATCCAGCCCAGCGATCTGGAATTTGAGGAATAAGGAAAAATTATTAGGAAAAAAGGGTTCCGGAAACGCCCGCGGGCGTTTCCGGAACCCTTTCTATTTATTCATGCTGCTCCGCCAGCCCCTGCACCATCTCGTGCAGCTGGGCGCGGACGGCGGCGGGGGCGGTGACCTCTACCTTGCCGCCAAAGCCGCACACCCAGCCGAAAAACTGCTGGCTGACACAGATGGGCACGTCAAAGTGGAAGTGGCCGTCCTCCTCCGGGCAGAACACCGGCTCGCGGCCAAAGCGCTCCCGCATGATCGGCTCAAGGTCGGCAGCGCACCGCAGGGTGACCCGGTACTCGGTGCCGCCGAACATATTGAAGTGCTTGCGCAGATAGGCGGGCAGATCAAAGGTGCGGAAGAACTCCTTGCCCCGGCGCGGCTCGTCCAGCACCAGCACCCCGGCCATCCGGTCCACCCGGTAGTGGCGCACCGGGGGCGCTTTTTCGTCCTGATAGGCGATGAGGTAATAGCAGCCGTTTTCCCACGCCAGCTGCCACGGGCTTACGGTGCGCACGGCGCTGCTGCCCTTGTAGCGGAACTGCACCAGACACCCCCGGTTGATGGCGGTGTGCAGGGCGTCGATGCTGTACAAAAGGGTCTGGCTGTCGGTCTTGGGGCGTCCGTCCACATACACCTGACGCTGCAGCTGGGTGCCCTCGTAGTCGGAGCAGAGGGCCTCCAGCTTGTGGATGATGCGCTTGCTGGTGCGCGCGGAGATGACGCTGCTGGACTGTACCGCATCCACCAGCAGTTTCAGCTCCGAAAGCTCGAATGCACGGCTGGCCATCCAGTACCCGCCGCCGCGCCCGCGCTGCAGCTGGATGTCGTAGCCCAGACTGCGCAGGGTGTCGATATCGCTGTAAATGCTCTTGCGCTCGGCCAGAATGCCCTGATTTTCCAGCAGCTGCACCAGCTGGGGCACGTTCAGGCGGTGGTTCTCGTCGGTGCGCTGCTCAAGGATGCGCAGCAGCGTTACCAGCTTGGATTTCTGTCCTTCCTGCTTGGGCATGGGGCAATACCTCCGTCACGGTTTATTCCGGCAGCTTTTTGTCAAAGGCGGCGCGGCGCTGGGTGGAAAGGCGGAACATCTGTTCCAGCTTGTCCCGGTCGTCCGCCACAAGGGCGGCGCGCATCTCCTGCAAAGCGGAATCGAACTGGTCGATCTCGCTGATCAGGTTCTGCTTGTTCCACAAAAACAGCTCTGCCCACATTTTGTCGTTGATGCGTGCAATGCGGGTCAGGTCGCGGAAGGAGTCGCCGGTGTACTCGCACAGCGAGGAGTTGTCGTTGGCGCACATCAGGCTTACGGCAATGGCGTGGCACAGCTGGCTGACATAGCCGATCATCCGGTCGTGCTCCTGCACAGTCAGGGTGCAGATATGCTTGAAGCCCAGCACCTCGGCAAGCTCCCCTGCCCACTGGATGCCCGCCGGGGTGTTCTTCTCGGTGGGGGTAATGATGAAGTTTGCCGGGGCAAAATTCACCTCGGCGGCGTGCTCTACGCTGGAGGTCTCGCGGCCTGCCATGGGGTGGCTGGCAATGAACTCCACCCCTGCCGGGCACAGTGCCTGCACCGGCTCCACAAGGCCGGTCTTGACGCCGGAAACATCCGTAAAGATGCACCCGGGCTTGAGCAGGTGGCCGTAGGTACCAAACCAGTCCAGCAGCGCGGTGGGGTACAGGCCAAAGATGATATGGTCGGCCTGCCGGACAAGGTCCTCAAAATCGTGGGTCTTGCCGCCGGCGATATAGCCGTGCTCCAGCGCGTACTGCAAATGGCCCTCGCTGCGGTTGATGCCGTCCACATGGAAGCCGGCGCGGGTCAGCTCCAGCGCGTACTTGCCGCCCAGCAGACCCAGACCCACTACGAGATAACGTTTTGTTTTATCAAGCATCTTCTACCTCCACGCATGGAAATCGTGATTTTGTTTAAAGCTGCTGCGCAGGGCTTTGTGCAGCGGCTTTTGGGTGGACGATTTGGAATGGCCTCCGCGATGCTCTGGCCATATTCAGCGGAAAATGATTTATATTATTTCGCTTTTGTCGCGGCCTGCGGGCCGCGACAAAAGCATTTTCACAAGAGGGGCCGCAGCGGGAAGCGGCAGCTGTAATGGTAGCTTTAATCGGAAGTTTCTTTCTGAACCTCCACGCCAAGCGGCGCTGCATCTGCAAAAAAGCCGGGCCAGCTCTTCTGGATGGCTTCGGCATCGTCTACGGTCAGGGGCAGCCCGGCGGCGGCAGCCAGCACCGCAAGGCTCATGACAACCCGGTGATCGTTGTGGCCGTGCAGGGGCGCGGCAGGGGCGTGCAGACGCTCCGCACAGCCGTGCACCGTGATGGTGCCGCCGTCGCTTTCCAGTACGCCGCCGCAGGCGCGCAGCTCAGCCTCCATAGCCGCGATGCGGTCGCTCTCCTTCAGGCGCAGCCGCTCGGCGTTGCGGATGACGGTGGTGCCCTTGCACAGCAGTCCCAGCACCATCAGCACGGGGCCAAGGTCGGGGCAATCCGCAAGGTCGATGTCCACCCCGTGCAGGGGTGCTTTTGCAAAGGTGACGCTGTCGCCTTTGCGGGTGAACACCGCGCCGCACCGGCGCAGGATGTCCAGAATGGCAGCATCGCCCTGCAGGGTGTCCGGCGCAAGGCCGGTGATGGTCACCCCGCCGCACACTGCACCCAGCACCGCCGGGAAAGCAGCCTGACTGTAATCGCCCTCCACGTTGTAGTCGCAGGGGTGGTACTGCTGCCCGCCGGGCAGCAGCAGGGTGGTTTCGTCCAGCCAGCGGCTGTGCACCCCAAAGGCGGCCTGCACGGCGCGGGTCATGTCGATGTAGCTGCGGCTCTCCACCGGGGGAATAAGGTGCAGGGTGCTATCCCCGGGCAGCAGCGGCAGCGCGAACAGCAGCCCGCTGATGAACTGGCTGGACACGTTGCCCGCCAGCCGATAGTCCCCGGGGGTCAGTGCGCCCTCCACGGTCAGCCCGGCGGGGAATTGCTCAAATCGTAGATTCTGCTCACGATATAACATTTCGTATATGGATTGCGGGCGCTCCATCAGCCGCCCACGCCCGGTAAAGGTGACCGGCTGGCCGGTCAGGCTGGCAATGGGAATCAAAAACCGCAGGGTGCTGCCGCTTTCGCAGCAGTCCACCGGGGCGGTCAGGGGCAGAAAATGTCCAAGCCCTTGCACAGTGGCATCGTCTGCGCCGGTGTCCACGGCGGCGCACAGCTGCGCGGCAGCGGACAGGGTGGCAGAGATGTCCTTGCTGAATTCCAGATGGGTGATATGGGAGCGCCCCACGGCCAGCGCGGCACACAGCACGGCGCGGTGCGCCATGCTTTTGCTGGGCGGTGCGGCGATCACACCCCCGATGCCGCCGGGGGCAGGTCTGATGGTTACTAGCATAGCGGTGTTATCCTTTTGAAGATTTCCCCCGGGCAGCGCTTCAGGCGCCCCCTTGGGGGAGCTGGCGCGTCAGCGCCTGAGGGGGTAAACGGTTTACATCTCCCGGCCGATAGCCCAAGCCACCTGACGGCACTTTGCCATAGCCTGTGCAAAGGCGTCCGGGGTCAGGCACTGTGCGCCATCGCTCCATGCGTGCTGGGGGTCGTAGTGTACCTCTACCTCCAGACCGTCCGCACCGGCGGCCACGGCGGCGATCATCATCGGCTCCACCAGATTGGCCTTGCCGGTGGCGTGGCTGGGGTCTACCACGATGGGTAGATGGGTCTTTTCGTGGATGATGGGCACGGCGGAAAGATCCAGCGTGTTGCGGGTGTATTTTTCAAAGGTGCGGATGCCGCGCTCACAGAAGATGACCTGCTCGTTGCCGCCGGCCATAATGTACTCGGCGCTCATGATCCACTCCTCGATGGTGTTGCACAGGCCGCGCTTGAGCAGCACAGGCTTGTGCATTTTGCCCACGGCCTTGAGCAGCTGGAAGTTCTGCATATTGCGTGCGCCGATCTGCACCACGTCCACATACTCCTCAAACTCCGGGATGCGGTCCTCGCTCATCAGCTCGGAAACGATGGGCAGGCCGGTGGCTTCGCGGGCCTTTACCATATCTAAGATGCCCTCGGTCTCAAGACCCTGAAAGGCGTAGGGAGAGGTGCGGGGCTTGTAGGCACCGCCGCGGAACAGTGCCGCGCCGCCCGCCTTGACCCCCTGCGCGATGCGCAGAGCCTGCTCGGCGTTCTCGATGCTGCAGGGGCCCGCCATAACGGCGATCTTTTCCTTGCTGCCGATCTTTACGCCGCCGCAGTCGATGACCGAGTCTGCGGGGTGGAACAGGCGGTTGGCGCGCTTATAGGGCGCAGACACGCGGGTAACGTTATCGATCCACGGGTTTGCCAGCACGTCCCGCTCGTCGATCTTGGTGGTATCGCCCACCAGACCGAACACGTTGTAGTCCTTGCCGGTGATCAGGGTCACGTCCAGACCCTGTTTTTCGAATTTATCAACGATCTTTTCCAGCTCCTCTTTGGGAGTACCTTTTTTGGTGGAGATGATCATGGGAGGTCGTTCCTTTCCTGTTTATTTTACATCACGATATGCGCCTTAGAGGAGCCGTCGGTGCGCAGCAGCTGCGCCAGCCAGATGCAGGCGTGCAGGTAGCCCTGCGGGCCTTCGCCGATAAAATGTCCCTGACAGCCAAAGGACACCACGTCTGTTTTGCGGAAGGGCTCGCGCTCGTCCGGGGCGTCCAGCATCACCTCTACGGCGGGCACGCTGCACAGCCGCAGCGCGTCCAGAATAGCCACGCTGTAATGGGCGTAGCCGCCCGGGTTCAGCACGATGCCGTCCACCCGCCCGGGGGCAGACTGGATCTCGTCGATGAGGTCGCCCTCGTGGTTGGACTGGCAGATGTCGGTCTCGATGCCAAGCTGGTCGCAGCCCGCCTGCACATAGTCCATCAGGCCGGTGTAGTCCACCTCGCCCGGCACGCCGGGCTCAGACCAGCGCGCCAGATTGATGTTTGGCCCGTTAAGAATCAAAAATTTCATCCAGTGCCTCCTGTGCAGCTGCCAGCGTCTGGGCCAGCGTGCCGGTGTTAGAAATCACCGCATCTGCGGCGGCAAGGTACAGCGGGCGGCGCTGAGCCTCCATGGTGCGCAGCGCCTCGGCGCTGGAAGAAAGCGGACGGTTGCCGCCCACAGCCAGCGCTTCCACCGGCCGGTCAATGAACAGCACCACGCCGTTCTGGCGCAGAGCGCGGACGTTCTCTGCCCGCTTCACCGCGCCGCCGCCGCAGGAGAGCACAAGCCCCTTTTCCTTGCCGAATCGGGCAATCTGCGCGGCTTCCTTTGCCCGGAAGCCCGCTTCGCCCTCGGCGGCAAAGATATCCGGGATGCTGCGCCCGTCTGCCTTGACGATCTCCTCGTCCAGATCCACAAGGGGTCTGCCCAGCTGCTTTGCCAGCAGACGGCCAAGGGTGGATTTGCCGCAGGAGGGCATGCCCACAAGGGCGATGTTCAGCGTCTCGCGGCGCAGCGCGGCCGTGATGCGCCGCACCTCGCCCGGGACGTCCTCGAACTTGCGGCCAAGGAAGTATTCGGCGGCATACACCGCCTGTGCCACCAGCATCTCCAGCCCGCCTACGGCTACCGGCACACCGGCTTCCTCGGCGCGGAGAATGAGTTCCGTCTTGTTGGGGTTATAGACCACGTCCACCACGGCTTCCAGCCCGGGCATGGCGGCTACGTCCAGACTGCACACGCCCACATTGGGGTACATCCCGGCGGGGGTGGTGTTGAACACCACCTGTGCGCCGCTGCACACGGCTTCGGCGTAGCTCAGCTCGCCCTTTTCCGGGTCGGGGGTGCGGCTGACCGTCAGCACCTTGGCAGCGCCCTTGTCCAGCGCCACCGCGCGGGTGGTATTGTGGGTGCCGCCGGTGCCTAAAATGAGCACGGTCTTGCCTGCAAGTTCCACGCCGTGGGCTTCGCACAGGTGGGCAAAGCCCAGATAATCCGTGTTGTAGCCGTAGAGCAGGCCGTTTTTATTCACCACCGTGTTCACCGCGCCGATGGCGCGGGCGCGGGGGTCGATGAAGGAGCAGTATTCCATCACCAGCTTTTTATAGGGGATGGTCACATTGATGGCCTTGAACTGCCGCCGCTGCAAAAAGGCGCGGGCGTCTGCTTCGGTGGGCAGGGGGCACAGCTCGTAGCTGTACCCGCAGAGCAGCTCATGGATGGTCTTGGAGTAGGAGTGTCCCAGCTTGCCGCCGATGAGTCCGTATTCCATCTCAGTCCTCCTTCCGGTAGCCGGTGGGGTCGGTCATCCACCGTGTACCGTACCGGGCGGTGAGCAGATCGCCCACCGCAAGGGCGGCGGCGCAGCTCTGTACAATGGCGGCCCGGGGCACGATGCACGGGTCGTGCCGCCCCTGAATGGACAGCTGTGCGTCCTTTTTTGCGATGTAGTCCACCGTATTCTGCTGTTTGTAGATGCTGGGGGTGGGCTTGACAGCGGTGCGGAACACCACCGGCATCCCGTTGGCGATGCCGCCGTTGATGCCCGCGTTGTGGTTGGTGGCGGTGACCACCGCACCCTCTGCCGTCATGCGGAAGGCGTCGTTTGCCTCGGAGCCGCGCAGCCCGGCAAAGCCGAAGCCGGTGCCGAACTCGATGCCCTTGACCGCCGGGATGGAAAAGGCAAGGTGGGCGATCTCGCTCTCCACGCTGTCAAAATAGGGTTCGCCGATCCCGGCGGGCAGACCGAGGATGGCAGTTTCCAGCACGCCGCCCACGCTGTCGCCCTCGGCACCGGCGGCGCGGATGGCGGCTTTCATGGGCTCCTCCACGGCGGCGTCCAGCACCGCAAAGCCCTCGGCTTTGCTGGCAAGCGTCCCCACCTGTGCCGCAAGGGCGGCGGGGTCGTCCAGCGCAAAGGGGGTATCGGCAATATCCGCGCACCGGGCGATGTGGGTGGTGATATCAATGCCCGCCCGCTGCAGTGCGGCCAGCACGATGCTGCCGCCTGCCACAAGGGCTGCGGTCACCCGGCCGGAAAAGTGCCCGCCGCCCCGGGCGTCCTGAAAGCCGTGGTACTTGGCATAGGCGGTAAAGTCCGCATGGCCGGGGCGCAGAAGGTCGGCGGTCTTGGCGTAGTCGCCGCTGCGGGTGTTCTGGTTTTCGATCATCAGGGCGATGGCGGTGCCGGTGGTGTGGCCGTTCACCACACCGGACAGCAGCTGCACCGCATCCGCCTCCACACGGGGGGTGGAAAGGCCGTCGCCCCGGGCGCGGCGCTTGTCCATGCAGGCGGCGAGAAAGCCCTCATCTACCGGCACACCGGCGGCCATGCCGTCCAGCACCGCACCCACGGCGCGGCCATGGCTCTCGCCGAAGATGGTCAGCGAAAGGTCGCTGCCAAAGGTATTTTTCATGGGTCAGTCCTCCATGCCCAGCAGCGGGCGCAGCCCCTCCACAGGGATGGTCTCGGCGCGCCAGCAGCCAAGGCCGGGCACTTTGATGATGGTGATCTGCCCGCCCTGCGCTTTTTTGTCGTGCAGCATCTCAGCCAGCACCTTTTCCTTATCGTAGGCGGTGCGGGTGGGCAGGCCTAAGCGGCGGTACACGGCGCGCACCCGCTTTTGTAAAGCCTTGGATTCGATCATGGGCAGCATGCCCAGCGCCACGCACTCGCCGTGGAACAGGCCGGTGGTGCGGCGTCCCTTGATGCCCTTCACGGCCTCGATGCCGTGGCCGATGGTGTGGCCGAAGTTCAGCGCCTTGCGCATACCCTGCTCGGTCTCGTCCTGCTCCACGATGCTCTTTTTAAAGCGCAGGCTGCGGCAGATGATATCACCGATGCGGTCGTCCACGTCCTCTTTTTCAAAGATGGAGAACAGCTCCGGGTCGGCCAGAAGCCCGGCCTTGACCGCCTCGGCCAGACCGTTGATGAAGTGGCGGCGGGGCAGGGTGGACAGGGTGTCCGGGTCCACGATGACCAGCTTGGGCTGCCAGAAGGCACCCACGATGTTTTTGGTGTCGCCCAGATCCACGGCGGTCTTGCCGCCAATGGAGGAATCGATCATGGAAAGGGTGGTGGTGGGGCAGTTGATAAAGTCGATGCCGCGCATATAGATGGAAGCGGCAAAACCGGCAAGGTCACCCACCACGCCGCCGCCCACGGCCACCACAAGGTCGCCCCGCCCCATGCCGAAGTCCAGCATCTGCCGCAGCACGGTCTCCAGAATTTTAAAGCTCTTGCTGGCCTCGCCCTGCGGCACGGTGATGATGGTGGCGTCCTTGCACTGGTCGGCTACCATCTGTGCGTACTGTGCGGGCACACCGCTGTCGGTGACCACCGCCACCCGGCGGTCCAGCCGGGCGAACTGATACAGGTTTTCCAGCGAGCCGCGCTTAACGATGATGTCGTAGCTGCGCTCACCCAGATTCATGGTCAGCTTGGTTCCGATAAAATCACTCATTTTGTATACACTCCTAACAGCCGCACCGTCCGGCAGGTGCGGTCAAGCTCGCGCAGCAGCGCGGCGGTCTCGCCGGCGGCGGCATCGCCCACCAGCTCTACATAAAAATAATATTCAAAGGGGACGTGCGGCATGGGGCGGCTCTTGATGGACTCCATATTGAAACCGCTTGCACCGATGACCTGAATGACCTCCGCCAGCTTGCCGGGTTTGTTGTCCACCGTGAACAGCAGGGAGAACCGGTTGCCCGCCGTGGGCTTATCGCGGCTGAGCACGATGAACCGGGTGGTGTTGTCGCCGTCGGTGTTGATGTTGGACACCAGAATTTCCAGCCCGTACAGGGCGGCAGTCTCGGCGCTGGCAATGGCGGCCTTTGTCGGGTCTTTGCTTTCTGCCACGAACTTTGCAGCCATGGCGGTGTTTGTCATGGCGGTGGCGGGCAGACGGAACTGCTTTAAAAAGGTCTCGCTCTGGGCAATGGCCTGCTGATGGCTGTACACGGTGCGCAGCTGGGAAAGCTGGGTGCCCGGCAGCACCAGAAGGTTCTGGGAGATGGGCAGGTCGTACACATCCACCACCCACAGCTCCGGGTGGTTATAGCACAGGTCCAGCACGGCGGAAACATCCCCGGCGTGGCTGTTTTCAAAGGGCACTACGCCGTGGGCGGCTTCGCCCGAGGCCACGGCCTCGAACACCTCGTCCCATGTGGCGTAACTCACAGCCTCGGCGTGGGGAAACAGCGCCTTGAGGGCGATGTGGGCAAACGCCCCTTCCACCCCCTGATAGGCGGCGCGGTTGCGCCCCAGCACAGCGGCCTCGTATTGCTTGGCGATGTCCATCATGTGCTGGACATGGTCTTTATAGTAAGGGCGCAGCGCAGGCTGCTGGATGCGGGCTGCGGCCTTTTCCAGCACGGCGGCCTCCCGGGCGGCATCGTAGATGGGCAGGCCGTGCGCCCGCTTATATTCGGCCACCTGCAAAACAGCAGCCATCCGGCGCTCGAACAGCGCAGCCAGCTGCGCATCCACCGTGTCGATCTCGGCACGGGCTTGTTCCAGTGCGTCCATGGGGGTCACATCCTTTTTGGTCGGTTTTTGCGGGGATACCTAGTAAGTATACCATAACCGGGACAGAGAAACAACAAACCGCCCTCCATTTGAGGGTGGAGAAAATTTCAAATCAGCTATGGGTAAAAAGACGAAAATAGAAAACAGAGGCTCTCTGGTCATCGCCTGCGGCGACGACCAGAGAGCCTCTCAATCACTGTTTTTATTCTTCAAAATATCCTCCCAGCTGCGGGCCTTGCCGTAATAGCGCCCGTAGGGGTTATCAAGGTCTGCGGCGCGGAGGACAGGCGGCGCGGGCGGCTGGGGCTTTGGGGTGCGGTCAAAGGTAAACCGTGCGGCGGGGCCGCCGGCTTTGATGCGGAAGCGCATCTTACTGCCCCTCCCCGGCGGTGGAGACAGCTCCGGCGGTCAGGTTTGCCCAAAGGGGCTCGCTGTTTTCCAGCAGGGAAGCGGATTCCTTCAGCCATGCGCCCCGGATGCCGATATAGTAATCTGCCAGCAGCTGCTGGCTGTCGCCGCTGGCGCTCTGCACCGCGTCCGAGGTGTAGCTGCCCAGCTCCATCCCGGTCAGCACCGGGCAGTCCGTCCAGCGGTAGACCATGTTCCACCAGTCGCTGTCGGCATCGGACTTGGGCAGATGGCCGTCCAGATACCGCAACGTGCCGGTGGTCTGCTGGAAGCCTGCGGGGTCATAGAGGATAAAGATGGAGCTGAGGGAACTTTGGATATCGGTGGAAAGCTTGGTGGTGCCCGCCATATCCAGATAAGCGTCCGAATCCTCACTGTTGAAGGCCATGGTGTACTGGTTCAGCTTTACCACCACCTTGCCGTCGCCGTTGCAGTCCTCGCCATAGGCGGCAAGCTGCTCTTGCAAGGCGGTGACGGTGGCCTCGGGCAGGTAGTAGGGGCTTACCACCGCAATGTTGTAGTCCGGGTGGGTGGTCAGGAAATACTGCCCGATAAAGCAGTACGCCACGAACGCACCGGCAATGCCGAAGATCAGCACCCATTTCAGGTTGTAGTCCCACCAGTTTGCCCAGCGCTCCCTGCGGCTGTACTGCCGCTGTTTGCGGGGCTTGAGATCCTTGGGGTCAATGTCGCGTTCGTAACGGTAGCTTGCCATAAAATAGTTCTCCTGTGTGATGAAACGGGCGGGAAAGGCTGTTACTTCAGCGCAGCCAGAATGCTCTGGCGCACGGCATCGGGCAGCTGCTTCTGCTCGGCCTTGCTCATGCCGGCGGTCTGGATGGGGGGCATGATCTTGATACGCACGCTGCCCGGGCGGCAGCGGTTGCCATTGCTCTCGAACAGGGCGCGGGCACCGGTCACAGCCACAGGCACCACCGGGGCGCCGGTCTTGACGGCAATACGGAAAGCACCGGCCTTGAACTCGCCTGCGCCGCCCTCTTCGCCCTTGTAGCGGGTGCCCTCGGGGAAGATGACAAAGCTGCGGCCGCCCTCTACGATGGCGGTGGCATCGTTCAGTGCCCGCACCGAGGCGCGTACATCGTCACGCTGCACGAACACGCAGCCCAGCAGCTTCATCCAGCGGTTGAGCAGGGGAATCTTTTCCAGCTCTTCCTTGGCAAGGATGCCGTGGGGCTTTTCCAGCCCGGCCAGCAGCAAGGGGATGTCGTAGTAGCTGCGATGGTTCGCCACAAACACGCAGGGGCGGTCTTTGGGGATGTTCTCCAGCCCTTCCACCGACAGGGAAACACCGGTCACCTTTAAGATGCCCCGGCTCCAGCGGGGGATATGCTGGTTCACGATCTGCTCCACGGTGGCGGTATCTCCGGCGGCTGCGGCGCGCTCGGCGCGGCGCAGGATGCCGTAATGCAGGATCATGTATCCGAACAGATAAATGAACATCGCAATGGTGCGAAAAATGCTCATGATAGTTTCCTCCTATTTGCAAAATCTGCCATTGTCATTGTAGCACACTTTCTACAAAAAAGGGAGAGATAAAAGTTTTTTTACAATTCGACCGAGTTGTGTCTTGCAAAATTGACAAAATACGGGTATATTTATATCTGTAAAGCCAGCACAATGGCACTTTCCAGACAAAACGCCTGCGGTGCCGGTTAAAAACGTAAGAGAGGTACCGCAGTTACTATGGGTCTTTTTCCTTCTGCCAATGATTTCAAGGCCGGTAAGGGCGTCGAAAAGGACGCCCCCCGCAAGACCGGCGTCGGCCGCTTTTTTGAGCTTGTAGGCCGTGATATGAACGGCATGTTCCTTGCAAATCTGCTGACCTGCATCGGGTTTGCACCGGTCATCTGTCTGGTGTACATCGGCTTTTTGCAGAACAGCCTGCCGGTGATGCTGGGCAGCGCTGCCGTGGGCGGTCTGCTGGCCGGGCCCGCACTGGCCGGCATGTACGATACCGTCCTGCGCGCGCTGCGCGACGAGGCGGGCTACTGGTGGGTGACCTACCGCAAGGCCTTCAAGCGCAACTTCAAGGCCAGCCTTGTGCCCGGTGTGCTGTACACCGTGGTGGTCACGCTGCAAATTTTCCTCGTCTATTTCTGCTTCAATATGCTGTACCACGGTACCAACGTGGGTGTTCCGCTGTGGGTGGCTACGGTGCTCAATCTGGTGCTGTTCCAGATGCTGTTTGCCTATATGTGGCCGCAGGTGGTGCTGCTGGAGCAGCCTTTGAGCCTGACTTTGAAAAACAGCATCAACTGCATGATCGCCTTTCTGCCCCACGCACTGGCTGCCGCCATCGTGCAGGTGCTGTTCTGGGGCGTGGTGATCTTGTGCATGCCGCTGGGGCTTTTCCTGATGCTGATCTTCGGTTTCTGGTTCGTCACCGAGGTGTCCTGCCAGATCGTGTACGGCGATATTGACCGGGTGTTCCACATTGAGGAGAACATCCGCAAAATGAAGGACGCCGAGTTGGAAGCCGCCCTGAAAGAGGACTACGCCGACGACGACACCCCGGAGGAATAAGTGCTGACACTGCGGAAAGGAGCGATGTCCCATGGAACAACGGAATAATCTTGTGCTGCAGGGGACAGAGACCTTTTCCCGCGGGCAGCTGGACAACCTTGCGCTGGAAAACGGCGCACTGGTGCTGGACAGTGTGGCCGGGCGCAGCCTTTTGTACGGCAGCTACACCACCCCGGAGTTTGCCATGCCGGCCTTCTGCAACCTGAACGTCAGCTGGAACGCCCACGCACCCCGGGACACCATGGTGGAGGTGCGCTGCCGGGTGTACGCAGCAGGGGCGTGGACAAGCTGGATGAGCTTTGGCAAGTGGGCACCGGATTACCCCCGGTGCAGCGTGTCCAGCCAGAGCGAGGACGGCATGATCTTTTTGATGGGCGATACCGTCACGGTAGCCGCCCCGGGCGGCGGCACCGGCGTGCAGCTGCAGGTGAACCTTTCCACCAACAACGATAAAGTCACCCCGGCGGTGCGTCTGCTGGCAGCGGCGGTGCGTCCCCTTGCGTGGGAAAAGCACAACGGCCACCCGCTGAACCGGCGGCTCTATCTGCCGGAATACTGCCTTTCCGCCCACGACCCCAGCTTTGGGCGGGAGATGGACCTGCCGCTGGTCATGGCGGCGCTGATGAACCGCTGGGGCGAGGATATCCTGCCGGAAGAAGTGGCCTACGCCATGGAGGACGGCAGCACCCGCTCTACCGGCAATACCGCCTTTGCGGCAGCCGCCGCAGGCTGCTGCGGCTACCCCTGCTGGCAGGCGTGGATGGATCTTGCCGACCTGCGGGAGCAGATCCACGACGGCTGCTCGGTGGCAGTGCAGGTGGAGCGGCGGGTGCGCGGTCAGCGCGACCCGGTGCGGCTGTGGATGGGGCTGCACGGTTTCGGTCACAATGACGCCGTAATGGCAGACTTCGTGCTGCTGAACGACCCTACCGCCGATACCAACGGCGCAGTGAACTGCACCATGGCGCTGGTGGATTTTATGCGCTACTTTACCGGCAAGGCCATTGCCCTGCGGCCAAAGCAGCGGGAGGCCGAGGCCGACCGTCCCCGGCGGCTGCGCTGCGACCTGCGCGCCGGCACAGAGCCGGGCGTTTACTACTTTGAGCGGCGGGGAGAACCCGCAGACCTGCCGGAGGATTTTTCCGGCTGGATCGCCTGCGCGCCCCACGATGGCGTGGCGCACGCCACCACCGCCCACCGCACCTTTTTGCGCTGTACCCGCACCGAGGATGGCGGGGTACAGTTCCCGCCGGAGCTGCTGGCCGCAGGCGGGCGCTGCAGTGTGTATGCAGTGGACCAGACCGGCACCATGCGGGTAGCAGAGGTACGGCTGCCGAAGCCGAAGCCTGCGCCCGCCAGCACAGAACCCAAAGCCAATGGCCAGACCGGGGACGCCCCGGCACAGCCGTAAGCTTTTTCAGGGCATATATGAAACAGGAGGAACACATTATGGCAAAGACGATCATCACTTTGGGCCGTGAGTACTGCACCGGCGGACGCTACATCGCAGAGGACGTGGCAAATGCGCTGGGCATCAAGCTTTACGACAAGGAGCTGATCACCATGGCAGCAAAGAACTCCGGCTTGTCGGAGGAGGCTGTTGCCGCCAGCGAGAAACGGCACACCCACAGCCTGCTGTACAGCCTGTACACCATGGGTAACGAGCTGCCGCTGGGCGATCAGGTGTTCATTCTGCAGAGCCGTATCATCAAGCAGCTGGCCGAGGAAGGCCCCTGCGTGATCCTTGGCCGCTGCGGTGACTACGTTCTGCGGGAGCGCAAGGACGTGCTGCGGGTGTTCGTGTATGCACCCAAGGAGTGGCGCTTGCAGTACGCCAAGACGAACCCTCTGGTAAAAGCCAAGGACGAAAAGGGCATCAAGGAAGAGGTGGAAAAGACCGACCGCAACCGCTCGGCCTACTACAACTACTACACCCAGAACCGCTGGGGCGATGCCCATAACTACGATCTGGCCATCAACGCCGCCCTTGGCCGCGAGACCTGCGTAAAGATGATCTTAGACGCAGCCGCCGCCAAGGAAAAGACGCTGTGACCCCCAGCAAGACCCAATAAACAACGACAGAACGTGGGCAGGGCGCTTCTGTGCCCTGCCCACATTTCCGGCAAGGAGAAATCGTGAAAGCAAATCAATCGCAGACCGCACCCGCCGAGGTGCGGGAAAATATCATGGGCACCATGGAGATCAATCCCCTTTTGCTGAAACTCAGCATCCCGATGATGATCTCCATGCTGGTGCAGGCGCTGTACAACGTGGTGGACTCGGTGTTCGTGTCCCATGTCAGCGAGAGCGCCCTTACCGCCGTATCGCTGGCCTTTTCATTGCAGAATGTCATGATCGCCGTAGGCGTGGGCACCGGCGTGGGCGTGAACGCCCTGCTGAGCAAGAGCCTTGGCGAGAAGAACCAGGGCCGCGCCAACACCACCGCAGAAAACGGCATCTTCCTTTCCCTGTGCAGCTTTGCGGTGTTTTTTGTCATCGGCCTTACCTGCATGAAGCCCTACTTCTACGCCCAGACCAGTGACCCCGTCATCGCGCAGCAGGGCATTCAGTATCTGTCGGTTTGCTGCATCTTCAGTCTGGGCATTTTCACCCAGACCATGGGCGAAAAGCTGCTGGCCGCCACCGGCCGCACCCATCTGAGTATGATCAGCCAGCTGGTGGGTGCCGTGGTGAACATCATTCTGGACCCCATCTTCATCTTCGGCTACTGCGGCGAGGCACTGTCCGGCACCACCGGCGCGGCGGTGGCTACGGTCATCGGCCAGTTCTGCGGTGCAGGCATGACCTTGTACTTCAACACCCGCAAAAACCCAGATATCCAGATCAGCTTCAAAGGCTTCCGTCCCAGCGCCAAGGCCATTGGCCGCATCTACACCGTGGGTCTGCCCAGCATCGCCATGCAGTGCGTGGGCAGCCTGATGACCTTCGGCATGAACCTGATCCTGATGGCCTTCTCGGCTACGGCGGTGGCGGTGTTCGGCGTCTACTTCAAGCTGCAAAGTTTCGTGTTCATGCCCATTTTCGGCCTGAACAACGGCATGGTGCCCATCATCGGCTACAACTACGGTGCCCGCAGGCCGGACCGCGTGAAAAAGACCATCAAGCTGTCGGTGTGCTACGCCGAAGGCATCATGCTGGCGGGCTTCTGCGTGTTCCAGTTCGCGCCCGGGCTGGTGCTGAGCATCTTTGCCGCCAGTGATGCCATGCTGGCCATCGGCATCCCGGCCATGCGCATCATCTGCCTGCATTTCCTGCTGGCAGGCGTCAGCATCGTGCTCAGCTCGGTGTTTCAGGCGCTGGGCAACGGCGTTTTCAGCCTGATCGTTTCGGTCTGCCGTCAGCTGTTCGTGCTGCTGCCGGCGGCGTGGCTGCTGGCACAGACCGGCAATGTCAACAATGTCTGGTGGGCCTTCCTCATTGCGGAAGTCGTCAGCATCCTGATGAGTCTGGCCTTCTATGCCCGTATCAACAAGACCACCATCGCACCCCTGTACCACTGACCCGGGTGCGGGCAGCGGCCCTGCAAACGAAAGGAACGTGATCTCTATGGTAAAAAAGCTGAAGTGGAACCTGATCTTCATGAGCCTGCTGTACGTCGGGCTGGGCATTTTTCTGGTCATGAAGCCCGGCACGGCGCTGAACATCGTCTGCTACGCGCTGGGCGGCGTGGTGCTGGCCTGCGCAGCGGTGCAGCTGATCCGCTACTTTGTGGTGGAGCGCGGGGTGTTCCAGAGCCAGCTTACCCTGATCTCCGGCCTTGTCTGCCTTGCACTGGGTGTTTTTCTGCTGCTGCGCAGCGATATCGTGGTAAGCATCCTGCCCATCGTGTTCGGCCTGTTCGTCATCTTTGACGCCATTGGCCGGGTGCAGAACGCCTTGGACCTGCGCCGCTGCGGCTACGACAGCTGGAAGGGCTTTCTGCTGCTGCCGGTGCTCAGCGTGGTGCTGGGCGTGGTGCTGATCGCAAACCCCTTCGGCGCCATGGAAACGCTGGTGATGGCCATCGGCGTTATCCTGATCGTGGAAGGTGCCATCAACCTGCTCAGCGCCCTGTACACCATCCTTGCGGTGCGCCGCTTTGCCAAGCTGCACCCGGAGACCCAGTCCGTGCTGGAATCCATCACCGGTGAGGACCTGAACGGCGATGGCGTTGTTGCCCCGGACGTGACCCGCACCGATGCAGAGGCTACCGCCGTAGAGCTGGACCATGTGGACGAGAGCGCCACCGTGGAGCAGGAGGAGCGAAAGTAAGCCCCTGTCAAAATAGAAAGGAAAAAGGAACAATATCATGGAAAAGTACGATCTGATCATCGTGGGTGCGGGCCCTGCCGGCATCTTTACCGCTGTGGAGCTGCTGCGCCACGGCAGCAAAAAGAAGATGCTGCTGGTGGAAAAGGGCAAGCCGGTGGAAAAGCGCCACTGCCCCAAGGCAGAGGTAGGCCACTGCGTCAACTGCCGCCCCACCTGCGCCATCACCACCGGCTTTTCCGGTGCGGGCGCGTTCTCGGACGGCAAGCTGAGCCTGTCCTATGAGGTAGGCGGCGACCTGCCCACCCTCATCGGGGAGGAGTTTGCGCAGGAGCTCATCGACTACACCGATAAAATTTATCTGGAGTTCGGCGCAGACCCCCATGTGGAGGGCATCTACACCGGTGAGGACATCAAGGAAATCCGCAAAAACGCCATCCACGCGGGTCTGAAGCTGGTGGATTGCCCCATCCGCCATCTGGGCACCGAGAAGGCACAGGAGCTGTATCTGGCTATCCAGAACTATCTGGCAGACAACGGCGTGGAGATGCGCTTCAATACCGAGTGCGAGAATATCATTCTGGAAGAGGAAGGCTGCAAGGGCGTGCTGCTGAAGGACGGCGACAGCCTGCTGCCCGTGTATGCGGACGAGGTGGTCATCGGCACCGGACGGCGCGGCGCAGACTGGCTGGAAAAACTCTGCGCAGAGCACCACATCGCCCACAAGCCCGGCACCGTGGACATCGGCGTGCGCGTGGAGTGCCGCAACGAGGTGATGGAAAAGGTGAACAAGGTGCTGTATGAGTCCAAGCTCATCGGCTACCCGAAGCCGTGGAAGAACAAGGTGCGCACCTTCTGCCAGAACCCCGGCGGCTTTGTGGCGCAGGAGAACTACGACAACGACCTTGCGGTGGTCAACGGCCACAGCTTTAAGGAAAAGAAGAGCCCGAACACCAACCTTGCCATTCTGGTGTCCCACAACTTTACCGAGCCCTTCAACCAGCCCATCGCCTACGCCCAGAAGGTGGGTGAGCTGACCAATATGCTGGGCGCAGGCCACATCATGGTGCAGCGCTACGGCGATATTCTGGACGGCAAGCGCACATGGCAGAAGGAACTGGCACAGTCCAACGTGAAGCCCACGTTGAAGGACGCCGTGGCCGGTGATATCACCGCCGCCATGCCCTACCGCGCCATGACCAATATCATTGAGTTCATCAAGATGCTGGATATGGTCGTGCCCGGCTTTGCCGCCAACGAGACCCTGCTGTACAGCCCGGAGCTGAAGTTCTACTCCAACAAGGTGAAGATGGACGAGAACCTTGATACCAACATTCAGGGCCTGCACTGCTTGGGCGACTCCTCCGGCTGGACGCGCGGGCTGATGATGGCCTCGGTCATGGGCGTGCTCATGGGCCGCAAGCTGGCTGAAAAGGAAGGCTGCTGAAAACGATTTGAAATGGCCGCCGCGTGCGCTTTGGCCATGATTCAAGGAATTTGATTTTTATTTCGGGATCCCGGAGCGTCTGCGGACGCTCCGGGATCCCCTTTTCACAAAGAAGGACGCAATGAGAAACGGCCTCTTTTGTCCTAACACTTTAGTGCTGGACTTTATGACTTGGCTCCCCCTTCGGGGGAGCTGGCGCGGGAGCGCCTGAGAGGGTTAAAAAATAGCGGAACACCCGCAGGGTGTTCCGCTATTTTGCATTTAAAATTAGCCCTCGATGAGCTCCACGGTCTTCATCTTGACCGGGGTGGTGGGCTTGTCGTTCCAGTCGGTGCGGACAGCAGCGATCTTATCCACAACGTCCATGCCGGCAACCACCTTGCCGAAGGCGGCGTACTGGCCGTCCAGATGGGGTGCATCCTGATGCATGATGAAGAACTGGCTGCCTGCGCTGTTGGGGTTCATGCTGCGGGCCATGCTGATCACACCCCGGGTGTGCTTGAGGGGGTTGTTGACGCCGTTAGCGGCAAACTCGCCCTTGATGTTCCAGCCCGGGCCGCCGGTGCCGGTGCCCAGCGGGCAGCCGCCCTGGATCATAAAGCCGGGGATGACACGGTGGAAGGTCAGGCCGTTGTAAAAGCCTTCCTTGACCAGCTTTTTAAAATTCTCACAGGTGATGGGGGCAACATCTTCGTTCAGCTCGATGTCGATGATGCCGCCGTCTTCCATAGTAATGCGAACCATAACGCTACAATACTCCTTTTGTGTTGACCCCGCAGCGGGGGTGTTGGGGGGCAGAAATGCCTGCCCGGATATCCCTTATAGTATACCATAGGTTTTGCCCGTTGCAACGATGCAGATGCAACGTTTTTGTGAATTATCTATCAGAATAGGCTAAAAATACGCGCCGCAACCGGAGTTTGCGCTCTGGTTGGTGGACGCAACCGGGCTTTTGTGCTAAAATCGTGCCACAGAAAATCCAACCGGAAAATGCCAAAGGAGGAACCCGCTATGATGAACCTGCTGAACCGAACTGCTGTTGCCCTGCTTAAGGTCATAGAAGTAGAAACGCAGGAAGCGACTAAGGAACAGGCGGATGCCTGGCTTCGCAGAGTTTTGCTGCTGGAAAAGTTCTACCGCTATACCAATATCCTGTTCCGGATCCTGATCCCGGTCGCCATCGTGGCGGCAATCTATCTGCTCTGGCGCATCGCCCGCAATCTGGAAAAGCCGCCGAAGCTCACGGAGGAAGTCAAAATCGTGCGCAAGTCACTTTCCGAGATGCTCAAGGAGAACCGCACCCGCTGCAAGATGACACAGGAGTTCGTGGCCGAGAGCATCGGCGTAAGCCGTCAGGCAGTGTCCAAGTGGGAAAACGGAGTTTCCCATAGTTAAAGATACCACACCAAATATGATGAACCCACGCTTATACACTACCAGCTATAATAAACCGCAAGGACAGCAATTTGATGATACTGCTGTCCTTTCTTTTATAAAATTGCAGTACACATAAAAAAGCTGTAAAATGATAAATATATTTGTCCTTGTAACAATTCTCGGACATTTGCCTGTTATACTATCTGCAAAAAGCAAAGGAAGTGAGGATATGAAGCAGATTTTAATTGTCGAGGACGACAGTTTTTTGAATAAGATGTTAGACTATAACCTGACCGCAGACGGCTACGGCGTGACTTCTGCCCTAAATGCCAGAACCGCAGCCGCCGCCATCCGCCAGCGGGAATTTGATTTAGTGCTGCTGGACATCAACCTGCCGGATGGAAATGGTTTTGAGCTGTGCAAGCTGATAAAGCCCCAACACCCGGACACCATCGTGATTTTCCTAACCGCCAACGATCAGGAGAGCGACCAGATACGGGGCTATGAGGTGGGCGCGGTGGACTACATCACAAAGCCCTTTGTGATCGGGGCCTTGCAGCGGAAAATCAAAGCCATGTTTGCCATGCTGGAACACCACAAACCGGCCAAGGACATTTACGACGACGGGCGGCTGTTTCTGGACTTCTCGGAGCAGACGGCTTCCCTAAATGGCAAGCCCCTGACCCTATCCCCGATGGAGTACAAAATGCTGAACCTGTTCCGTAAAAATCCCCGGCAAGTGCTGACCCGTGGGCAGCTTTTGGAAAAGCTGTGGGATATAGACGAAAGGTTTGTGGACGAACACACCCTGACAACCTCCATCAGCCGGATTCGCAGCAAGATTGAAGCCGACGGCGGCGCACCCTACATCAAGACCGTTTACGGCATGGGCTATCAATGGACGGGAGGCGAGGCAAAATGAAGTTTCAAAACCTCTCGGTAAAGCGGCTGTTTGGCCGGGTGGCAATAGGGCTTGCCCTCTCCATGTCCGGGATCACCATAGCCCTGTTTTTTGTGACAAAACAGACGGCGGTGCTGCTGACGGGCGGGGTGCTGCTGCTGTGCGCCCTTGTGGGGATTTTTGTACTGACGCAGGCGTTTGGAACGCGGCTGTCGCAGTTTACCGCTGACCTGTGCCAGACTTTAGACCACATGATCGCCGGGAATGAAGCGCCCCAGCGCCCGGAGGACAGCGAAACCCAGCTTGCCAGAATCGGACACCGGCTGGCAAGGCTTTACCAGATCATGCAGGAGAACCGCCGCCGGGTGGACGAGGAACGGCAGGAGTTACAGACCCTTGTATCAGATATTTCCCATCAGGTGAAAACGCCGGTGAGCAATCTGAAAATGGCGACGGACACCCTGCTGGAAAAGCCCATGACCGAGGCGGAGCGCACCGACTTTATCCGGGGAATCCGCAGCCAGACGGATAAGCTGGACTTTCTCTTTCAGGCCCTTGTGAAAACCTCACGGCTGGAAACGGGCGTGATCCAGTTGGATAAGAAGCCGGGCCGCCTCTTTGATACCGTGGCGCAGGCCATGAGTGGGATCGTGTATGCAGCGGAGAAAAAGGAAATCGCCGTGTCCGTGGACTGCCCGGAGGATTTGGCCTTTTCTCATGACAGCAAGTGGACATCCGAAGCCCTCTTTAACCTGCTGGACAATGCGGTGAAGTACACCCCGGCAGGCGGGAAAATCGCTGTGTCGGTGGTGCTGTGGGAAATGTATGTGGAGATCAAAGTGACCGACACCGGCAAGGGCATTTCCGAAAGCAATCAGGCCGCCATCTTCCGGCGCTTCTATCGTGAGGAAGAAGTACACGAACAGCAGGGCGTGGGCATTGGCCTGTATCTGGCCCGCGAGATCGTAACGCGGCAGGGTGGCTATATCAAAGTGGTTTCGGAGCCGGGCAAGGGTTCAGAATTTTCCATTATGCTGCCTACAAAATAAATCGCGGCGGACGGCCATTCCCGGCTGCCCGCCGTAAATTTTTTTGAAATGTCCGAGCGTTGTAACATTTCACCCCGATTTTCAATGAAATTTTTTAGCCGCTGTAACATTTCGCGGACATTTGGGTTTTACAATGGCCTTATCAAATATGGAGGTGATACAACTATGACATGGCCTTTTGAGAACGATACAAGCGCCATTACAAAAAAGTTGGCAAAACGAAACTTAAAAGCAGATAAAAGTAGAAACATCCTCATTATCATTACGATTGCCTTAGCTACCTGCTTGATAATGACAACGACCTTGTATTTTTTTGCTTCGCAGCGAAAATCATTAAATGATGCAGCTGGGCGTTATCAAGCAATTATCAATGAAGTCGATAATGATACCATTACAAAATTAGTAAATGACAGTAGGGTTCAAGTGGGTGTAAGTCATTTATTGGGTTTAGTATCTTATGGGGACTACAAATTAACCGTCCGTTCAATGGATGAAACACTAATGAAATTAGCAAAATATCCTGATTTGGAGGGGGAATTGCCCAAATCTACAAATGAAATTGCTATCACAAAGGCGTTTCTTGATAGAGCTGGATTGTCCAAATCCGTGGGCGATATTATATCGTTAAATCTGGGAGATGGAGAAAAAGATTATACCTTATGTGGTATTTTGCCTGTCGAAAATTCAAATTATTCCGTATTCGTGTCGCAGTCCTATATTGAAAACAAGCTCAGCGAACCGGCATACTCCGCTTATATCCGTTTGAATGAATCTGATGGTTGGTCTAAGGCTGCTATACAAGCTGAATTATCAACATTGTGCAGAGAATTGAAAATACAGCCGGAGCAAATGCAGTTTTCAACATATTATTTTTCTCTCATTGAACAGAGAAGCAGTCAATATATCACTGTAATAGCATTTATCAGTCTTATTATCGCTTTGGCGTGTACCCTTGTTATTTACAGTCTGTTCTATGTGTCCATAGCCAGAAAAACAAAAGAATATGGAAAACTGCGGACAATAGGGGCAACTGGAAAACAGATGAAAAGAATCGTTTTTAGAGAGGGATTTCATCTTTCCAAAATTGGTATTCCGATTGGAATATTAGCCGGTGCAATAGCGGGATATGTCCTTGTCCCGCAAGGCTGGAACACTTTAATGGTATTTGTAATTGCCGCTGTCACAGCTCTGTTTGTGTATTTATGCGTTATGATTGCTGTAATTAAGCCAGCCAAGATTGCTGCTCATGTTACGCCTATTGAAGCAGTCCGTTATATGGCGAGCAATAATGATGTAATGTCCAACAGTACAAAAGTGTTACATCGTTCTCTATCCGCAAAAAACTTAGCTTTTCTTAATTTTGCAAGGAACAGAAAGAAAACCGCCTTAACGATTCTGTCGTTAGGGGTATGTGGAATTTTGCTGATGGCAAGCTCTGCATATTTTAATTCCATTGATCCTTTAGCGATGGCGCGTAGGAGTTTTCCTTACGGAGAAATTCGCCTTGAATTAGGCGATTACGGGCCACAGGCACATAACAGCGAACAATATTCAGAACTCCAAAAATCGAATCTGCTTACAGAAGATTTTAGAGAATCCATTTTGGACATAGATGGTGTGGAAGAAATAAAAGAATACCAAGGCACCGTTTTGAATGTTCGTATGCCAACGGGAGATATTGAACCGATTGTTTCAGACGCATATACACGAAGCTCTCAAAAATTGATTGAGCAATATTTGATTGATGGTACAGCAGATTTGCAGGAACTACTTAAAAACAATGGCATTATTATTGAAAATGGCCCACAGTGGAAAGAAACTTTTGGGTGGGATGCAGCGATTGGGGACGAACTTCTGATTGAAGTTGGCGGACAAACATTGGAAGTAAAAGTAATGGGAATTGTGGACGCTAATATCCCGTATGGCGGATATGATACGCTATTTATTCCTTTAGAAATGCTGTCAAAGATCGTTCCTATTGAAAACCTCAATTATCAATTTATTGTAGATACAGATGACAGTAAATGGGCAGCCGCAAAAGATGAAATCCAAAAGATAATTCCACCGACTTCCAGCCTCTATGTTAGTACCTTGAATGATTGGGTAGAGGCATACAACGAAAAACTATTGAACTATCGTATGCCAGTCTACATTTTTGTTATGTTTATCGGGGTTTTTGGCATTATCAATCTGCTAAACACACTGATAACAAACATCTTGACCCGGAAGCGAGAACTGGGTGTTTTGCAAGCGGTTGGTTTGAGCAGTAAACAGCTTTCAAAAATGTTATTGATAGAGGGCTTGTTCTATACATTAGGGGTGCTTCTTCTTTCCATATCATGCGGAACTCTTATCGGGTATCTTCTCTGCACCGTCTTTAGTGCAATGAGTATTTTTGGAAAAGTAAGCTATCATTTTCCGACAGTTGAAATGTTCAGTTATTTTATACTGATGCTTGCCGTCCAAATGCTTTTCTCGTATTTGGCAATTCGGCAGATAAAAAAACAATCTCTGGTAGATCAAATACGGGAATTGTCATAAGAATTTTTGAAATGTCCGAGTGTTGTAACATTTCACCCCGATTTTCAATGAAAATTTTTGGCCGCTGTAACATTTCGCGGACATTTGGGTTTTACAATACCCTTATCAACAAAAGTGAGGAGGCGACGCAATGGAACTGACCCCGACCTTGATTTTGAATCTGGCGCTGCTGATCGTCCCGCCCGTTGCCCTTGTGCTGGTGTTCCGGCAATGGCTGGCCCGGCACATCCGCTGGACGGTTGCCTTGACTGCTCTCTGTGATGTTCTCCTATTTTGGGATGAATTGTTCTACTATGAGAGCTTCGGTCTGTTCGCTGTGCTGATTCTGGTGCAGTTGGCGGCCACCGGCGCAGCAGCGTTCCACATTTACAACAAACAAAGAAAGGATTGAATTTTATGAGCATTTTACAGACTATCGACCTGAAAAAGTATTACGGCACAGAGCCGAACATCACCCGCGCCCTTGACGGCGTGAACTTCTCCGTAAATGACGGCGAGTTTGTGGCCGTTGTGGGAACCTCCGGCAGCGGCAAGTCTACCCTGCTTCACATGATGGGCGGGCTGGACACCCCTACTTCCGGCAATGTGATTGTCCGGGACAAAGAGCTGTCGAAAATGAACGACGAACAGCTTACCATCTTCCGCCGCCGCAACATCGGTTTTATCTTCCAGAACTATAACCTTGTTCCCATTCTGAATGTGTATGAGAACATTGTCCTGCCGGTGGAGCTGGACGGGGACACGGTGGATCAGAAGTTTTTGGACGAGATCGTTCACCTGCTGGGACTGGAAGATAAACTGAAAAATATGCCGAACAATCTTTCCGGCGGACAGCAGCAGCGTGTGGCGATTGCCCGCGCCCTGATTACCAAACCGGCTATTGTGCTGGCCGACGAGCCGACTGGCAACCTTGACAGCAAGACCAGCGCCGAGGTGCTGGGGCTTATCAAGCGTACCAGTGCGGAGTTCCGGCAAACTGTTGTGATGATTACCCACAACAACGACATTGCCCGCCTTGCAGATCGGATTGTCCGCATTGAGGATGGCAAGATTGTGGAATAAGGAGGTGGCAGGCTATGACATGGCCTTTTGAAAATGATACCAGCGCCATTACAAAGAAGCTGGCAAAGAAAAGTTTGCAAAGCGAGAAGCGCCGGAATCTGATGGTAGTGATCGCCGTTGCGCTGGCGGCATTTCTGATCTGCTTTACGGGAATTGTAGCTACTTCCCTGACACAAATGCAGCGCAATCAGGTTGTCGATACTTATGAGGCGGTCTGGCTGGGCGTAGAGGAAAACGACATTGAAACCCTGAAAGGACTGCCGGAGTTTGAGCGCGTAGGCGGCTACTATATGCTCGGTGAGGAACTTTCGGAACAGGGCTATCATGCCTCTTATGTATATAATGACGCAGAAATGATGGAGATTGGGCGCGACCAAATGAAGCTATTGGAGGGGAATCTGCCCCAAAAAGCAAATGAAGTTGTCGTAAGCGAATACTTTCTCTCCACCTATGGAAACAATGCCAAGATCGGGGACAGTGTGACCTTAGATACCGAGAGTTTTCATGGTGATTATGTCGTTACCGGCATTATGGACAGCGTAAATGAAAAAGAAGCGAATACCTGCGCTATCATTCTTTCCAAAGCTGCCCTGACAGAATGGAAAGGGTTTGATCCGGCTGGGTATCGCGCCTATGTCCATTTCAAAAACAGCGACCAGTTGGGCGAGGAACTGATAACCTCTTATTGCAGGGAGATTGCAGAGGAATATCAGCTTCCTAATCCCAGCATGAACAACAAGTATTTTGCTTATGCTTCTAAATCCTTTGATTTTTTACCGATTGTTGGTGTGATTGTTATTGTTCTGATCGGCGGCTATATTGTGATTCAGAGTATCTTCCGTATCTCCATCAATGACAAAATCAGGAGCTACGGACAGCTTCGGACGATTGGTGCAACGCCAAAGCAAATCAAGCGGATTGTAAAGCGGGAGGGACGCAAACTCGGCAGTATCGGAATTTTGGTTGGTACAGTGCTGGGCGTATGCTGCGGTTTTCTTCTGTTTTCCAAGGGATTTAACGCTGTTTCCTATGTCGTTATGGTTTCCCTGACACTCATAAGCAGTTGGATCATGGTGTCTATTTCCATCCGTAAGCCGGTGAAAATCGCGGCAGGGATTTCCCCCATTGAAGCCGTCCGTTTTACCCCGGTGCAAAAGGACATCCGCAGCCGGAAAAAGAATATCAAGCTCAATCCTGTTTCAATGGGAATTGCGAATTTTAAGCGTGACCGCAAAAAGACAATCTCTATTATAGCGTCTTTGAGTTTGGGCGGAATTATCCTGCTTGTGGTATCCTCCATTGTTTTGCTGCGCTCCCCAGAGGCGCTTGCAAGACAAGAGTTCCCGGATGGTGACTATAAGGTTTATCTGGATTCAAAGTTGTCAGAACAAGAAGTCATGGCAGCAGGAAATCCACTGAATGAGGAACTCAAACAGGAAATTTTGTCTATTGACGGTGTAACCGATGTGATTGCAAAAAGGCAAAGCCTTCATATAAATTATAACGTCAACGGAATTGAATATGGTGGTATGTGTGATATACTGACTGATCAAAATTATTCTAAGGTTGAAGCTTCATTGATAGAGGGCACTATGCCGACGGATACACACAGCATCCTAATTGATTCGGCAACAAGTAACCGTGAACATATAGGTGTCGGAGAAACAGCTGAACTTATCTCCGGGAAATCAACCATTCCGGTTACTATATCCGGGGTGTTTAACAATAATCTGGATAATGGACATGGAACACATCACTTTGACGGTGTATTGGAATTTGCACCGGAAGCATTGTTCCATGAACTGCACCCGGAAATCACCTCTTTCGATTATTCATGGAGCATTGTAAGTGATCCCCAAAAAGCGGATCATGTGAGGGATGAATTAAAAAATATTATATCCGCTCATACGGATATTGCATTAGATGATATTAACACTGTAATTGAGTATGAAAAAAATATAAATTCTTTTGTATTTGGCAGTATGGAGGTACTTTCATGGCTGGTATTCCTCTTTGGCGTTATCAACCTAATTAACACGACCCTCTCTAATCAAATGTCCAGAAAACAGGAAAACAGTGTTTTGCGTTCCATCGGACTGACCCAAAAGCAGCTATGTAAAATGAATATCTGCGAGGGGCTGTGCTATGCATTCTTTGCAACATTGGCGACGCTGATCGTTGGGCTTCCGGCTTCCATCTTTGCTTGCAGCAAATTTAGTGTAGGAGCTTTTGCCGGAAAAGTAGTGCCTTACAAATTCCCGGTTTTGGAAATGGGTCTGTTCATTCTGGTATTGTTCGGAATGGAGCTGATTTTGTCTGTATGGACAGTCCGCAGACAGAAAAAACAATCTCTGATTGAACAAATGCGGGCGATGGAATGACCTTTTGAGATCGGCGGGGCGGCGTGTGCTGCTCCGCCTTTTTCGCCTTTTCTCAAAAAAATTTTTGAAATGTCCGAGCGTTGTAACAATTCAGCCTGTTTTTTTGTCGAAATCAAAGGCACCTCGGACATTTATAGTTCTTCCAAAAGTTTGATGATAATATTACCATTCATGGAAGAAGCAATCTGTTATTGCAATAATGCGAAATTGACGATAGAAAGTTTTTCATATCTCGGTCAGCTCAACAATTACATTACTCTGCTGATACAGCCAGTCCGTAAATTCTTTCGGGCTGGCCGTTCCTGTTTTTACAGCCTTTTTTCTCTGTAAGGCTTCTTTCTTAAAGTCGGAAAAGGAAGCCTGTATTTTTTCCAGACGGTCAGCCGGAAAGCCTGCGGTATTTTTTACCCGGTTTATTTTGTTGCGCCAGTTCTGGCATTCATTTTTATAAAGCAGGTCATAGTTATTTTCTCTTGACCTCTCGTCAAATTCCCGCTTGTTTTGAAGCGCCTGTGCTTTTCGGCACTTGTCGCTGCACAGCTCATACCGCTGGCTCTTTGCCAGAAAATATTTTCCACAGACCTTGCACCGCCGGAAGCAAAGCCCCCAGTCATTCAGCCTGTTCAGATAATAGGTAATCAACGGGTAGAGGGACGCATAGGCAGACACACATTCTTCTGTGCGCCGGTTGTCCGGGAACCAGAGGTCAAGCCGGGTATCTTCTGACGGTGCGCCTTTGAAATAAAGGCTGCCAGCTTGAAATTGTTTCGGTTTTCCTGTCTCCCTGTCAAAGCTCATGGTTTCGTTTTGGAATACCCCGGTCAGTCTGCTCATTTTATCCATGAAGCGGTCACAGGCAGCGTTACGGTCACGGGGTTCTCTGGCAAGCAGATAGCTGTTCCAGATACGGAACGCCACATACATTTTCAGAGGGTCGTTGCTAAGATATTTCTCCCAAAGAAATTCGCTTGCCGCCTGCTCCAGCTCCGGCTGTTTCCATCGGTTGGAGTGGAGAGCTTGCCGCAGCGGAGAAAGCCCGTATAAGTTCCAGTCTCTGTCCGTGTCACGCTCAAAGTTTATCAAAAAAGTTCCCAGTGGGCGTGTCATATCACAAAGCACCTCTGCGTTTTGGCTCCCGTTCAGACGGAAGCGGATCTGCTGTTCTTCCCCAATCAAAATCCGCTCTTTCATTTTCTTCCTGTCCAGCGTCAGGACAAACAAAATCCTCTCAAAACATGGCTCATGCCGTATAAACTGATTCTCCATCCCTATCCCCTGCCTTTGTTTATGGTAATTATATAATTCAGTTATATCCGTTACACTCATGGTATCGCAGAATCATTGTTTTGTCAAGGATAGTACGCTATGATGATTGCGGTTGGTAATTTCGTACCGCACAGTACCTTGACAAGTGAATGACCGTCCAAAAGGGATATGACCGGCAGGAGAAGTGACGCATTCGGCGCACCAATGCAGGGAAACACCGCAGGAATGGGGCAGGAAAACGGCTTTTGGGGAGAACGGCAACAGGAAGCATTTTAACCTATTTGATTTATGGGAGGAACAGAATGAACGATAAAAAGAGATTGAACAGCTACGAGGATTTACCGCTGGTTCTGGATGTGGCGGACATTCAGCGGATTATGGGAATTTCAAGAGCGAGCGCCTATGAGCTGGTACACACACCCGGCTTTCCAGCGTTCCGCAGGGGCAGACTTATCAAGGTCAGCAAAATTGCTTTCTTTGAATGGATGGCAAAAGGCTCCGAAACCGTACCGGGAAGCGACAAATAAGCGTGAGGTATCATTCCCTGACTTGCAATACTGCCGCACTTTCCAAAGGGGCATACAGAGGGAAAAAAACTTAAAAATGATACCGAGACGCTACATCAAAACAGCCTATCTGCGTACATCAGATAGAAACGGAGAAAGGAGCCGGTTATGGCAAGAATGAGTAACAAGCGGCGGTTGGAATGGTCTTTCTTCTTAAATGACCGCAGCCGTATCACTTACAACGAACTGTGCCGGAAATGCCAGCACGAATGTAAACAGAGCTTCCGGGCGGTTGTGGTTGACTGCCCGAAGTATCTTTCCAAGCGTTCCAAGAAAAAGGACAAGACTGCCGGAAACGGCAAAATCCCTTAGGAACTAAGGGCGCACTTCTATACATAGTCTAAAGACCATGTATCGTGCGTCCTGCGGAGCTTACCTCTGCCGCTGATAAAATCAGCAATCCGAGGTCTGCGTTCGCTTCGCTCCGACAAGGTGGCTACACCCCCTTGCGCCGCTAAAGCGGCTATCCCCTGTGTACCCGCCGCAAAGAGAAATCCGCTCTGCGGTTTTCCCTTTTCATCGGGTTTTATAGAAGCACTGACACACGGACTGTCTGCGGATGGTCTTTCTTTATCTTATCAGCAAAGGATGTGAGAACATGGAAAAATCTTTGGAACAGTTGAAGCAGGAATATGAAAAAACCACTGTCCTGCTGGAACAGGAAAAACGGAAAATGCAGCGTTTGAAAAACCGGCAGGCGTATCTGGAAAGCGGTTCCCGGAAACAGAGGACGCACCGGCTGATTACCCGTGGGGCAGCTATTGAGAGCATTGCACCACAGACAAAGGAGCTATCCGAAGCGGAATTTTATTCCCTCATGGAAAGCATTTTGAATCTGCCGCAGGCGGAGCATTTCATCCGGTCTGCCACAGAGAACCACGCCCGTATTTCCGGGCAGGAGAAAGGCGGTGACTAAGGATAGCACTTTATCATTTTTCAATCGCACAGATCAAGCGCAGCGCCGGTCAGAGCGCCATTGCCAGCGCAGCCTATCGAGCCGGGGAGCGTCTTTACAGCAGCTACTATGGAGAAGTCAGCGACTACACCAAAAAGGGCGGCGTGATCGCTTCGGAAATCATGCTGCCGCCCCATGCGCCGGAAATATATCTTGACCGGGCGACCCTCTGGAATGCTGTGGAGAACTGCGAGAAACATCCAAAAGCACAGCTTGCCTATTCCTTTGATATTGCCATGCAGAATGAATTGACGCTGGAAGAAAACATGGAGCTGGCGAGGAAGTTCGTACAGGAGCAGTTTGTGACAAAAGGCATGATTGCCGACCTTGCTTTTCACAGCCCGGAGAAAGAGGACGGCGGCATCCCTAACCCGCATTTTCATGTGATGACAACCATGCGCCCTTTGAACCCGGATGGCACATGGGGACAAAAACAGCGTCGGGAATATCTTCTTGATGAAGATGGAAACCGAATCCGGGATAAAAACGGCGATTATATGTTTAACGCTGTCCATACAACAGACTGGCATGAGCCGGAAACGCTGGAACACTGGCGGGAGCAGTGGGCGGCTGCCGTTAATACAAAATTTGAGGAAAAAGGGCTGGATGTGCGTATCGACCACCGTTCCTATGTGCGGCAGGGGCTTGACCTGATACCTACTGTCCACGAGGGAGCTAATGTCCGGCAGATGGAAGCAAAGGGCATCCGCACCGAGAAAGGGGAACTGAACCGCTGGATTAAAGCCACCAACCGGCTCATGCAGGATGTGAGGAAGAAGATCAAAGCCCTGTTTGTCTGGATGGCAGAGGTAAAAGAAGAACTTTCCAAACCCCAGACACCGAGCCTTGCCGACCTGCTGATCGCTTATTACAACCAGCGCAACGCAGGGGCATGGAGCAATAAAGCCAGAACCGGAAACTTAAAGCAGTTTGCCGAAGCCGTCAATTATCTGACGGAAAACAAGCTGCTCACATTAGAGGATTTGCAGGAGCGTCTTTCCTCTGTCAGTGAAGAATTTGAAGCATTAAGCGGCTCCATGAAAAAGAAATCTGCCCGGATAAAGGAATTGCAGGAATTGATACGGGAGGGCGAGAATTACCAGCGGCTAAAACCTATTCATACGGAATTGAACAATATCAAGTTTAAGAAACAGAGGGAGAAATTTGAAACATCCCACGATGCGGAGTTACGGCTGTTTTATGCCGCCCGCCGTATTCTGAAAGAAAAACTGGACGGAAAACCCATTGCCCTGAAAGCATGGAAACAGGAATACGCACAGTTAAAAACAGAGTATGCCGAACTGTCTCCGCAGCACAAGCCGCTCCGGGAGGAAGTCATACGGCTGCGGCAGGTGCAGAACGCCGTAGATACCGCACTGCGCCGGAGGGAGCAGCCACAGGAAGTACAGAGAAAGAAACACGAGATGGAATTATGATATAATCGGCAGCTTTACCGCTGCCGGCATTTTTATGGAGGGAGCATTTGAATGTATTTGAAGCGGTGAAACAGTCTGTTACCACCCGGCAGGCTGCTTCATTCTATGGAATCCGGGTGGGGAGAAACGGCATGGTCTGCTGTCCATTCCACAATGACCGCACGCCCAGCATGAAAGTGGACAGCCGCTTTTACTGCTTCGGCTGCGGGGCTTCCGGGGATGTGATCGACTTTTCCGCTTTGCTGCATGGATTGGGGAAACGGGAAGCTGCGGTCAGGCTTGCGGAGGACTTCGGCGTTTCCTATGAGAAATCCGGCAATGCGCCGCCAGATAGGAAGCGTCACAACAGGTCACAGCCCCGACAAAAATCAGCGGAGCAGAGATTTCAGGAAACGGAACGGTATTGTTTCCGGGTGCTATGCGATTATCTGCGCCTGTTGGAGCATTGGAAAACAGCATACGCCCCACAGCCGCAGGATGCCATCTGGCATCCTCTTTTTGTGGAAGCGTTGCAGAGGATAAGCTACACAGAATACCTTTTGGATATTTTGTTATACGGAGAAATAGAAGAAAAAGCGGCGTTGATCGCCGCACAGGGAAAGGAGGTGCTGCGGCTTGAACAGCGAATTTCAGAGATTGCCGCTGGAAACGCAGGAAGCGGTCAAAAAGACGATGGACACAATGGAACCGGCGCAGACACCAGCAGAAATCCGGGAGACATTAGAGGGGACGCAGAAAGGCGGCGTGAAGAACAGCATCCGAAACTGCCTGACGGTGTTCCAGCGTGACCCGCTGTTTCGTGGGGCGCTGCGCCTGAACCTTTTGACGGAGCAGATTGACATTGTGAAGCCGCTGGGCTGGGAGCGCACCAGTACCACGCTGACCGACATGGACATGAACTACCTGCTTTTGTATCTGGAAGAAAATTACGGGCTTACCAGCGAGAAAAAGGTGCAGAGCGCCATCAAGATTGTTGCCAATGAAAACCGCTACCATCCGGTCAGGGATTACCTGAACAGCCTGCAATGGGACGGCACAGAGCGCATCCGTTACGCCCTGCATCACTTTCTGGGAGCCGATACGGACGAATACACCTATGAAGCCTTGAAACTGTTCCTGATAGGAGCCATCCGGCGGGTATTCAGACCGGGGAGCAAGTTTGAGGTCATGCTCTGTCTGGTTGGTGGTCAGGGAGCCGGGAAATCTACCTTTTTCCGGCTGCTGGCAGGTAGGGACGAATGGTTTTCAGACGATTTGAAGAAGCTGGACGATGAAAATGTGTACCGCAAGCTGCAAGGGCATTGGATTATCGAGATGTCGGAGATGATTGCCACAGCCAACGCCAAGAGTATTGAGGAAATCAAGTCATTCTTAAGCCGCCAGAAAGAAACCTACAAAGTGCCGTATGAGACACACCCGGCAGACCGGCTGCGGCAATGTGTATTTGGAGGGACGACCAACCGGCAGGACTTTTTGCCCCGTGACCGCACCGGCAACCGGCGCTTTCTCCCCGTGACGGTGTACCCGGAACGGGCGGAGGTTCACATACTGGACGATGAAGCGGCGGCGAGGGCGTATATCGAACAGATGTGGGCGGAAGCCATGACGGTTTATCGCAGTGGGAAGTATAAGCTGTCATTCAGCATGGAAATGAACCGATACCTGAACGCCCACCAGCAGGACTTTATGCAGGAAGACACACAGGCCGGCATGATCTACGCCTATTTGGAGGACTACACCGGCGACAGGGTATGTTCCAAGCAGCTTTATGAGGAAGCGCTGGGGAACTTAAATTCCCCGGCAGACTGGGAGACACGGGCAATCTGCGAGATTATGAATACCGGCATTGCGGGCGGCATCATACAGGGCTGGGTAGCCTACAAAAGCCCGAAGCGGTATAAGAAATACGGTTCTCAAAAAGGCTGGGAGCGTGTCAACCAAGCTCCGCCGGAGGGGGACGGTTTTCAGGAAATCACGGAAGAAGAAGCCCGGCAAATGGAACTTCCATTCTGAAAAGCCACCGGTTGACAGTTTGGTTGACGCTTTGGTTGACAGCCGGTTGACGGGGAAAAGCCTGATATTTGGGGCATTTCTCTCCTTTGTCAACCATGTCAACCAAGAAATCAAAGAAAAAGTAAAAAGTAATAATAGAGCGCCTATGGATTGTTTTCAAAGTCTTTTCTGCCGGTTGACACGGTTTGGTTGACACGGAGACAGTCTGCGGCTGTACACCTGTCTGACATTCCCTTGTCGGGCATATTTCATTTATGGAGGTAACTGCCTATGGCAAAAAGCAAAAACGAGAGCAATAACAAAAACAGCGGCACCCTGCTTACCGAAAAAGACGGCACCCAGTATTTTGTCATGGGGAAAGTCCGTATCAAGGTATCGGAGCATTTCGCACAGGATGGGAAGCCGCTTGACAGCCTGCTGGAAGATGTGATCCAGCACGCTGCCGCCGCTTCCTGAAAAAATACGGAATAACGACTGTCAATCAGCCCACGCTTATGATATACTTGTACCAGCGAGTATTGTATAAGCGTGGGTTGTTTCTTTTAGAAGGAGGATTTTTAACCGTGAAACAACCATACAATACAACGATTTATAACACTGCACTATATTTGAGATTGAGCCGTGACGATGAATTACAGGGGGAAAGCGGCAGTATCCAGACCCAGCGCATGATGCTTAGACAGTATGCCGCAGAGCATGGGCTGACCGTTGTAGACGAGTACATTGACGACGGATGGAGTGGGACAAATTTCGAGCGTCCAAGTTTCCAAAGGATGATTGATGACATCGAAGACGGGAAAATCAACTGCGTTGTCACAAAGGACTTATCCCGTCTGGGAAGAAACTATATCCTGACCGGTCAGTACACGGAAATCTATTTCCCCAGCAAGGGAGTACGCTACATTGCCATCAATGACAATGTGGACACCATCAACGGAGAAAGCGAGCTTGCACCGTTCTTAAACATCCTGAATGAAATGCACGCCCGACAGACCAGCAAAAAGGTCAAGGCTGCCATGCACACAAGATTTGCCAATGGCGCACACTATGGAGCCTATGCACCGCTGGGCTATGTAAAAGACCCGGACAAAAAAGGTCATCTTCTGATCGACCCGGAAACACGCTGGATTGTAGAGAAGATTTTTGACCTTGCTGTACACGGGCGTGGAGCCGCCAGCATTACACGGATTCTGGTGGAGGAAAAAGTACCTACCCCCGGCTGGCTGAACTATGAAAGATACGGGACTTTCGCCAATATCTACGCCGGTGCGCCCGCAGAAAAAGCCTATGCGTGGACGATAGCACAGGTCAAGAGCATTTTGAAAGAGGAAACCTACATCGGTCACAGCATTCACAACAAGCAGAGCAACATTTCATTCAAGAACAAGAAAAAGGTGCGGAAGCCGCAGGAAGAATGGTATCGTGTGGAAAATACCCACGAAGCCATCATTTCTGAAGAAGTGTTCCAAAAAGTTCAGGAGCTGATTGCAAGCAGACGCAGGAAACGCAGAAACGGTACGACACAGATTTTCGCAGGATTGATAAAATGTGCAGACTGCGGATGGTCTTTAGCCTATGGGGAAAACAAGCAGAATAAGAACCCATACGGGTACTACCATTGCAGCAAGAACGGGCAGGGATTACGCCAGTGTTCCATGCACTATATCCGCTATGATGTACTGTATGCCTATGTGCTTGCAAGACTGCAATACTGGTCTATGCTGGCACAGAAAGACGAGGACAAGCTGCTGAAACGCCTGCTCAATGCCAGCGACAGGGAAAGAAACTCTGCGAAGAAAAAGCAGGCTGCGGAGCTGAAAAAGGCAGAGAAGCGTAAAGCCGAGGTTGACGGGCTGTTTGCTAAAATGTATGAGGACTGGTCTGCCGGACGCATAACCGAGTATAACTTCAATATGCTGTCCGAGAAGTACCAGAACGAGCAAAAGGAGCTTGAAACAAAAATAAGACAGCTTCACGAAACGATGGAAGCCGCCGTACAGACCGCAGCGGATGCTGAAAAGTGGATTGCCCTGATGAAACAGTATGTCAACCCTGTGGAGCTGACCGCCGAACTTCTGAACACTCTAATTGAAAAAATAACCGTCCACGAAGCTGTCAAGGGCGAGGACGGAAGCCGTGAGCAGGAAGTAGAAATCTACTACCGCTTCATCGGCAAAATCGACTGACCTTTCTTTTTTACCCAACAATATCTTTAATTAAGGGAGACGGGCACCTCAGAGCCGAACACCTCCAACCTGATGGCACTGGCAAGGCTGTACGGCATTCCGGCAGAGGATCTGCTCAAGGGCGTGGAAAGCGCACTGGAAGCACAGGAAAAATAATTACAACTCCCCCTGCATCTCCACCATATCGCCCCAAAACCGCTTGGGGCAATGGGTCATGCGGCCTTTTTCGTTGTGGCGCGCTTTGATTTCCAGCGTCTTGTAGAACTGCGTCCACAGCGCCTGAAATTGTTGCTCCTGTGCACTGGGCGGCGGCAGCTCCAAGGGCGCTGCCAACTCCAGCAGCCGGGTGCTGCGCCCCTCGTGCAGCAGCACCGCTTTGTAAAAATTCGGCTAAAAATCCTTTGCCGGGGCAGAAAGCTGGCTTACTCCATTTTTATCCGCATTGTGATGAGCTGGCCGTCCTGCATGGTGCCGTCCGAGCGGTAATACCGCCATTCGGTCGAACCGTCCGACAGCAGATATTCGACGGCAAACACCTGCCCGGCCTCGATTCGGACGGGGTAATTGTCAGACGGCAGAATATCCTGCTCCGTTGGCTGCACCTTGAAATCTTCATATGCGTCCTCCAGTCGCCAGAATTTCCGGGTCTTGTAGCCGCTCAGCATCGAGATATCCTGCTCACCGAAATAGGAAGCCGTGTAGCTCTTGCCGTTGACTTCCAGTGTGTCGGTTCGCTGCGGCTCCTGCATCAGGTCTGTGGTGTGAAGCTTTTCCCCGTAGCTCTCCTTCAGCTGCTTTGCCATATAATATTCGGCATTCAAATAGCCTGTGTTAACAATATGTGCACGCCCGTAGATTCCCATGATGTTGGTATGGTGCACCTCTTCCAGTTCCTGATAGCTGCGCTGGAAATTCTCCACCATCCGGTCCTCCCGGTACCGTTCGGCAGCTTCTTTATCCGTTTCCAAAAGCTTATAGTACTGCCTTCCCTGCACGATGTTTTCCTGCGCACGTTTATATTCTTCAGTGTCCTGCTGTCCGTTAGCTCTCAGATATTTCAGATACCGTGGGCCAGTACTCATCCAGGTATGGTCGACATCGGTGCCGTGGAACACGGTCTTTGGGTAGTTCTCCTTGATCTGCTTCAGAAAATTTTTTTTGACCTCGGTGCCGGCTGCTGAGCCTTCCCAGTCCTTGATCTGCTGCTCCAGCAGTTCGTCTTCGTCTGCCTGCATCCACAGGTTGAGGAACTGTGCATCTGCATACGAGTATTCCACAAACAGATCCCGCATTCCCTTTTTATAATATTCACCCCAGATCTCCAACTCTCGGTTCAGGATCCACTGTTCGCCGTGCCGCTCTCCGTAGAGGTAGATTTCGTCCGTGGAGTTGCTCGTATTATTCACATTGTTCCAGAGCAGCCCCAGCAGTGCCAAAATCAGTACCAGAATCAGTACGGGGACGGCATATTTCCAACGTCCGGACTTTTTTCCTGTTTTCATTGTAATTCCTCCTTCAGCTCCACCATATCTACCCAGAAGCGCTTGGGGCAATGGGTCATGCGGCCTTTTTCGTTGTGGCGCGCTTTGATTTCCAGCGTTTTGTAGAACTGCGTCCACAGTGCCTGAAACTGCTGCTCCCGCGCACTGGGCGGCGGCAGCTCCAAGGGCGCTGCCAGCTCCAGCAGCCGGGTGCTGCGCCCCTCGTGCAGCAGCACCGCCTGATGGACGGCATCGTAGATCATGAAATCCTCCTCCGGGAAGCGTCCGCAGAAGTGCGGGCGCAGCAGGGGGAGGATATAATTTTTGGGGTGGATGACCGCGCCCAGCATCCCATCGTGCTCCTCGAACCGCACAAAGCCCTGAAACTTGTCTACCTCCCAGTCCAGACTTTTTTTCATGGCGTAGAGGGGCGCGACCACCGGATGCCCCTCCCGTTTGACTGTGCCCGGGCCCAGCGCAAAGGCCAGATGCAGAAACCGGAGCAACAGCAGCTCCTTGTCCTCCTGCCCGGAGAGAAAATCCCGGCTGACAAGGTACTCGGTCTCTGCGCCCAGCTTTTTGCCAAAGCTTGCGAACACCCGCCGGGCAACGGCGGGGTCGGTGGTAATCTCCTTGACCGGGTAAAGGGTGGCGGTCTCCCGCTGGGGCGTCCACACCGCAAAGGGAAGCTCGTGCTGGGCAAAGCTTTCGTATACGCAGCACAAAAAGCCCTCAAAGCTGCCGTCATACAGGTAGACCACGTCGGCATCGTGCAGCTTGCGCGCCCCCTTGGGGCTTACAGTGCCTTGGCAAGACATTGCACCGCCTCCTCCCGTACCATGCGGACAGCCGCCCGGGGCGGTACGCCCTGCCCGATGAGGTTGTCCACAGCGGGCGGGCTGAACAGGCTCAGCTGCTCGCAGCTGCCACTGAATACGTTGGGGTCGATGAGCGCCCGGGTAATGCGCTCCCGCCCGGCACTGCCGCGTCCCGGGTGCGCCCCGGAAAAGCCCCGGCAGGTGATGAAGTACTGCGCCCGCTTGAGCACCACGCCCATGCGCTTGAGCTCGTCCAGACCCAGCGCCGCCTGCTTGCGGGCGCGCCAGATGCGCCGGGCACTTTTTGGGCCGATGCCCGGCACCCGCAGCAGCATCTCGAAGGGGGCGCGGTTCACGTCCACCGGGAACAGCCCGTAGTGCTGCACCGCCCAGTTGCATTTGGGGTCCAGATAGGGGTTGAAGTTGGGGTTGTCTTTATCTAAAATTTCGTCCGCCTCGAACTGGTAGAACCGCAGCAGCCAGTCGGCCTGATACAGCCGGTGCTCCCGCAGAAGGGGCGGCTTTGTGTCCAGCGTGGGCAGGCGGGTGTCCTCGGCTACCGGAATGTAGGCGGAGTAGAACACCCGCTTCAGCCCGTATTTGTGGTACATTCCCTCGGTCAGTTTTAAGATGTGGTAGTCCGTCTCCGGCGAAGCACCCACGATCATCTGGGTGCTCTGCCCGGCGGGGGCAAACTTGGGCGCGTGGCGGTAAAGGGTAAGTTCCTCCCGGCTGGCAGCGCCGGATACCGCGATCTGCTTCATGGGACGGAAGATGGAGTGCCGCCCCTTGTCCGGGGCCAGTAGGTTCAGGCTGCGCTCGCTGGGCAACTCCACGTTCACGCTCAGACGGTCGGCCAGATACCCCAGCTGCTGCAAAAGCTCCGGGCTTGTGCCCGGAATGGCCTTGGCATGGATGTAGCCCCCAAAGCGGTATTCGCCCCGCAGCAGCCGCAGCACCGCCAGCATCCGCTCGGTGGTATAGTCCGGGGTGCCCAGCACCGCGCTGGACAGAAACAACCCCTCGATATAGTTGCGGCGGTAGAATTCCATGGTCAGCTCTGCCAGTTCCCGGGGCGCAAAGGTGGCGCGGGGGATATCGTTGGAGCGGCGGTTGACGCAGTAGCCGCAGTCGAAGGAGCAGCAGTTGGTCATGAGCACCTTGAGCAGGCTGACGCAGCGGCCATCGGCGGTAAAGGCATGGCAGCAGCCCGGGGCATAGCAGCTGCCCACCGTGCCCGGGCGTGCGGTGCGGGACGCCCCGCTGGAGGTGCAGGCAACGTCATATTTGGCGCTGTCAGCCAGAATGGTCAGCTTGTCCATCAGGGTCTGTTCCATGCAGAATGCACCTCCAAATGGGATAAAACCGGGAAAAAGGGTCAAAAAATAAAGCCATACGCAAAACAGCAGATGGCTTTATGAAAAACAGGGGGCGTCTGAGAGGGTTCCGCTTACCACTTGGCCTTGGTCTCTACCACGCGGCCTGCAATGTGCAGGTGGTTCAGCTCCTCGCCCTTGATGACCATTTCATGATAGGCGGGGTTGAAGGGCTGCAATACCACGCAGTTGCCGCGCTGGATGTAGCGCTTGAGGGTGCCCTCGCCCTCGTCGCCGTAGATCAGAACGCCCAGATCACCGTTTTCCAGCGTGTCCTGCTTGTGCACCAGCGCAAGGTCGCCGTCCTGAATGCGGGGCTCCATGCTGTCGCCGCGCACCACCAGATAAAAATAGTTGGCGGGGTCCTTTACCCGGGCGTACTCTTGCCCGTAGTCCTCCTCAAAGGCCAGTGCGCCGTAGCCGGCCTTCACCGTGCCGATGACCGGGATCAGGCTCTCGGTGTAGCTGCCGAAAAAGCGCTCCTCGGGGGCAGAAACGTTGCTGACCGGGCGGTACAGCCCCAGCAGATAGTCTGCCGTGGTGTTCAACAGCTCCGCAATGCGGGCCACAGTGGAGGGGTCGGGGGAGGACTTGCCGCTTTCCCACTTGCCGACAGCCTGCTGGGTGACCCCCAGTCTGGAGGCAAGCTCCGCTTGGCTGACGCCCTGCTTTTTGCGGCACTGCTTCAATAGCTCTGAAAACGACATGATGATGCTCCTTTTCCCGATGGGTGGTTTATGTTGGCTTTATTATACAACAAAAAGGTGTTTCTGTAAAGAGAAATTCCAAAAAAACTTCGAATAAAGGTTGTGATAATTGCAGCTGTTGTGCAGCTATCGCACAGAAAAAAGAAAAAATTTGCATAAAGGCTTGACAGAACGGCGTAAATCTGGTAAAGTAAGTAGGCATTCGACACGGCGTAACGCGAGTGTCCACAAGGAGAGATGTCCGAGTGGTTTAAGGAAGCAGTCTTGAAAACTGCCGTACGGCAACGTACCGTGGGTTCGAATCCCACTCTCTCCGCCATTTTTTATTGAATAAGTGTAATGCACTTTGCTCTGGAGTAGTACTCAAGAGGCCGAAGAGGCGCCCCTGCTAAGGGCGTAGGTCGTCTAAACAACGGCGCGAGGGTTCAAATCCCTCCTACTCCGCCAAGAAAATCCCTCGTAGTTTCATGAAAACTGCGGGGGATTTTCCTTTTTTGTGACCCCTTCAGTCTCACTCCGTTCGGCAGCTCCCCCAAGGTGCGCCTGAACTCCCTCAGTCAAAACCGATAGGTTTTGACAGCTCCCTCTGGGAGGGAGCCTTTGGCATGAGAGAAGGTTTGCGGTTAGGACGGAAAGTTTCTGATTGCTTTCGGCGTGCAAAGACGCTCCGCTGGGCCAGAGGTAGGGAGGGGTGTTCCGACTCCCCCCTCCCTACCTCTGGACTCCACCCACCCCGCAACGGGCCAAGGGCTGCTCGCCCTTGACAATCCTAAAGAAGAAGTCGAAGCACAAAAAAGCTAGCGCTGCGCCAGTCGGCGCTATCGCTTTAACGCTTTTTTCGCTTCTCCATTTATAGCCCCTCAGTCGCTGCGCGACAGCTCCCCCCGGGGAAGCCCCCGGAAACTTTACGGGAACGGAAGCGGACGAACCCGGAAACTTTACGGGTTAACTGGAAACTGTACCGCTACCGCTAAAGCCTTCACCCACCGGGGGAAGGTGGCGCGTAGCGTCGGATGAGGGGCAACTGCCGTTTTCCATTACGTCCCCACCTGTGAAAAAGGGGTTCTGAAAAGCCCACAGGCTTTTCAGAACCCCAAAATTATAAATAATCTTTCCGCTGAATATGCCCAGAGCAACGCGGAGGGCATTCCTAATCGTTTCGTCTTGCAGCGGTGAGCCAGCTGAACCGGAAAACTTTACAGCAGCAGGTTCGTGATACCTGCCAGCACCAGCAGATGCACCGGGTAG